>NZ_BAABII010000005.1:0-409754 GCF_039542665.1 Saccharopolyspora cebuensis
ACCCCACCACGATCCGGTCCGGACGCAGGAAATCCTCCACCGCCGAACCCTCCCGCAGAAACTCCGGATTGCTCACCACCCCCACATCCGGCCGCCCCACCAACGCCCCCAACCGCGCCGCCGTCCCCACCGGCACCGTCGACTTCGTCACCAGCACCGCACCCGAAGCCAAAACCGGCCCCACCTCGGCCACCACCGACTCCACCACCGACAGGTCCGCCAAACCCCCCGCACCCATCGGCGTCGGCACGCACAGGAACACCACCTCCGCCCCCGCCGCCGCCTCCGCCGAACCCACCACGAACTCCAACCGCCCCGCCGACAACCCCTCCGCCACCAACTCCCCCAAACCCGGCTCCCGAATCCCCACCTCACCCCGACGCAACGCCGCCACCTTCACCGCATCCACATCGCTGCACACCACCCGATGCCCCAACGACGCCAGACACGCCCCCGTGGTCAACCCGACATAACCGGTCCCCACCACCACAATCCGACGAGACCAAGGCACAGCGCTCACCTCTCACGCGGTTCCGCGATACCGCCAGGCGCGCAGCACGGGATCCGGCTGCTCCCCGGCGAAGTCCAGCAGCGACGCCACCCCCGGCGGCACCACGTCGGGCTCGACGTCGCAATCGATCCGCTCGTCCGGCCGCAGTCCCGCCACCACGCCGTCGACGCCGACGCCGACGGCCGCGCACAGCCCGGCGAGCTGGTCGAAGAACTCCTGCCGCAGCACGCAGTAGGCATCGGTGGCCGCGGCGATCACGTCCGCCTCGCGGACCCCGGTCCGCAGCACGGGCGCGTCGACCCCGGCGTAGAGCGACAGGACGTCCTCCCGGGTCCGCTCGTCGGCGGCACCGACGACGATCCGGTCCGGGGCGGCGACGTCCGGCGCCGCGCGACCGGCGCGCAGGTTCAGCGGGTGGCTGGCGGCCGGGACGTCGCGTCCCACCGCGGCGCGCAGTTCCGCCGTGTCGTGCCACGGCGGCACGCAGCAGTTCACCACCACCGACCCGGTCGGCATCCAGCTCCCGAGCCGGTCCACCACGGACCGGGCGGCGCCGCAGACGAAGACGAAGTCGGCTCCGGACACCCGCGGCGGTGCGGTGGCGGCACCATCGGCCCACCCCACGTCGTGCCCGAGCCCGGCCAGCCCGGTGGCCAGCGCGGCGGCGGTGCGGTCCGCGCCGACCACGGCGAGGCGACGCGCGGAGCTCATCGCGGGACCTCCGCGCGCAGCAGCGGACCGGCCGCGTCGAGCACGTCCTCGGGGTGCAGCGCGAGCAGCCCGGGATCCGGCCGGTCGGCGAAGGTGTCGCCGCGGCGGCCCGCCCACAGCGCCACGTGCCGCGGGTCCTCCGGCGGCCCCCACTGCGCCGGGGCGACCGGCCCGAACAGGGTCACCGACGGGGTGCCGTAGGCGGTCGCCAGGTGCGAGACCCCGGTGTCGCCGCACACCACGAGGCGGGCCGCGGCCACCAGCGCGGCCAGCTCCGGGAGCCCGGTGCGCCCGGCCAGCACCGCCTCGTCGCCGAGCCCGCCCGCCGGGACGACCGCGAGCACCGCCGCCCGCTCCCGCCGGTCACCGGTCAGCACGACGCGCTCGCCCCGGTAGGCGAGCGCCGCGGCGACCCGCGCGAACCGCTCGGCGGGCCACCGGCGGGCGGCGTGGCTGGCGCCGGGGTGCAGCACCGCGGCGCCCGGCAGCGGCGTCGGTCCCGGCGGCGGCAAGCCGAGGTCCGCCGGGTCGGCGGGCACGCCGTGGTGCGCCAGCAGGCGGCACCAGCGCCGCACCTCGTGCTCGTCGGCGGACCAGTCGGGGCCGGGCACCTCGGGGTGGTCGGGGTGCGCGTGGCTGAGCACCCGGCGGGCTCCGGTGCCGCGCAGCGCCGCGATGCTCTGCGGTCCGCTGCCGTGGAGGTTGACGGCGACGTCCGGAGCGGGCCCGGACCACCGGAACGCGGCCAGGTCGGGGACTCCGGCGACCTCGTCCACGGCGCCGGTGGCGCGGGCCGGCCAGGTCAGCCCCTCGGGGGCGGCGAGCACGATCCGGTGGCCGGGCCAGTGCGCCCGCACGGCGCGCAGCGCGGGCACGGCGGTGAGCAGGTCGCCGAGGCCCAGGGCGCGCAGCACGAGCACCACGGGGGTCACGGCCACGAACCCTCCTCCGACGCGCAGACCACCATTTCCCGGATCTCGCAGCCCGCGGGCTGGCGCAGCGCGAACACCACGGTCTCGGCGACGTGCTCGGGCTGGTTGAGCTTGGCGTCCGGCGGCGGCTTGTACTGCTCGTCGCGACCGTCGAAGAAGGCGGTGTGCATCCCGCCGGGCACCAGCGCGGTCACCCCGACCTCGCCCGCGGTCTCGGCGGCCAGCGCCCGGCTGAACCCGACGACGCCGAACTTCGACGCGCAGTAGGCGGTCGCGTCGGGCACCGCGTTGATGCCCAGCGTCGAGGCGACGGTGACGAAGGTGCCCCGGCTCCGCCGCAGGTAGGGCAGCGCGGCGCGGGCCACCGCCGCGGTGCCGAGCAGGTTCACCCGCACGACCTGCTCCCACTCCTCGGCGGGCACCGATTCCAGCGATCCGCACGAATCGATCCCGGCCGCGCTGAACACGCCGTCCAGCCCGCCCGCCGAATCGGCCAGGTCGCGGACGGCCTGCTCGGCGGCCCGGCCGTCGGCCAGGTCGACGACGCGGTACTTCACCGGCTCGTCCGGCGCATTGCGGTCGAGCACCAGCGGGGTGCCCCCGTGCGCGGCGACCGCGCGCACCGCGGCCGCCCCGAGACCGGAGGACCCACCGGTGATGAGGACGTTGCCGAGCTGTTCCATGCGCCTCCTTCCGAACGGCCGCGCCCGTCCTGGCCGGGCGCGGCCCGCGTGTTCCGGCGCGCGCGAGAGCCGCCGCGCCGTTCAGCCCGCCGCCCCGCTGAGCAGCCGGCTGGTCGAGTAGCCCGCCACCAGGGGGACGAGCACGGTGCGCCCGCCGTAGCTCTCCACCACGCGGGTCTCGGGCAGCCGCTCGACCTCGTAGTCGCCGCCCTTCACCCAGACGTCGGGGCGGAGCTCGGCGAGCAGTTCGCAGGGGGAGGTCTCGTCGAAGACGACCACGGCATCGACGCATTCGAGCGCTTCGAGCAGCCTGCGGCGGTCTTCGGCGCGGACCACCGGGCGGTCCGAACCCTTCAGCCTGCGCACCGAATCGTCGGAGTTCAGGCAGACCACCAGGGCGTCGCCGAGCGAGCGGGCCCGGTCCAGCAGGTTCACGTGCCCGGGGTGCAGCAGGTCGAAGCAGCCGCCCGCGGCGACCACCCGCCCACCACCGCCGCGGACCTGGCGCACCAGGTCGAACGCCGAACGGCCCGGCTGCCGGCCGGCGCCCTGCTCGGCTTCGGTGGTCCAGGTCGCCGCGCCGCCCGCGGCCACGAACCGGCTCGCCTCCTCGACCGCGGCCCGGACCGCCTCGGCGATCGGCGCGCCGGCGGCCAGCGCCCGCACCACCGCCACGGCGAACCCGTCCCCGGCACCGCAGACGTCGGAACCCGCGGGCACCTCGGGCGCGGGCAGGTGGGCACCTGGCGGCACCACGACCGCGCCCCGGGCGCCGAGCGTGACCGCGACCGCCCCGCACTCCCAGTGCCGCCACAGCGCGGTCGCCGCGGCGTCCGGTGCGGTGGCCCCGCTGAGCCGGGCGGCCTCGGCGTGGTTGGGCACCACGAGGTCGGCGCGGGCCACCGGTTCGGCACCGCGCGGGTGCGGGTCCCACACCAGCGGGACGTGCGGCGGCAGCCGGGACAGCTCCCGGCGCAGCCAGGTGTTGCGCGCCACGCCGCGCCCGTAGTCGGCGACGAGCACCGCGTCGGCGTCCCGCAGCGCCTCCTGCACCGCCTCGCCGAGCGGCACGTCCGCGGCGGTGCCGTCCCCGGCGTCCAGCCGGACCACCGAGCGGCCGTCGGCGCGGACCCGCGTCTTCGTCGGCGTGCCGCCCAGGAACGGGACGTCGACCAGCCGGACCCGACCGGCCAGCAACCGGTCCAGCTCGCGGCCCGCGGCGTCGTCCCCGCGTCCCGCGATCAGGGTGACGTCCGCGCCCTCCTCGGCGGCGAGCAGCGCGGCGAGCGCGGCACCGCCCGGCCGGCGGCGGCGGGCGTCGAGATCGACCACCGGAACCGGGGCGTCCGGGCACAGCCGCGTCGCCGTTCCGGTCAGGTCGGCATCAAGCAGGGCGTCCCCGATGATCACCAGGTTCACGGCAGATCTCCTCCTCGAACGCCGCGCAGAGCGCGTGGACCAGCGCGAGGTGCATCTCCTGGATGGTGGCCACGCTCGGCGCCTCGACGCCGATCGCGTCCTCGCACACCGCGGCGAGGCTGTTGGGCAGCGGGCCGGTCATCGCCCAGGTCGCCATGTCGAGCTCCCGGGCGGTCTTGGCCGCGGCGATGATGTTGTGGCTGCGGCCGCTGGTGGACAGCGCGATCAGGACGTCGCCCGGGCGGCCGTGCGCGCGCACCCCGCGGGCGAAGACCTCCTGCTCGCCGTAGTCGTTGAGGATGGCGGTGAACGCCGAGCTGTCGGCGTGCAGCGGGATCGCCGCGTACGGCTTGCGGTCCCGCAGGAACCTGCCGGACAGCTCACCGCTGAGGTGCTGGGCCTCGGCGGCGCTGCCGCCGTTGCCGCAGGTGAGCAGGCGCCCGCCGGATTCGAGGACCTCGGCGAGCCGGGCCGCCCAGCGGCGCAGCGTCGGAGCGGCCTCGCAGGACCGCTGCGCGGCCGCGCCCAGCGCGGTGAAGTGTTCCTCGATCACGGGGCACCTCCGGTCGCGGTGGCACGCGGGCGCCGGGCGGCCAGCACACCGCGGTAGACGGTCTCGGTGTCGCGGACCAGCCGGTCCCACGCGTACTTCTCCCGGACCCGGCGCACCCCGGCGGCACCGAGGTCGGCGCGCCGGGCGGGTCGGGTCAGCAGGTCGCGCAGCGCCGCGGCGAGCGCGGCGCGGTCGCGGGGCGGCACGAGCAGTCCGGTGCCGCCGTCCACGACGGTGTCCAGGTGGCCGCCCACGGCGGTCGCCACCGGGGGCACGCCGCAGGCCATCGCCTCCAGCGGCACCGTGCCGAACGGCTCGTACCACGGCGCGGTGACCACCACGTCGGCCGAGCGGTACAGCGCGGGCGCGTCGTCGTGGTCGACCGGCCCGAGGAACACGACGCGGTCGGCGACCCCGCGCTCGCGGGCGATCCGGCGCAGCCGCGCCACCTCCGGATCGGTGTCCCAGGCCGGTGGGGCCGGGCCGCCCGCCACGAGCAGCTCCGCGTCGGGCACCGCGGCCAGCGCCTCGATCACCGCGTCCACCCCCTTGCGCTCGACCAGCCGCCCGATGCTGACGACGCGGGGCCGCTCGCCGCGCGGGAAGCGGGGGCCGTCCGGGCAGAACTTGGCCAGGTCGATCCCGCAGGGCACGATGGCGGCGCGGTCGCGCGGCATCCCCATCCCGGCGAGCTCGTCGACCTCGTCGGAGCAGGTGGCCAGCACCGCGTCCACCCGCCCGGCCAGGCCCGCCTCCAGCGCCGGGCGGTCCCGCGGGCTGGTGTCCAGCTCGCCCTGGTGGCGCCGCTTCACCCGGCCCAGCGCGTGGAAGGTCTGCAGCACCGGCAGGTCGAGCCCGGTGGCTCCCCGGCAGGCGGCCAGCCCGCTCATCCAGAAGTGCGCGTGCACCAGGTCGGGCGGATCGGCCGCCCAGCGCCGGGCCAGGTGGTCGCCGAAGTCGTCGACGTAGGGCAGCAGGTCGTCCTTGGGCACCGGTTTCGGCGGGCCCGCGGGCACGTGCTCGACGGTCACCCCGGGGCTGAACTCCGCGCGCTCGGGCAGGTCGGCGCCGTCGCGGCGGGTGTGCACGACCACCGAATGACCGAGCCGGGCCAGGCCGCTGGCGAGTTCGGCGACGTGCACGTTCTGCCCGCCGGCGTCGACGCCGCCGAGGACGGCCAGCGGGCTGGCGTGTTCGGAGACCAGGTGGACCTTCATCCGCGCACCTCCTCCAGCAAGCGGTCCCACGCGGCGTGGAACCGGCCGAGCGAGTGCTCGCGCAGCGCCGTGCGCCGCGCGGCCGCCCCGGTTTCCCGGGCCAGATCGGGATCGGCGACGAACTTCGCGACGGCGTCGGCGAGCACGTCGGGCCGGGTGGAGACCACGCCCGCCTCCGGCGGCACCGCGCGGGCCGCCTCGGTGGCGCCGAAGGCCACCACGGGCATCCCGAGCTGCATGGCCTCCAGCAGCGACAGGCCGAGCGAGGTCCACCGGTAGGGGTGGACGTAGACCCTCCTGCGGGCCAGCTCGGCGTGCAGGTCCCGCTGCGGCAGGTCCTCGTGGACCCGCACCCGGTCGTCGCCGAGCCAGCCGGGCAGGTCCCGCACGCCCATGCCGAACACGTCGAGCGGGGTGCCGCCGGTGATCCGCGGCAGCAGGTCGGTCCCGGCGATGCGGGCGCGGCGCACCGGTTCGTTGATCACTACCCCGGCCCGCGGCAGCTCGGCGGTGCAGCGGTGGCCCGGGTCGACGATGCCGTGCTCGACGACGGTGGTCGGGGCCCGGCCGCAGTCCCACATCGCCTCGTTGAAGGGGGTGACGTGGACGATCGGGATGTCGGTGCGGTCGGCCAGCGGGTGCCGGGTCGCCGCCGCGGGGCCGCGCGGCGTGTCGTGCTCGACGTAGACGGCGGGCAGGTCGGTCCCCGGCCGGCGGCCGGTCCAGCGCTCGACGAGCTCCACTTCGGACGGTCGTTGCAGCACCGCTACGTCGATCTCGGCGTCGCGCAGCTCTTCCGGCGCGACCTCCACCGCGTCGTCCGGCCACGGGAACGTCCGGGCCCGGCCCCGGCCCCAGGCGTCGCGCTCGGCGTTGACCGGCACCAGGTACCGGTGCCCGCCGCGCACGAAGGCCGTCGTCCACGAACCGTGCACGTGCCAGATCAGGATCCTCATGCCGCCCTCCGCACCGCGCCGAGCCGCCGCACCGCCGCGACCACGTCCCCGGCCCCGACGCCGGACAGGCACGGGTGGCCGGGAACCGGGCAGACCCGCGCCCGGGTGTCCCGGCACGGGGCGTGCTGGTCGCCGAGCAGGACCGTCGGCACCCCGTACGGCGCCCAGCGCGCGGCCGGCACCACCGGGGCGAACAACGAGACGACCGGGGTGCCCACCGCCGCGGCCAGGTGCGCCGGGCCGGTGTTGGGCGCCACCACGGCGTCCGCCCCGGCCAGCACCGCGGCCAGCTCCCGCAGGTCGGTCGCCCCGCCGAGGTCGGCGCCCCGGTCCCCCGCCACCGCGGCGGTCAGCTCCCGGTCGGCGGCGGCACCGGTGACCAGGACGCGGTGGCCCGCGTCGGACAACCGCGCCACCGCCTCCGCGCACCGGTGCACCGGCCACTCCCGGGCCGGGGCGGTGGCCGCCGGGTGCAGCACGACGTAGCCGGGTTCGCCCACCAGGCCGGAGACGTCCGGCAGCGGGCCCTCGATCGCCAGCCGCCCGGAATCCCCCGGCGGCAGCGCGTACCCGGCGGCCCTGGCCAGCGACAGCGCCCGCTCGGCCTCCGGCGGGTCACCGTCGACGCGGTGGCGCAGGTCCAGCAGGGAGCCGGGGTAGTCCTCGCTGATCGCGCCGATCCACTCCACCCCGGCCAGCCGCAGCAGCAGCGCCATCGGCAGCGCCGACTGGTGGAACGAGGTGAGCACCAGCGCCCGGCTCGGGGCGAGCTCGGCGATCTCGTCGACCAGCGCGCGCACGTCGTCCCGGTGCACCGGCGGGGGTTCCGGGTCGATCCACGGGGCGCACCAGCGCAGCACCCGGTCCACCCCGGGCAGCATCCCGGCCGCCGCGGCGCCGCGCGGTCCGGCCAGCACCGCGACCGGCTCACCGGCCGCCGCCACCGCGCGCACCGCGGGCCCGGCGAGCAGCACGTCGCCGAGGTTGTCCTGCCGCACCACCAGCGCCGTCATCGGACCCCACCTCGCAGCAAGCGGTCCACCGCCTCGGAGACGGTGCGCGCGACCTGGGCCGACAGCGCGGCGTGCTCGATCTCGGCGCACCGGGTGCGGCGGGTGGGGACCAGGAAGGCGCGGGCGCCCGCGGCCAGCGCCGCGCCGACGTCCCCGCCGGTGTCGCCGACGACCACGCAGCCGCCCGGCTCCACGGCCAGCGCCTCGGCGGCGCGGCGGACCAGCCCCGGGGCGGGCTTGCGGCACCCGCAGCCGTCGTCCTCGCCGTGCGCGCAGACCTGCACGGTGCCGAACGGTCCGAGCAGCCGCCGCAGCTCGGCGTTGACCGCCTCGACCTGGTCGCCGGTGAGCAGACCGCGGGCGATGCCGGACTGGTTGCTCACCACCCCGAGCGGCACGCCCTTGGCGCGCAGCCGGTCCAGCGCGGCGCGCACGCCGGGCACCGGCCGCACCAGGTCCGGGTCGCCGTTGTAGGGGACATCGTGGATGAGCGTGTCGTCGCGGTCGAACAGGACGGCCGCGGGCATCCGGCCCCGGCGCCGCACCGCCACCTCGCCGCGCAGCCGGTGCCAGCACGCCGCGGGCGGGATCAGCGCGCTGCTCACCGCCATCCGGCCGAGCTCGGCGGGCGTGCGCGGGCCGGGCAGCACCCGGCGCACCGCGAAGTCCAATGTGGACGCCAGCCACACCGCCGCGCCGAGCCGTCCGGCGCGGCGCAGGGCCGGGCGGCGGGACAGCGCGAGCGGAGCGAGCCCGGCGGCGGCCGTGGTGAGCAGGTGCAGCCGGGTGCGTCCCGGCCCCTCCCCGCTGAGCCGGCGCCAGCCGGGGCCGTGCTTGCGCCGCATCACCGCGTTGTCGGCGTTGCCGCGCTGGGCGCGGACGCTGGTCAGCAGCGAGCCCACCGGGGCCGGGTGTTCGGTGGTCCGACCGCCGTTGACCAGCCGGTGCCCGAGCGCCTGCACCCGCAGCGCGAGGTCGGCGTCCTCCCGGAAGGCGCGCGGGAAGTCCTCGTCGAAGCCGCCGGTGGCGGTGAGCACGTCCCGCCGGTACGCCATGTCGGCGGTGATCCACCAGGCCCCGGCGAGCCCCGCCGTGCCGCGTTCGGCGTCGGTGGGCCTGCGGTGCGCGGGCAGCGGCACCACGATGCGGCCCTGGCACGCCGCGACGTCCGGCGCGACGTCGTCGAGGTCCTGGGCGAGCTGCTCGCGCCACCACGGGCCGGGCAGCACGTCGTCGTCCAGGAACACCACCCAGTCCGCCTCGGTGCCGCGCCACCCGGCGTTGCGGGCCGCGGCGGGCCCCCGGCCGCCGGAGGTGAGCACCCGGCGGTCCAGCCCGGTCGGCGGCAGGGCGAGCGGGAGCTCGGGGCGCGGCCGGTCGTCGACGACCACGACCTCCTCCGGCGGCGGGCCCGCGGCGGTCTCCAGGGCGTGCAGCAGCGCCAGCAGGCTCTCCCGCCCGGTGGTGGGGATGACGACCGCGTAGCGGTGCCGCTGCGGGGCGCTCATGCCGACCTCCCGTTCCGCCGGACCACGAACGGGCCCAGCACCAGCAGGTCGATCGGCGAGGCGCCGAAGCACTCCAGGGCGTCCACCGGGCTGTCCACCATGGGGCGGCCCGCCGTGTTGAAGCTGGTGTTGATCACGGCGGGCAGCCCCGTCCTGGCGTCGAACTCCGCCAGCACCGCGCCGAGCAGGGGTTCGTCGGCGCGGTCCACGGTCTGGATGCGGGCCGTGCCGTCCACGTGCACCACGGCCGGGATGCGCTCCTGCCACTCCTCGGCGACGTCGTGCACGAACAGCATGTACGGGCTGGGCAGCGGTCCGCGGGAGAACAGCTCGTGCGCCCGGTCGGCCAGCACCATCGGGGCGACCGGGCGGAACTGCTCGCGCCCCTTGATCACGTTGAGCCGCTCGACGTTGTCGGCGTGCCCGGGGTGCGCCAGCAGCGAGCGGTGCCCCAGCGCGCGGGGGCCGAACTCGGCCCGCCCCTGGAACCACCCGACCGTGCGGTTGTCGGCCAGCGCCTCGGCGACGACCCCGGCGAGGTCGTCGGGGCGTTCGTAGCGCAGGTCGGCGTCGACGAGCACCTGTTCGAGCTCCGCGTCGGTCCAGCCCCGGCCCAGGTCGGCGCCGGGCATCGGGGTGACCGGTCCGCCGCGCTCGGCGGAGACCTGGAGCGCGGCGCCCAGCGCGGTCCCGGAGTCCCCCGCCGCCGGCTGCACCCACACCTGGTCGAACGGGCCCTCGGCGGCCAGCCGGGTGTTGGCCACGCAGTTGAGCGCGACCCCGCCGGCCAGCGCGAGGGCCCGCTGCCCGGTCCGCTGGTGCAGCCACGACGCCAGGTCCAGCAGCACCTCCTCCAGCCGCGTCTGCACGCTGGCGGCGAGCTGGGCGTGGGTCTCGTCGATCGGTTCGCCCGGGCGGCGCGGCGGCGCCCAGCGCGACCAGTCGATCCGGCCGATCTCGAACCGCCCGCCGTCGGCGCGCACCAGTTCGGCGAAATCGGCGCGGAAGATCGGTTTGGCGCAGGAGGCCAGCGCCATCACCTTGTACTCGTCGCTGGAGCGCCGGAACCCGAGGTGCTCGGTGAGGTCCTCGTACATCAGGCCCAGCGAGTGCGGCAGGGACTGCGTGGCCAGGACCTCCAGCACGCCGCCCCGATAGCTGCCCAGCAGGGCCGAGACGTCCTCGCCGCGCCCGTCGGCGGTGAGCACCGCGCACTCCTGCACCGGCGCCGCCAGGCCCGCCGAGGCGGCGTGCGCGACGTGGTGCGGGACGAAGTGGACGATCTCCGGGTCGAGACCGGGCAGCGCGGTCCGCAGGAAGGCGGGCGCGCGTTCGGCGTACCTGGTCCGCAACCACTCCCAGGTCGGGTCGGTGCCGGGCAGTGCCACGTCCACCCGCGCCGGGTCGTAGGAGTAGGCCACCGCGTCGAGCTCCGCGGCGTCGATCCCGCCCTGCCGCAGGCACCACGCCGCCGCCTGCTCGGGTTGCTCCCACGCCGAGAACGGGACCGGGCTCTTGCCGTGCTTGCGCCGCGAGAAGCGCTCCTCCTCGGCGGCGGCCACCACCCGTCCGTCCACGACGAGCGCTGCGGCCGGGTCGTGGAACACCGCGTTGATGCCGAGTACGCGCACTGTGCCGCCTTCCACCGCTTCGTCCACTTCGGCCGCCCCGTTCCCCTGAGCTGCACCAGGGCGGGCGGCCCCACTACACCGCTACCCTCCGGAGCGACGCCGGAAACCACGTCCCCCGACGCGCGCCGGTCGCTCACCCCGTGCAGTCGAGTGCGCTTGCGGACCGGCCGTTGCGGGTAGCACACGGGCGTGAGGCGCGAAGGGAGGAACCGATGCGGGTGCTGATCACCGGGTGGCCGAGCTTCGTGCGCGGTGAGGCGACCGCGGGCGACGTGCGCAGCATGTGCCGGGTGGCCGCCGGGCTGTCCGATCACGGCATCCCGCTCGACGTGGCGTGGAGCCCCCGGTTCGTGCCCGGCGGGTGGGACCTGGACGCCGCCCGCGGCACCGAGTACAGCCACGTGGTCTTCGCCTGCGGCCCGGTGGCCGGGGACCGGATCGACGCCCTGCACGAGGCGTTCCCGCGCAGCAGGCGGATCGCCGTCGGGGTGTCGGTCGTGGACGGTGGTGCGGACGGGTTCCACGTGGTGCTGCCCCGCGACGGCGGCACCGCACCGCCCGAGCTGGACCTGGCGACCCGCCCGGGCAGGCACGACGTGCCGGTGGTGGGCGTGGTGCTCGCCCCCGGCCAGCCCGAGTACGGCCCCCGCCGCAGGCACGACGTGGTGCACGAGCGGATCGGGAGCTGGCTGGGCGCGCTGGACGCGGCCCCGGTGGTGCTGGATTCCCGGTTGGACACCGCGGACTGGCGGCACTGCTCGACCGCCGACCAGTTCGCGGCGTTGCTGGGCCGCGTCGACGTGGTGCTCACCAGCCGGCTGCACGGACTGGTGTTCGCCCTCGGCGAGGGGGTGCCCGCGCTGGCGGTCGATCCGGTCGCGGGCGGCGGGAAGGTCACCGAGCAGGCCCGGGCGTGGGACTGGCCCGCGCTGGTCGGGGCCGAGCAGCTCGTCGGCGACGAGCGGGGGCGGGCGCTGGACCGCTGGTGGTCGTGGTGCCGGTCGGAGACCGGGCGGGCGCGGGCGCGGCAGCGCGCCGCCGCTGCCGAGGACGGCTCGCCGCTGGTGGCCGAGCTGGTCCGGGAACTGCGGGCGCGGCCGTGAGCGCCGTCGCCCGCACCAGCGTGGTGATCGCGACCCGCGACCGCCGCGAGGAACTGCTGCGCACCCTGCGGCACCTCGAAGGCCTCGAACCGCGCCCGCCGGTGATCGTGGTGGACAACGCCTCCACCGACGGGACCCCGGACGCGGTCGCCGAGCAGCACCCCGCGGTGACGCTGGTGCGCTCGGACCGCAACCTCGGCGCGGTGGCGCGCAACGTCGGGCTGCTGCGGGCCATCACGCCGTACGTGGCGTTCAGCGACGACGACTCGTGGTGGGACCCGGGGGCGTTGCCGCGCGCCGAGGAGGTGTTCGACGAGCACCCCGGCATCGGGTTGATCGCGGCGCGGACGCTGGTCGGCGACGCGGGCGCGGCCGACCCGGTCAACGACCTGATGCGCTCCTCCCCGCTGCCGGACGGCGACGGCCTGCCCGGACCGCGGATCCTCGGCTTCACCGCGTGCGCGGCGGTGGTGCGGCGCTCGGCCTTCCGCGAGGCGCGGGGCTTCAGCAAGGTGCTGTTCTTCGTCGCCGAGGAGAAGCTGCTGGCCTACGACCTCGCCGCGCACGGGTGGGACCTGGTCTACGTCGACGACGTGGTGGCCCACCACCACCCGTCGTCCCGGCGCGGCGGGGACCGGTGGCGGCTGTCCCAGGAGCAGCGCAACACCGTGCTGCTGTCCTGGATGCGCCGCCCGGTGGGCATCGCGCTGCGCGACTCCGCCCGGCTGGCCGGTGCGGCGGTGCGCACCGGGCCCGCCCGCCGGGCCGCGCTCGGCGCGCTGCGCCGGTTGCCCTCCGCGCTGGCCCACCGCCACCGGCTGCCCGCGGGGGTCGAGCACGAGGTGGAGGTGCTCGAATCCGAGCACGGGAGCCCGGCGACGTGAGGGAATTGCGCAACGCGCTGACCGGGCTCGTCGTCGCGGTGCCGGGCGCGGAGATGGGGTGCGCCCGGCTGCTCGACGGCCTCGGCGCGGTGCACACCGACCGGCGCGCGGCCGCGATCGACGACGCGCAGTTCGCCCGCGGCGACGGCCCCTGCGTGGAAGCCGCCCGCAGCGGACGTCCGGTGCTGGCCGCGGTCACCGAGATCCGCACGTTCTGGCCGGAATTCGCCCGCGCCGCGCGGGAGTTCCGGATCCGGGGCGTGGTGGCCGTGCCGCTGGTCGAGCGCGCGGAGCCGCTCGGCACGCTGAGCTTCTACGGCCGCTTCGCCCCGGAGGCCGAGGAGGTCGCGCGGTGGGCCGGGCTCGCGGTCATCGACCAGGTGCGACGGGAGCGGGCCGCTCCTCGGCTCGTGCGGTGATGGTGGACCGCAGCCCGGTGCGGGCGTCGATCTCCGGGCGCCACCCGAGTTCCGCCACGGCCACCGCGATGTCCGGGCACCGGCGGCGCGGATCGTCCGGTGCCGCCGCGATGTGCTCGATCGGCGACCGGGAGCCGGCGAGCTCGCGGACGAGCTCGGCGAGGTCGCGGACCCGCAGCTCGTCGGGATTGCCGATGTTGACCGGATCGGCGCGTTCGCCCGAGGCCACCGCGAGCAGGCCGCGCACCGTGTCGTCCACGTGGCACAGCGAGCGGGTCTGCTCGCCGTCCCCGGTCACCGTGATCGGCTCGTCGCGCAGCGCCTGCCGGATGAAGGTGGGCACCATCCGGCCGTCGTCGGCGCGCATCCTCGGTCCGTAGGTGTTGAAGATCCGGGCGATCCGGGTGGTCACGCCGCGGGCGCGGTAGGCGGTGGTGATCGCCTCGGCGTAGCGCTTGGCCTCGTCGTAGACCGCGCGCGGGCCGACCGGGTTGACGTTGCCCCGGTAGTCCTCCGGCTGCGGGTGCACCAGCGGGTCGCCGTAGACCTCGCTGGTCGAGGCCAGCAGGAAGCGGGCGCCGGTGCGCTCGGCCAGCTCCAGCGCGTGCTCGGTGCCCGCGCTGCCCGCGCGCAGCGTCGCCAGCGGCAGCCGGAAGTAGTGCTCCGGGGAGGCCGGCGAGGCCAGGTGCGCCACCAGGTCGAACCCCTCGCGGTCGCCGAGGTCGAGCACCGGCGCGGCGCCGATGTCGCGCTCCACCAGTTCGAACCGCGGATTCCCGCGCAGCGCGGCCAGGTTCTCCCGGCGACCGGTGCAGAAGTCGTCCAGGCACACCACCCGGGTGCCCCGGGCCAGCAGCTCCTCGCACAGGTGCGAGCCGACGAACCCGGCCCCTCCGGTGATCAGCGCGCGGTGGAAGAACACGTGGTGCTACCGCCTTTCCCCGCCGGCTCCGCCGCGTCCGGCTGCCGCGGACTTACCCGCGCCGGTGCGGGGGCAAACGAACGCGGGTACTCCGGGCAGGACGACGCTGGAGGTGTTCGATGCCCGAGGACGGTCCGCGCACGACCGCGGTGATGATGACCCACAACCGGCGGGCCGAAGCGGCGCGCGCCTTGGAGCGGATGACCGCGCTGCCCGACCGGGTGCCGATCATCGCGGTGGACAACGGGTCCACCGACGGCACCGCCGACCTGCTGGCCGCCGAGTTCCCGCAGGTGCGCCTGCTGCGCAGCACCGAGAACCTCGGCGCGGTGGCCCGCAACCTGGCGGTGCGCGAGGTGACCACCCCGTACGTGTCCTTCTGCGACGACGACTGCTGGTGGGCGCCCGGATCGCTGCGGCGCGCCGCGCGGGTGCTCGACGAGCACCCGGCGGTCGGCGCGGTGATGGGCCGGTGCGTGGTGGAACCCGACGGGCGGGACGACCCGCTCACCCCGGAGCTGCGCGGCTCACCGGTGCCCGCCCCGGCGTGGCTGCCCGGCCCCGCCCTGCTCAGCGTGATGGCGGGGCTGACCACCTTCCGCACCTCGGCGTTCCGCGCGGCCGGCGGGTTCCGGGAACGGCTGTGGCTCGGCGGGGAGGAGGAGCTGCTGGCGCTGGACCTGGCGGCGGCGGGCTGGTGGCTGTGCTGGGTGGAGGACGTCGTGGTGCACCACGCCCCCTCGGCGGCCCGCGATTCCCGGCGGCGCAGGCAGCTGGGCATCCGCAACACGCTGTGGACGACGTGGCTGCGCCGGCCGCTGCCGAGCGCGGTGCGCCGCAGCGCCGCCGTGCTCGGCTCCTCCCCCAAGGACCGGCACACCCTCGGCGCGGTCTCCGAAGCCGTCGGCGGGCTGCGCTGGGTGCTGCGCGAGCGGCGCGTCGTCCCGCCCGGGGTCGAGCGCGGCCTGCGCCGCCTGGAGGAGAGCCAGCGCAGGTCCGCGGCCCGCCGCTACGTCGACTGAAGTGCCCGCCGCGGCGCCGGAACCCGCATGAACGTCCGGGCCAGCGGGTAGGCGACATGCGTGAGCGGTGTCGCGAACGTCTTCGTGCTCGGGCTGGACGACCGGAACCTCCAGCTCGTCGAAGGCCTGCCCGGCCTCCCGCCGTGCCGCTACCACCCGTTGCTGCGCCGGGAGGAGATCATGTCCGACGCGCACGACCTGCCCCGCCTGCTGGAGATGGCGGAGGAGCGGTTGTGCTCCGCCGGGGCGGTCCCGGACGCCGTCATCGGCTACTGGGACTTCCCGGTCACCTCGATGGTGCCGATCCTGTGCCACCGCCACGGCCTGCCCGCCCCGGACCTGCGGGCGGTGGCGACCTGCGAGGACAAGTACTGGAGCCGGCTGGAGCAGCAGCGGGTCACCACGGCGCACCCGGCGTTCTCGCTGGTGGACCTCGGTCCCGAGCGGCCCGCACCGCCCGCCGGGGTGGGCTATCCGATGTGGCTCAAGCCGGTGAAGTCCTACTCCTCGGAGCTGGCGTACAAGGCCGCCGACCGCGCCGAGTTCGACGCGGCGGTGGCCGGGATCAAGCACGGCATCGACCGGGTCGGCTCGGATTTCGACCACCTGCTGTCGATGCTCGACGCGCTGCCGCCGGAGATCGCCGCCGCCGGTGGCCGGGCGTGCCTGGCCGAGGAGGAGGTGCACGGGCACCAGCTCACCGTCGAGGGCTACTGCCACCAGGGTGAACCGCACGTCTACGGGGCGATCGATTCCGCCTGCTACCCCGGGACGTCGAGCTTCCTGTGCTACCGCTACCCCTCGGCGCTGCCCCCGGAGGTGGTGGACCGGGCCACCGGCATCTCGACCCGCGTGCTGCGCCGGATCGGGCTCGACCGGTGCACGTTCAACATCGAGTTCTTCTGGGACGCCGAGCGCGACCGGCTCGACATCCTGGAGATCAACCCGCGGCTGTCGCAGTCGCACGCCCCGCTGTTCGCGTTCGTCGACGGGGCGCCCAACCTCCAGGCGATGGTGCGGCTCGCGCTCGGGCTCGCCCCGGAGCTGCCGCACCGGGCGGGGGACTTCGCCGTCGCGGGCAAGTGGCACCTGCGCACCTTCCGCGGCGACGCGGTGGTGCGCCGCTCGCCCTCGCCCGACGACCTCGCCCGGCTGCACGCCGAGTTCCCGGAGGCGATCGTGGACATCCCCGCCACCGCCGGGCTCCGGCTCTCCGAGCTGTACGCGCAGGACAGCTACAGCTACGAACTCGCGGCCGTCTACCTCGGCGGCCAGGACGACGACGACCTCGCGGCCAAGTGGGACCGCTGCGTGCAACTGCTGCCCTTCGAACTGGACGAGGAGGCCATCGGATGAAGACCGTCAGCTCCCTGCCCCACGAGATCGCCGAGGAGGAACACGTCTGGATCCCGCTGTCCGACGGCACCCGGCTGGCCGCCCGGATCTGGCGTCCGACCGCATCGGATGCCGAGCCGGTGCCCGCGATCCTGGAGTTCATCCCCTACCGCAAGCGCGACCTGACCGCGCTGCGGGACTCCATCAACCACCCGTACCTGGCCGGGCACGGCTACGCGTGCGCCCGGGTGGACCTGCGGGGCAGCGGTGACTCCGAGGGCGTGCTCGTCGACGAGTACCTGGAGCAGGAGCTGCAGGACGGCATGGAGGTGCTGGAGTGGCTGGCGTCCCAGCCGTGGTGCACCGGCCGGACCGGCATGATGGGCATCTCCTGGGGCGGGTTCAACGCGCTGCAGATCGCCGCGCGCCGCCCCCCGAGCCTCGGCGCGATCGCCGCGCTGAGCTACACCGACGACCGCTACGCCGACGACGTGCACTACATGGGCGGTTGCCTGCTCGGCGACAACCTGTCCTGGGCGGCGACGATGTTCGCCTACACCTCGTGCCCGCCGGACCCGGAGCTGGTCGGCGACCGGTGGCGGAAGATGTGGCGCGAGCGGCTGGAGGGCAGCGGGCACTGGCTGGAGGCGTGGCTGGAGCACCAGCGCCGCGACGACTACTGGCGCCACGGGTCGGTGTGCGAGGACTTCTCCAGCGTCCAGTGCCCGGTGCTCGGCGTCAGCGGGTGGGCTGACGGCTACTCCAACGCGGTGTTCCGCACCCTGGAGGGCCTCGACGTGCCGCGGAAGGGCCTGATCGGGCCGTGGTCGCACAAGTACCCGCACCTCGGCAAGCCCGGCCCGGCGATCGGCTTCCTGCAGTCCCTGGTGCGCTGGTGGGACCGCTGGCTCAAGGACGTCGACAACGGCATCATGAACGGGCCGATGCTGTGCGCCTGGATGCAGGAGAGCGTGCCGCCCTCCACCGCCTACGAGGAGCGCCCCGGCCGCTGGGTCGGGGAACCGTCGTGGCCGTCCCCGCACGTGCGGCGGATCCCCTACCCGCTCGGCCTCTACCAGATCGGCAAGGAGGGCCAGGAGCTGAGCTCCCGGCCGCTGAGCGTGGAATCCCCGCTGTCGGTCGGGCAGTACGCGGGCAAGTGGTGCTCCTACAACGCACCCCCGGACCTGCCCTACGACCAGCGTGAGGAGGACGGCGGCTCGCTGGTGTTCGACAGCGACCCGCTGACCGAGCGCTGCGAGATCCTCGGCGGGGCGGTGGCCGACCTGAGCATCGAGGTGGACCGGCCGGTGGCGATGGTGGCCGCGCGGCTCTCCGACGTCGACGAGGACGGCCGCGCCACCCGCGTCACCTACGGGCTGCTCAACCTGACCCACCGCAACGGCAACGCCGAACCCGAGCCGCTGGTGCCCGGGCAGCGCTACCAGGTGCGGGTGCAGCTCAACGGCGTCGCGCAGGCGTTCCCGCCGGGCCACCGCATCCGGCTGGCGCTGTCGACCTCGTACTGGCCCCTGGCGTGGCCCCCGCCGGAACCCGTGCAGCTCACCGTCTACCCGGAGCAGAGCTCGTTCGAGCTGCCGATCCGCCCGGTGCGCGAGCCCGACGAGCTGCCCACCCCGCTGTTCCACGAACCGGAGGGCGCCGAGCCGCTGGCCAGCACGCACCTGTCCGCCGGGGAGCAGAAGTGGCAGATCAGCAAGGACCTGGCCGACTACAGCTCGGCGCTGGAGGTGGTCAAGGACCTCGGCGTGGTCCGGTTCGACGACATCGGCCTCGACGTCGAGCGGCGCGCCGAGGAGACCTACAGCTGGTCCGGTGACGACTTCGACTCGGTGCGCGGCGACGTGGAGTGGACGATGGGCTTCTCGCGGGGCGACTGGTCGGCGGGCACGGTCACCCGCACCACGCTGACCTCGACCCGGACCCAGTTCCACCTGCACGCCGAGCTCGACGCCTACGAAGGCGGTCAACGGGTGTACTCGGACAACTGGGACCGCTGGATCCCCCGCGACCACGTCTGAGGCCTCCGGCAGCGCCGCGCGGCGGCGCGGTCGCGGAACCCCGGTGGCGGTGCCGTCGCGCGGCGGGCGCCGCCGGGGTTTCACCCCGAACGCGGTCGGCAACCCGCCTGCTAGGAGGTCCTCCCGGGCAGGGCGGGGCGCCCGGCCGGCACCGCCCCGCGATCCGTTCTGCGAGGAGTCCCATGGCACGACAGCAGCAACCGCCCGACCCGGACCCCGACCGCACCCCCGGACTGGACCCCGGCGGCGGGGTCCCGCCGGGTGAGACCCCACCGGACTCGGCCTCGGCCACCGAGGCCACCACGTTCACCACCCGACCCGGCTCGCGGTCGGCCAAGTGGATCTGGCTGGTGCTCCTCGCCGTGGTCGTGCTGCTGGTGGCCGGGTTCTTCGTCTTCCGCGTCGTGATCGGGTGACCCGGCGGCGCGCTGATCGCCGCGCGCGGGTTTGATCCGGGCCCGCAGCGTCAACCCAGTGCGCGAGGAGCCGCCCGGTGATCGCCGGGCCCGGACCGAGGGAGGAGGTCACCCCGTGCGACGGAACGGGATCGGAGCCGTACCGCAGCAGGTGCGCAGGAAGCTCGGCGACGTGGTGCGGACCGGGATCGCCCGCGGTCGTCGGTTCCGCCGCGACCCGCTGCTGCACACCGGCCCGAGGGTCCCGCCGGACCACCGGCGCGGGCGCTGAGCCCGCCGGCGGGGCGAGGACACAGCTACAGGAGGTGCTGTCATGGCCAGGACTCAGACACACCCGGTGCACGTGGTGCACCGGATCGGCGCCGCGGCGCTGGGCGTGGCACTGCTCGTGTTCGGCGTGCTCGGACTCGCCCGCAACGTGCCGTGGCTGTTCGCCGGTGAACTCGTGTGGGGCCTGTCCACCAACGGCGCGCTGGCGGTGCTGTCGATCGTGGCGGGGCTGGTGCTGGTCATCTCCTCGGTGTGGGGCGGACGGCTCGCCTCCACGGTGAGCATCGGGCTCGGCGTGCTGTTCCTGCTGTCCGGACTGGTGCACCTCGGGATCATCCACACCGGCGCCAACGTGCTCGGCTTCCGGCTGTCGAACTGCCTGTTCAGCCTGATCGCCGGGTTGTTCCTGGCGGTGCTCGGGTTCTACGGCCGGGTCAGCGGCGGGCTGCCGCCGGACAACCCGTACCGGCGCGAGCACCCGATCAAGCACCACCGGCCGGACCCGGACGAGCAGATCCGCGCCGAGTCGGGCGACGAGCAGCACCAGCGGCTGATGGACGCCGAGATCTCGGTCGCCGAAGGCACCGCGACCCGCGAGCAGGCCGAGGCCGTCGAGCGGGAGCGGGCCCGCAAGCTGGAGCAGGACCGCAAGCACCGCAGCACCCGCTGAGCGCGACCCGCGCCGATCGGGGCCCGTCCACTGCGGACGGGCCCCGATCGCGCGCGCTCACCGGGGTTCGACCAGGCGCCGGTTCATCGCCTCGAACGCGCCGGCCGTGGCGATCCCGTAGCACAGGTGCGGCACCAGGTCGCTGACCCAGGAATCCGCGTCCCAGGTGCGCGGGTCGGTGACGCCGAGCGCGGTCATCGGCGCGTTCGATCCGGCGGCGGCGAGCAGACCGACGCCCACCGCCAGCACCGGCGTCGGCAGCCGCGGCCACCGCCCGCGCGCCACCGCGTACCCGACACCGCTGGCCACCCCGGTGACGATGCCCAGCAGCGCCCCGGCCGCCGAACGCCGGTTCCCCTCCGCCTCGTCGTCGGAGCTCAGCGAGGTGCCCGCGGCCTGCTCGGCCCGGCGCACCGTCTCCTCCGGCGTGCTGCTGGGCCCCCGGGCCCGCAGCAGCATGTCCAGGTAGGTCGTCGCTTGGAGCGCGGTGGTCCCGGCGGCTCCCGCCGCGGCACCGCGCCAGAGGTGGGACATGTCCCCTCCTCGGCTCGATGGGCAGTTGCAGGCCGGGCTTTCCCGCGCGCGACCGGGCGGAAACCCGGCGGGCACCGCTCCCCCATTCGGGCGGCGGCCGTTTGCCCCCGCCGCCCACCGGGAACTCCGAAGGACACCGCGGGGAGGACCATGGCCGACGCCCAGGACAGCAACGGGTTCGCGCGGACCGCGCGCGAGCTCCGCGACGCCGCGTGGCCGCTCACCGGTTCGGTCCCGTGGTGGTGCGGCACCGGTGGCGACGCGGAGCCCGGCTGGTCCGGGAACCTCGGGCCGCTGCTCGGGCTGCCCGGTGCCGCCGAGGCGGAGGTCCGCGCCGAGTTCGCCCACCTGCTCCGGCCGCTGCTCGACGCCGCGGACGCCGAACCCGACCGGCGGGAGTTCGACGTCCACCGGGCCCGCGAATCGCGCGAGACGGGACCGGTGGTGCTGCGCCTGCGCGCCCGGCGGTGCGATGACGAGGCAGGCGGCCTGGTGGGGGTCATCACCGACGTCACCACCGAAGCCGAGGGCAGGCAGGCGCTGGCCGATCTCGCCGAGCGCTACCGGTCGCTCATCGAGCAGCACCCGGAGCCGGTGTGCGTGCACCAGGACGAGCTCGTCGTCTACGTCAACACCGCGGCGCTGCGGCTGGTCGGCGCGGAGTCCAGCGCGGCGGTGGTGGGCCGCCCCCTCGCCGACTTCCTGACCCGCGAGACGCGGGTCGGGCTGCGCAGGCAGCTCGCGGTGCTCAGCGGCCCGGCGGGCACCCCGCCCGCCGCCGGCTACCTGGTGCGGCTGGACGGCTCCCAGGTGCTGGTGGAGGCGGTGTCGGTGCGCACCACCTGGAACGGCCGACCGGCGGTGCAGGCGGTGCTGCGCGACATCTCCGCGCAGCGGGCGGCCGAAGCGGCGCTGCACGACCAGGCCGCGCTGATGCACCACGTGCACAACGCGATCATCTCGACCACCGGGGACGCGGTGATCACCAGCTGGAACCCCGCGGCGGAGGCGATCTACGGCCTTCCCTCGCACCGGGCGTTGGGCCGCCCCGCCGGGGAGGTGTTCGGCGCCGCGGTCGACCCGGCGGAACTGGTGGACTCGGGCGGGGTCACCGAGATCGAGCACCGGCACGCGGACGGCACCCCGCTGACGATCCGGATCTCGGCGGCGCGGCTGGCCGACGGGTTCATCCTGGTGTGCGCCGACGAGACCGCCCGGCGCCGCGCGGAGGAGCACTACGCCACCGTGGTCGACTCGCTCGGCGAAGGCGTCGTGGTGGTCGACACCGACGGCCGGATCGAATCCGCCAACCCGGCGGCGGCGCAGATCCTCGGGACCACCCGCGAACACCTGCTCGGCCTGCGCGCGGCGACCTGGGCGCTGTACCACCGCAACGGCAAGGCCCTGGAGGACGGGGCGCACCCGTCGAGCATGACGGGCCGGACCGGGCAACCCCAGCGGCTGCGCTCGGTGCGGACCGTGCGCGGGGACGGGCGCGGGGTCTGGCTGTCGATCTCCACCCACTCCCTGACCCCCGGGGACCCGCCGCCGCACCCGGTGGTGCTGTCCTTCACCGACATCACCGAGTCCCGCGCCATCCGCAAGCGGCTGGAGCGCCAGGCCGTCCGCGACCCGCTGACCGGGCTGGCCAACCGGAGCACCGTGCTGCGGCGGCTGAGCACCGACCTGCGCACCGCGCGCACGCCGGTCGCGGTGCTGTTCATCGACCTGGACCGGTTCAAGGTGATCAACGACTCGCTCGGCCACCAGTTCGGCGACCGGGTGCTGCGGATGATCGCCCGGCGGCTGTCCGGCATGGTGCGCCCCGACGAACTGGCGGGCCGGCTCGGCGGCGACGAGTTCGTGGTGCTCAGCGGCGGCGAGGTCGGCGACCTGCGCCGGCTCGCCGACCGGGTGCGCTCGGCGCTGGACGCACCGCTCACCGCGCACGGCAGGCAGATCCACGTGGAGGCCAGCGTCGGCATCGCGGTCGCCGACACCGACGACCGGCGCAACGCCGAGGAGGTGCTGCGGGACGCCGACGTGGCGATGTACCAGGCCAAGAGCCGCGGACGCGGGCAGCTGGCGGTGTTCGACGTCGGGCTGCGGGAGCGGATGCAGCGCCACCTCGAACTGGAGCAGGACCTGCGCCGGGCCGGGCGGCTGGACCAGTTGTGGCTGGCCTACCAGCCGATCGTCTCGCTGCCCGAACGCCGGCCGGTGGCGGTGGAGGGCCTGCTGCGCTGGACGCACCCGGTGCACGGCACGGTCTCGCCCGGCGAGTTCATCCCGCTGGCCGAGGAGTCCGGCCTGATCCACGACATCGGTGCCCGGATGCTCGGCACCGCGACCCGGGAGCTGGCCGGTTACCGCGGCGGGGGTGGGCTGCCGCTGACGCTGAAGGCGAACCTGTCGGCGCGGCAGCTCGACGACCCGTCGCTGGTCGAGTCGGTGCTGGCCGCCTTGGAGGCGGCGGGATTGCCGCCCGAGGTGCTCTGCCTGGAGATCACCGAGAGCGCGCTGATGGAGGACGTGCGCAACGCCAAGCAGACGCTGGAGTCGGTGCGCCGCGCGGGGGTGGCGCTGGCCATCGACGACTTCGGCACCGGGCACTCGTCGCTGGCGCAGCTCCTGCGGCTGCCGGTGGACACGCTCAAGATCGACCGCTCGTTCACCGCCCGGATCGGCCCGGCGGCCGAGGCGCGGGCGATCGTGCAGAGCATCATCGCGATGGCGCACGCGGTGGGGCTCTCGGTGATCGCCGAGGGCGTGGAGGACGCCGAGCAGCTCGCGGTCCTGGTCGACCTGGGCTGCGACGAGGTGCAGGGCTTCCACTTCGGCCGGCCCACCCCGATCACCGAGCTGCCCGAGGTGCTCGCCGGGATCACCCCGGAGGTGGAGGTGCCCGCGCAGCAGCCGAGCACGGCGGACACCCCGGCGCACCGGCTCCGGTGATCCGCAGCCCGCGACCGGCGGCGAATCGGGGACCGCGCGCCCGGCGGATCGCTATGCTGCTCGAACCCACCCGGACGGGTGAGGTGCCGGGAGGGGTGGCGATGGATCCGATCAGCCTGGTGGTCGGCGGGGTGCTGCTCGCCCTCGGTTTCGCGGCGGGGCGGTTCGGCCGGGTCCGGTCGAAGGCGCGGGCGAAGGAGCAGATCACCGCGTCCTGCGGCTGCGGCCACGGCCTCGACCAGCACGATCCCGAGGACGGCACCTGCCACGCCGAACTGCGGCGCTCCCGGTACGTCGACGGGGGCTGGGACGGGCACGAGTACGTCCCGTGCACCTGTCGGCAGTACGTCGGGCCCCGCCCCGTGGAGGAGCTGTTCGCGCCGAAGTACCTGCCGCCGAGCGGCTGACGACCCCGTCCGGTCCGGCCGCCCGGCGGCGGGCGATCAGCCGGGTTGGCAGTGCGGGCACCACACCGTCGCGCGACCGCCGAACCGGCCGCGCCGCAACGCCGTCGAGCAGCGCGGACAGCGGCCGTCGTGCTCGTCGCGGTGCCCGGTGAGCCAGGACGGCCGGTCCGGCACCCGCCCGACGCGGCTGGATTGCCGCAGCACCGCGCCCAACCGCCGGTGCAGGTTGGTCCACTCCGGGGCGCGCAGCTCGGTGGTGGCCGCGTCGGGGGGCAACCTGGACCGCCACAGGATCTCGTCGACGCAGAGGTTGCCGAGCCCGGCGAGGGCGGTCTGGTCCATCAGCGCGGGCTTGAGCTGCCTGCGGGAGCGGGTCAGCCGGGCGCGCAGGTCGTCGCGGTCGATCGCGGCGGCGTCCGGGCCCAGATCGCCCAGCACGTCGTCGGCCTCGGACTCGTCGCGGGCCCACCGGAGGCCGGTCAGCTTGCGCATGTCCCGGTAGCGCAGCGCACCCCCGTCGAACTCGAACACCACCCGGTCGTGCCGGTGGTCCGGCTCGTCGGTGCCACCCCACACGAACGCCCCGGTCATCCCGAAGTGGGCCAGCAGCTCCGGGAACCGCCCGCCGGTGGGCACCACCAGCCACTTGCCGTGCCGGTCCGGCCGCCCGAAGGTCCGGCCGGTCAGCTCCCGGGCGAAGGCGTCGGCGGACCCGTGCACCACGCCCGCGTCCCGCACCCGGACCCGCCGCGTCGTCGCTCCGGCCGCGTGGTCGGCGACGACCCGGCGGAACCCCTCGACGTCGGGCAGTTCGGGCATGCCAGCGGACTACCCGGCGAGACTCCCGTCCAGTCCGACGCCCGGCAGCCCGCTGACGTGGGTGCGGGCGGTGGCCGGGCCGGTGCGCGGGCGAGCACCTCCTGCTCGGGCGACCCCCGGCGCGCCGCGGGAACTACTCGTCGGGTGGGCCGGTCCGGCCTTCGTCGGCCTCGCCGCCGATCTCCGGGCCGATCGGGGCGTCCAGCTCGTCCTGCTCCCGCACGGCGTCGTGCTCGGGCTGGTCGGCGACCTGCCGTTCGGCCTCGGTCTCCTCCCCGCCGAGGCCACCGGGCTGGTGGCGGACCTGCGCGTCCTCCTCGACCTCCGGTTCGAGGTCGCGGCGGGCCCGGCCGTTCTGCTGTTCCACCATGCCCGCCGATTACCCGCGGGTCCGGACGGTTAGTCCCGGGCGCGGGCGGTGAAGCGCAACGCGAACGGGTTCAGCCCGTAGGGCAGCGGCCGGGCCGGGTCCAGGCGCCCGAACGGGCGCAACCGGAAGTCCTGGTCGCGCAGCAGCACCGCCAGGAAGGTGCTCGCGCTGTAGAGCACCAGCTCCCGGGCCGGGCAGGTGCCGGGACCGGCGCTGAACGGGACGAGCGCCTCGGAGCGCCGGGCGCGACCGTCCAGCCAGGCGTCCGGGTCGAAGCGGTGCGCCTGCGGCACGGTCCGCTCGTCGCGGTGGAAGAACGAGCTGATGATCAGCGCCGTGGCCGCCTCGGGCAGCGCGCCGCCGTCCCACCGGGTGCGGGACGTGCTGTCGCGCAGCACCACGGCCGTGGTGGGCCACAACCGCACCGACTCCAGCACGCAGGCGCGCAGCAGCGGCAGGTCCTGGGGCGCGGTGAGGTCCCGGTCGGCCAACTCGGCGCGGACCCGCGCCGCGATCCCGTCGTGCGAGGCCAGCAGCGCCAGCGCTCGCACGGTCGCCATCCCGGCCGGGTCGGAGGCGAACAACCAGTGCGGCACCTGCCCCGCCGGGTCGGTCCCCGGCGCGGCCGGGGTCCCGGCGACCAGGCCCGCGAGGCTGCCCGGCTCGGCGCGGTCGAGGTGCCCGGCGAGGCGGCGGTCGAAGCGGTGGCGCAGCGCGGTCCGGGCGGGCTTGGCGTAGGCCCAGTTGGCGTCCCGGCGCAGCTTCTCCAGCAGGCGGGTGAGCTCGGTGTCGTCCCGGGCGCCGTCGCCGAGCAGCACCCGGCGCATCGCCCGGCGCCACGCCGGGGCGAAGTCGTCCCAGCCGAACGCGCCGCGGCGCGCGGCCGCCGCACCGGCCTGGCGCGCCTCCTGCTCGATCTTGCCGACCAGCGACCCGGCGAGGTGGTGCACCGGCGCCCCGGTGTCCAGCACCGCCTCGTTGAACCCGCGCCGGGCCGGACGCGCCTCCGGGGGCGAGATGAGCACCCCGCGCGGCTGGAAGTGCCGCAGGGCGGCGCGCTTCTCCACCGCGTCGAGCGCGAACGGGTCGGGCGAGCCGGCCAGCACCCGCGCCACGTCGCGCGGGGCGAGCAGCAGGTAGAACGACCGCCCGGGCACCCGCAGGCGCAGCGGGCCGTCGCCGTAGCGGTCGCGCATCCGCTGCAGGAAGCGGACGGTCCGCCGATCGGCGCCGACCCGGCCGGCCAGCCGCACGGCCGCCGGGCGCCGCGCGATGACGCCTTGGGCGAGGATCGGGACGAGCACGTCGGTCGCGGCGCGGACGGTGTCGGCCGCGGAAGCCTGGGCCGGGGGTGCGGAAGTCATCCTCTCGCTTTCCTCGGAACCCGGTGCGGGAGCCGCTCCCGCGGGTTCAGAACGGCGGTTGGTCGAAGTGCGCGAGCCGGTGCTCCAGGTCGTCGTCGGCACCGGGGGTCCGGAACCCGGGCGGCATGATCACGCCGGGGTTGCCGCCGTCGACCGCCTCGGTCAGGAACGTCCGCACGACCGCGGGGTCGGGCAGGATCTCGTCGCCCAGGTACCCGAGCGCGGTGGTGTCGCCGTCGTCGCTGATCTTCACCCGCAGCGCCCAGCCGTTGATCTCGTCCCAGGTGAGCAGGAGCGGCAGTTCCGGCAACGTCGGTATGGTCGAGTGCAGCAGGATGATGGCGGTCGCGGGGCCCTTGGAGGCGTCGATGTCCACCACGTCGACGGCGCCGCCGAGCGCGCTGCTCACGACGTGGATGTAGGTCCGCAGGCCACCCGTGGCGCGCTGGGCGTCCATCTCGTCTCCTCGCGTTCGGTGGTCGTGCTCGACGCGGCCCGGGGGCCGGTTCTCCGGGTATCCCGACGCGCCTCCGGATAATCGTCGGGCAGCTCGAAGGGGGGAAGCCCCGCGCCCGGGTTGCAACGGAAAACCGTCCGTTCGGCGGGAAGCGCATCCGGCCGCACAACACCTACCGTGCACAACTGTCCCATCGTGCGCGGGAGGTGCGCCCATGATCGACGAGCTCGAGCCCTGGACCACGCCGGAGTTCACCGACTACGACACCCCACCGGAGGTCACCGCCTACGTGGCCCGGATGGAGTGAACCACGAGCGCTCCGGGACGGCCGCCCGCGCCCCGCGCGGGCGGCCCGCCCGGCCGGAGGTGACGCCCGTGCCCGCGCTCGGCGAACACGAGTTCACCGCGTCGTTGCGCGCGCTGGAATCCCGCTACTGGTCCGCCCACCCGTTCCACGAGCGGCTGCACCGCGGTGCGCTGTCGAAGCGGGAACTGCGGCTGTGGGCCGCGAACCGGTGGTACTACCAGCGGATGCTGCCGCAGAAGGACGCGGCCATCATCAGCAACTGCCCGGTGCCGGAGGTCCGGCGCCGGTGGCTGGAGCGCATCGCCTACCACGACGGCCGCGCCGACGGTGAAGGCGGCGCGGAACGCTGGCTGCGGCTGTGCGAGGCGGTGGGGCTCGATCGCGCCGAAGTGCTCGACGAACGCCACCTGGTGCCCGGCGTCCGCTTCGCCGTGGACGCCTACGTGACCTTCGCCCGGGAGCAGCCGTGGGCGCTCGGGGTGGCCTCCGGGCTGACCGAGATGTTCTCCGGCGCCCTGATGCGCAGGCGGGTCGTCGACATGCTCGCGCACTACCCCTGGATCGACCGCGCCGACCTCGCCTACTTCACCGACCGGATCGACGCGGTGCGCGGCGAAGGGGCCGAGGCGCTGGAGATCGTCCTGCGCCACTGCACGACCCGGGCGGAGCAGGACGCGGCCGTGGCGGCGCTGGCGTTCAAGTGCGACGTGCTGTGGTCGGTGCTCGACGCCGTCGAACGGGCCGCCGGGTGAGCGCCCCGGCGCTGCGCCGCGGCGTGCGCCTGGACCACGACCACGTCCGGGACCGCCCCGTCGTGCTCTACCCGGAAGGCGTGCTGATGCCGAACCGGACGGCGACCGCGGTGCTGGAGCTGTGCGACGGCCGGACCACCGTCGACGGCATCGCCGAACGGTTGCGCGAGCGCTTCAGCGGGGTCCGCGAGCAGGAGGTGCGCGAAGTGCTGGAACGGCTGGTCGAACGCCGGGTGGTGGAGTGGACGTGACCGACGCGCCGCTGGGGATGCTCGCCGAGCTGACCCACCGCTGCCCGCTGCACTGCCCGTACTGCTCCAACCCGCTGGAACTCCTCGGCCGCGACCGGGAGCTGGGCACCGAGGCGTGGGAATCGGTGTTCGCCCAGGCCCGCGCGCTCGGGGTGCTCCAGGTGAACCTCTCCGGCGGGGAGCCGCTGGCCCGCCGCGACCTGCCCGAGCTGGTGGGCGCCGCCGCCGGGCACGGGTGCTACGTCAGCCTGACCACCAGCGGTCTCGGGCTCACCGCGGCGCGGCTGGCCGAGCTCGTCGAGCGCGGGTTGGCGCACGTCCAGCTCTCGGTGCAGGCGGCCGAGGCGGACACCGCCGACCGGATCGCGGGCACCCGCGCCCACGCGCACAAGCTCACCGCCGCCGAGCTGATCACCGGCGCGGGACTGCCGCTGACGGTCAACGCGGTGCTGCACCGGGACAACCACGACCAGATCGACGGGATCATCGCGCTGGCCGAGCGGATGGGCGCCGATCGGCTCGAACTGGCCAACACCCAGTACTACGGCTGGGCGTGGCGCAACCGGGGCGCGCTGATGCCCACCCGGGAGCAGCTCGCCCGGGCCGAGCCGGTGGTGCGCGCGGCGGTGGACCGGCTGCGCGGGCGGATGGAGATCGGCTACGTGCTGGCCGACTACCACGAGGAGTTCCCCAAGCCGTGCATGTCCGGCTGGGGCGCGCGCCAGTTCACCGTGGCACCGGACGGGGTCGTGCTGCCCTGCCCGGCCGCGTCGGTGATCACCGGCCTGGAGCTGGAGTCCGTGCGCGACCGGCCGCTGGCCGAGATCTGGTACGAGTCCGCGTCGTTCAACGCCTACCGGGGCGAGGAGTGGATGCAGGAACCGTGCCGGAGCTGCGAACGCCGGACCGCCGACTTCGGCGGCTGCCGGTGCCAGGCGTTCCTGCTCACCGGGGACGCCGCCGCGACCGATCCGGTCTGCCGGCGCTCCCCGGACCGGGGCCTGGTCGACCTGGCCCTGGAGGCCCCGCCCCGCACCGGCTACGCGATGCGGGGACCGCGATGAGGGCGGTGCTGCTGGGCACCGCCGCGGGCGGCGGGGTGCCGCAGTGGAACTGCGCCTGCCCGGGTTGCCGGGGCGCCCGCGCGGGCAGGCACCCGGCGCGCGCCCAGGACTGCCTGGCGATCAGCGCGGACGGCGCGTCCTGGTACCTGGTCAACGCCTCGCCGGACATCCGCACCCAGCTCCTCGGGTGCCCGGCGCTGGCCCCCGGGCCCGGTGCCCGGGAAACCCCGCTGCGCGGCGTGCTGCTCACCGACGGCGAACTCGACCACACCACGGGCCTGTTCCAGCTCAAGGAGGCGGGCGGGTTGACCGTGCACGCCCCGGAACCGGTGCTGACGACGTTGCCCGCCAGGGCCGTGCTGGCGCCGTACGCACGGTGGGACTGGCGGATCGCCGGGTCCGGCGAGCTCGGCGGGCTGCGGGTGGACGTGCTCCCGGTCAGCGGCAAGCGGCCGAAGTACGCCGCGGACGCCCCCGGCACCTGGGTGGTGGCCTACCGCTTCACCGACCCGGCCACCGGCGGCCGGCTCGTCTACGCGCCCTGCCTGGCCGGGTGGCCGTTCGACTTCGAGGAGTTCTGCGCCGGAGCCGACGTGGTGCTGCTGGACGGGTCCTTCCACGGCTCCGCCGAGATGTCCGGTGCCACCGGCGGCGACGTCGGCGACCCGGCGCAGCGCGCGATGGGGCACCTGCCGATGGCCGGACCCGGCGGCAGCCTGCGCAAACCCCGACCGCCCGGCGCCCGGCTGCTCTACACCCACCTGAACAACACCAACCCGGTGCTCGACGAGAGCTCGCCCGAGCACGCCGCGATGCGCGCGGCGGGCGCCGAGCTCGCCCCGGAGGGCGCCGAGCTGGTGCTGTGACGCGGCCCCGCCGCCGCGCGCAGTGGTCCGCACCAGGTCCCGGGCGCTCCGGGGCGCGGGGTCAGCCCTCCTCGGCCACCTCGGCGGCGACCGGCGGCACCGCCAGCATCGGCTTGTAGTGGCCCTTCGGGTAGGGCTCGCCGATCGGCACCTCGTCCACCTCGACCCAGGCGTGCGCGGCGAACGGGTGGGTGCGCACCCCGGTGCACCACGTCGGCCAGGTGCCGCGCATCCGGCACAGCAGCGCGGTGGCGATCGAGCGCTGCAGGCAGCCCTGCCCGGCGCAGCGCAGGCTCACCGAGACCACGTCGGACCGGGCGGCCCGGGCCTGCTCGGCGGTGGCCGGGGTCGCCCGCTTGCGGGCGAACTCCAGCACCCGGCGCAACCGGGCGGGCCGGGCGCGGGAGAGCAACCGGCCCGCGCCGACGGCCAGCAGCGGCAGCACCCGGCGCCGCAGCGGCAGCCGCTCCCGGGGCGACAGCGCGACCGGGGCGCTCATGACCGCACCACCAGGCTGGCGCCGCGGAGCTGCTCGACCACCGCGCTGACGTCGCGCTCGGCCTGCTGCGGGTCGATGCCGTGCCGGTCGGCGAGCCCGGCCGCGATGTCCTCCGGCGCGCTGCCGTCGAGCAGCAACCGCAGCACGTGGCTGCCGGTGGTGTTGAGCTGCCAGTAGCGACCGGTGCGCTGGTGCAGCAGCACGGTGCCGTCATCGGTCTCGGTGGTGGACACGTCCGGGTGCAACTGCATGGGCGTCGGACCTCCTGTCGTGGTCGGTGCGGATCAGCCGGTGGCGAGGTCGGGTTCGCCGGTCCGGGTGCCGGGCTGGCGAGGCGCCGGGATCGTCGGAGCGGCGGTGCGCAGCCAGGTCTCGCAGCCGATCAGCGATTCCAGCGCGATCACGGTGGTGTTGTCCGGCTGCGGCGCGGTCAGCCGGGCGCGCAGGTCGTCGGGGTCGATCAGCCCGCGGGAGGCCAGCGCCGAATCGGCGAACAGCTCCAGCACCACCGGCAGGTTGCTGCGCAGGCCCACCCGGACGTCCTCGCCGAACTCGCCCTTCGTGGAGCGACCGAGCACCTCGGCGGGCACCAGGCCGCGCATCGCGTCGGACAGCAGCGGCTTGTACCGCCAGGGACCGCCGTGCTCGTGCGGCCGGACCCGCATCACGGCCTCGATCACCCGGTCGTCAAGGTACGGCATCTCCAGCTCGACGTCGGCTTCCTCGTACAGCCGGGCGAGCAGCCGGTAGCGCGCGGAGTTGGCCCGCACCACCAGCATGAGCTGGTGCAGGCCGGGGTCCTCGGCGAGCGGGTGGGCGTCCTCGGACGCGCGGCGCAGCGCCTCGCGGGCCAGTTCCACGCCGCCGTCGGTGACCCACGGCGAAGCGCGCAGCGGTCCGGTGCCCCACGCCAGCACGGCGCGGCGCAGCGGCGGTGCCGGGTAGGTCAGCCGGTCCGCCTGCATCCGCCACCACGCGTCCAGCGTGGACGGGGTGAGGATCTGGCCCAGCGTCGACCACAGCGGCCAGCGGCGCAGCGCCACGCTGCCGCGCAGGTGCCGCCACGCGGTCAGCGGGTGCCGCCGGATCAGCCGGTGCAGGTAGCCGGGAAGCGGGCAGAAGACCTCGTCGCCGCCGTGCCCGGCGAGGTGCCTGCGGGAGCCGCGCTGGGCCAGCCACCGGGCGTTGTGCCGGGTGCGGGCGATCGTCCGGCTCATCACGTACGGCTCTTCCTCGGTGACCGGCACGTCCGGATCGGCGAAGATCTCCGGGAGTTCGGATTGCGGCAGCACCAGGTGCTCGACGCCGGGGAGCTCGCGCGCCGCCTGGGCGGCGTAGAGCGCGTCGTCGTTGCCCGCTTCGGCCTCGCCCCAGCGGAAGCTGAACAGGTCCGGGGCGTCCCGGGCGGCCAGGAAGCACACCGTGGTCGAGTCCATGCCGCCGGAGAGGTCGCTGCTGAGCCTGCCCTCCTCCGGGGCGCGCCCGCGCACCACCTCGGTCAGGGCCTCGCGCACCACCGCGGCGCCCTGCTCCAGCGACAGTTCCGCCGGCGGGGCGTGCCACCACCGGGCCTCCCGCTCCTCGTCCCGGTCCCACAGCACGCAGTGGTCCGGGGCCACCGCGACCACCCCGGACCAGGTGCTGCGATCCCCGGCCGGGGGACCGAGCTGCACGCCGCAGGCGACCCGGACGGCCAGCGCCTCCTCGTCGATCGCGGCGCCGGTCATGGTGGCGAGCACGTCGGCCCGGTCGGAGGCCACCGGAACGCCGTGCACCCGCGAGCGGAAGACGCGCCGCAGCCCGGAGAGGCTGCCCTGGATGCGGACCTGGCCGCGCACCGAGGCGACCAGGTGGCAGGAGCCGAGCACCGCACCCACGATCTTGTCCACATCGGACAGATCGGTGATCCGCGCGGCGAGCTCCGCCAACCGGTCCGCGTCCACCGGGCTCCGGCCGATCACCGCCAACCGCACCGGACCCGCGGTGGCCAGCACGACGTCGTCGCGGGTCACCAGCCACGGACGTCCCGACGCGTGGGTGTACACGCGGGCGGACTCGAACGGCACCGCCACCCGCAGCTCGCCCGCGCCGATCGAATCCGGCAGCACCACGAAGCCAGCACTACTCGTCACCACGCACTCCTCACGCCCGCGCCACCGCGGGCCGTTCCGCAGGATCCGCCGCGCCGCCGCGCGCCGCGAACCACCTCGCCGCACCGGGGAACCCGCCCCGCGCTCCGGACCCGGGCGGTCACCCTCGGCCGCACGGGCTCCGACTCGGCATCACCCGCAGCGACCGTGCGAACACGAAGAGCATCGTTGAGGCCGGTCCAAGATCGCGTCAATGGAGCGCGGGGGCCCTCACCCGCTCAGACGGGACGAATCAACCAGCCCGGTGAACGATCACCGCCCGTGTTGACGCACGGCGCTGACGTGGGCAAACGGTGCGACGTCAGGAGCGCGGCGCGGCGGTGGACCCGCGGACCACCAACCGGTGCGGCGTGGCGCGGCGGCGCGGCCGCGCGGACTTCGGCTTGAGCGCCATGAGCAGCGCCTGCTCCCCCAGCTCCGCCATCGGCAGCCGCACGGTGGTCAGCGCCGGCGCGAGGTGCTCGGCGACCGCCACGTCGTCGAACCCCGCGACCGACATCCGTTCCGGCACCGGCACGCCGCGCTCCCGCAGCACCGCGAGCGCGCCGATGGCCATGTCGTCGTTGAGCGCGATCACCGCCGTGGTGCCCGGGTGCTCGTCGAGGATGCGCGCCATCGCGCGCTTGCCGCCGTCCCGGGTGAACGGGGCCTCCACCACGGGCAGGTCCGCGAGGGCCAGCCCGGCGGCGGACAGGGCCTGCTCGGCACCGGCGAGGCGGTCGGCGACGGTGGTCAGCTCCAGCGAGCCGGCGGCGAAGGCGATCCGCCGGTGCCCGAGGGACAGCACGTGCTCGGTGATGGTGCGCCCGCCCGGCACGTTGTCCGGCAGCACCGCGTCGACGCCCAGGTGGTGCCTGCCGATCACCGCGACCCGCCCGCCGGAGTCCTGGAACCCGCGCAGCTCCTCCTTGACGGCGAGCTGGGTGCGGGGATCGACGAACCCGGAACCGGCGATGATGACGGCCCGCACCCGGTTGGCGATCAGCGCGCGCACCTGGACCAGCTCGTTGTCGGGCTCGCGCCCGGTGTGGCAGATCTGCACCGTCAAGCCCTCCCGGGCACCGACGCCCAGGACCCCGCTGGCGATCTCGGAGAAGTAGGGGTCGCCGATCTCGTGCACCAGCAGGCCGACGCTGGTGCTGGCGCCTCCGGCGAGGGACCGGGCGTGGGCGTCGGCGACGTAGCCGAGCTCGGCGGCCACCTCCCGCACCCGCGCGGCGATGGCGTCGCTGACGCCCTTCGACCCGGACAGCGCCCGGGACGCCGCCGCGATCGAGACCCCGGCGGCCTCCGCCACGTCGACCAGCCGGAGCCGCCCGCCCTGCTGCGCCATTCCCGCTCCTCGTCGGTTCCGCACCACCCGTCCGCCTCGCCCGCAGCGGTGCGGGAGCGCCGGACCCCGCCGCACGCTCCCCGGCGGCGGTCCGCCCATCGCACCACGATCACCGGAAGTGATCCTTGCCACCCCGTGCGGTGATCCCTATTCTACCGAAAGCGCTTACGAAAGCGCTTTCACACATGCCCCCGACGACGGGTGGACCATGAACAGAGCCAACGGCCTCCGCCTCGGAGCCGCCCTCGCGGCCGGATCGCTCCTGCTCAGCGGTTGTCTGAGCGCGGATTCCAGCGAGCTGGGCGATCCCGACGCGATCCAGATCGGGATCTCGCTCCCGCTCACGGGGGACTTCTCCGAACCCGGCAAGGGCGTGCAGCGCGGCTACGAGGCCTGGGCCGACCACGTCAACTCCCGCGGCGGACTGCTCGGCAAGCAGGTCGAACTCATCATCCTGGACGACCAGTCCAGCGCCGACCGGGTCGCCTCCGACTACGAGAAGCTGATCAACCAGTACCGCGTGGACCTGGTCTTCGGCCCCTTCTCGACCCGCCTGGTCATCCCCGCCGCGCAGGTGGCCGAGGACTACGGGTACCTGTTCGTCGAACCCGCCGGCGCGGCCGAGGAGATCTTCCAGCAGGGCTTCGACAACCTCTTCTACGCCGCCCCGGCCATCGCCCAGGACCACTACGACCACCTCGCCGAGGCGATCCTCGCGCTGCCGCCGGAGCAGCGGCCGAAGACCGCCGCCTACGCCACGATGGACGACCCGTTCGCCCAGGGCACCGCCTACGGGCTGAAGGAAGCCCTGGAAGCGGGCGGCGTCCGCACCGTCGTCGACGAGGTGTACCCGCCCAACACCACCGACTTCGCCTCCATCGCCGCCGAGATCGCCGACTCCCGCGCCGACGTCGTGGTCGGCGGCACCCAGTACCAGGACGCGGTGAACCTGATCGTCGCGCTGCGCCAGCTCGGCTACCAGCCGGACCTGGCCGCCTTCTCCACCGCGCCGACCAACCCGGAGTTCCGCGAGGCACTCGGCGAGCACGTCGAGGGGATCGTCTCCCCCACCGGGTACACGCCCACCGCGACCTACCCGTCCAACCGGGAGTTCGTCGAGCACTTCCGGCGGCTGCACGGCACCGAACCCAACGAGGACGAGGCCAACGCCTGGACGACCGGGCAGGTGGTGGCCGCCGCCGTCGAAGCCGTGGGGTGCGCCGACCCCTCGCGCGCCTGCCAGCAGGGGCTGATCGACTGGTTGCGGCACAACGAGGTCCCGACCGTCGTCGGACCGCTGAGCTGGGACCGCACCGGCAAACCGCAAGGCGCACACCTGATCCAGCAGTACGTCGACGGCGAGATCCGCATCGTGCTCCCGCACGACACCGCCGAAACCGGTCTCGTCTACCCGAAACCGGAGTGGTGAGGCCACGATGGACGGTTCCCTGCTGTTCCAGAGCCTGCTGCTCGGCCTGCTGCTCGGCGGGCTCTACGCACTGCTGGCCGCCGGGCTCACGCTGTACTTCGGCGTGATGCGCGTGGTGATGCTCGCGCACTCGGCCTTCCTCGTCCTGGCCGCCTACCTGGCCTGGTTCTTCAGCTCCAGCACCGGGCTGGACCCGCTGCTGTCGCTGCTGTTCACGGTGCCGCTGTTCTTCGGCATCGGGGTGGCGCTGCAACGGCTGCTGATCTCCCGGCTGCGGCCCGCCACGCTGACCATGATGTCGGTGCTGCTGACCTTCTCGCTGGCGCTGATCATCGAGGGGCTGCTCGGCTTCGCCTTCACCGGCACGCACCGGCGCATCGCGTTGCCCTACTCCGGCGCCCACCTCGAGGTGTTCGGGGCGAGCGTGCCGGTGGTCAAGCTCATCGCGTTCGGCCTCGCCGCGCTCGCCCTCGGCGGCCTCTACGCGCTGCTCAAGCTGACCCGGTTCGGCCAGGCGTTGCGCGCGACCATCCAGCACGAGGAAGCCGCCAAGCTCGTCGGCATCAACACCGACCGCATCGCCGGGCTGGGCTTCGGCCTCGGGCTGGCCACCGCCGCGGTCGGCGGCACCGCGCTGGCGCTGGACTCGACGATCTACCCGTCGCTGCACTGGCACTGGATCGGACCGCTGATGGCGATCATCGTCGTCGGCGGGCTCGGCAGCATCCCCGGGGCGGCGATCGCGGCGATGGTGCTGGGCGTCGGGCAGAGCATGCTGCAGATCCCGCTGGGCACCACCTGGGCCCAGACGTTCTTCTACCTCGCGCTGTTCGCCACCTTGATGCTGCACCCCCAGGGATTCTTCGGAGGTCGCCTTGCCCAGCGCTTCTGACCTCGCCGCTGCCGACGTCCCCGCTCCCGACCGGGCCCGGACCGCGCTGCGCGCCGCCCGGGTGGTGGGCCTGCTCGCGCTGGTCGGCGCGGTGCTGGCCTTCCCGGGCCTGGCGCCGGACCCGTTCATCCTCTCGGTCGGCGTGGTGATCATGAGCTACGCCGTGCTGGCGACCTCGTGGAACTTCGTCGGCGGCTTCACCGGCTACATCTCGCTGGGCCACGCCTCCTACGCGGGCCTCGGCGGCTACGCGACCGCGCTGCTGGTGCTGCACACCGGGCTGAACCCGTGGGTCGCGCTGCTGCTCGGCGGCGCGGCGGTGGCCGCGATCGCGGTCCCGGTGGGCATCGCCAGCCTGCGGGTGCGCGGCGCCTCGTTCGTCATCGTCTCGCTGGCCCTGGTGCTGATCCTGCTGCTGGTGTTCCAGAGCTGGAGCGAGGTCACCGGGGGCTCCAACGGGCTGCGGCTGCCCCGGCCGTTCGGCGAGGACGTCCCGCGACCGGAGCAGCACGCGCGCTTCTTCTACCTGCACGGGGTGCTGCTGGCGGTGGCGCTGCTGTGCTGGTGGGCCATCGACCGGTCCCGCTTCGGCACCGGGCTCAAGGCCATCCGGGAGGACGAGGACAAGGCGCAGGCGCTCGGGGTGCCGACGTTCCGCTACAAGCTCATCGCCTTCGTGCTCTCGGCGCTGTTCACCGCGCTGGGCGGCGGGCTCTACGCGCTGTGGTTCGGGTTCCTGGACCCGATCTTCCAGTTCTCCATCCTGACCGGCTCCTACATGGTGCTGATGAGCCTGCTCGGCGGGCTGCGCAGCCTGTTCGGCCCGGCGCTGGGCGCGGTGATCGTCGGCTACGCGATGGAGTACTTCAAGAACGAGTACGGCGACACCCAGATCCACCTGGTCGCGCTCGGGCTGCTGCTGGGCGCGGTGGTGCTGTTCATGCCCGACGGGATCATCCCGGCGCTGGGCTCCCTGGTGAACCGGTTCCGGCCGAGGACGACGTCCATCCGCGAGGTCACCCAGGCCGAACTCGGCGAACGGCGGGCCGGCGACGAGCAGGAGGTGTCCCGGTGAGCGGGCTGACCACGACCGGGCTGACGAAGTCCTTCGGCGGGGTGCGGGCGGTCGACGACGCCTCGGTGGAGTTCCTCGACGGCCGGATCAACGCGCTGATCGGGCCGAACGGGTCCGGCAAGACGACGTTCTTCAACTGCGTCACCGGGATGATCCGCCCGGACGCGGGCACGGCGCGGTTGCGGGGCGCCGACATCACCGGGCTGGCCCCGCACCGCATCGCCCGCGCCGGGATCGGCCGCAGCTTCCAGCTCTGCCGGGTGTTCCCCCGGATGACGGTGCTGGAGAACCTGCTCGTCGCGGTGCGCCCCCGCTCCCCGCTGGGCGCGCTGAAGCGGTCGGCCCAGCCCGCCGACGTCGCCAAGGCGCGGGACCTGCTCACCCGCGTCGGCATCGAGCACCTGGAGCGCGTCGAAGGCCGCGACCTGTCCTACGGCCAGCAGAAGCTCCTCGAACTCGCGGGGGTGCTGATGGCCGATCCGGACACGATCCTGCTCGACGAACCGGCGGGCGGGGTGAACCCGGCGCTGATCGACCGGATCGGCGCGCTGGTCCGCGAGCTCAACGCCGAGGGCCGGACGTTCCTCGTCGTGGAGCACAACATGGACATGGTGATGAGCCTGTCCGACCACGTGGTCGTCTTCGACCGGGGCCGGCCGATCGCCCAGGGCACGCCGGCCGAGGTGCGCGACGACCCCCGAGTGCTGGAGGCCTACCTTGGGGTCTGACCTGCTGGAGCTCATCGACGTCGAAGCCGGGTACGGCCGGGCCGCGCTGGTGCTGCGGGGGCTGACCGTGCGGGTGCCGCCGGCCAGCGTGGTGTGCCTGGTCGGCCCGAACGGCGCGGGCAAGTCCACCGCGCTCAAGGTCGCCAGCGGGATGCTGCCGCCGCGCGCGGGCCGCGTCCTGCTCGACGGGCAGGACATCACCCACCACCGCCCGCAGCGGATGCTCACCGCCGGGCTGTCCCACGTGCTCCAGGGCCACAGCGTGTTCAAGGAGATGACCGTCGGCGAGAACGTCCTGCTCGGCGCCTACACGATGCGGGACAAGGCGGCGATCGCCGAGCGGGTGGCCTTCGTCAAGGACCTGTTCCCGGTGGTGGCGCAGCGCTGGACGGCGCTGGCCGGGGCGTTGTCCGGTGGCCAGCAGAAGCAGGTCGAGTTCGCCCGCTCGCTGATGGTCAGCCCGCGCGTGGTGCTGCTCGACGAACCGTCGATGGGGCTGGACCCGAAGGCCACCAGCACCGTCTTCGAGCAGGTGGTGCGGATGCGCGAGGCGGGCACCGCGGTCCTGATGGTCGAGCAGAACGCCCGCCGCGCGCTGGAGACGGCCGACTTCGGCTGCGTCCTCGACCTCGGCCGGGTGCACATCTCCGGTCCCGCCGCCGACCTGCTCGCCGACCGGCGGCTCGGCGAGCTCTACCTCGGCAACCGCCGCACCGACCCCTCTTCGGCCTGACCACCGGGAACGGAGCCGCACGACCATGACCGATCACACCTACCGCATCCTGATGAACGGCGTCACCGGGCGGATGGGCTACCGGCAGCACCTGCTGCGCTCGGTGCTGGCCATCCGCGACGACGGCGGGATCCCGCTGCCCGACGGCAGCCGGGTGCAGGTCGAGCCGGTGCTGCTGGGCCGCAACGCCGAGCGGCTCAAGCGGCTGGCCGACGAGCACGGCGTCGCGGAGTGGAGCACCGACGCGGCGGAGCTGGTGGCCCACGACGACGCCCCGATCTACTTCGACGCGCAGATCACCGCCGCCCGCAAGGATGCGCTGCTGCGGGCGATCGGCGCGGGCAAGCACGTGTTCACCGAGAAGCCGATCGCCGCCTCGGTCGCCGACGGGCAGGAGCTGGTGCGGGCCGCCACCGAGGCCGGGATCGTCAACGGCGTCGTGCACGACAAGCTCTACCTGCCGGGCCTGCGCAAGCTCAAGCGGGTCGCCGACTCCGGCTTCTTCGGCCGGATCCTGTCGGTGCGCGGCGAATTCGGCTACTGGGTCTTCGAAGGCGACGGCCAGCCCGCGCAGCGGCCGAGCTGGAACTACCGCGCCGAGGACGGCGGCGGCATGGTCCTGGACATGTTCTGCCACTGGAACTACGTGCTGGAGAACCTCTTCGGCCGGGTCCGGGCGGTGACCGCGAAGGCCGTCACGCACCTCCCGCAGCGGTGGGACGAGCGCGGCGAGCCCTACGCGGCGACCGCGGACGACGCCGCGTACGCCCTCTTCGAGCTCGACGGGGGCGCCGTGGCCCAGATCAACTCCTCGTGGGCGGTGCGGGTGGCGCGGCGGGAGCTGGTCGAGTTCCAGGTGGACGGCACCCACGGCTCGGCCGTGGCCGGGCTGTTCGGCTGCCGGGTGCAGCACCGGGTGCGCACCCCGCGTCCGGTGTGGAACCCCGACGAGCCGACCGACGAGGACTTCCTCGGGCAGTGGGACGAGGTGCCGGACAACGCGGAGTTCGGCAACGGGTTCCGCGCCCAGTGGGAGCGCTTCCTGCTCGACGTGCACCTGGGACGCCCGCACCCCTACGACCTCGCCGCCGGGGTGCGCGGGCTGCGGCTGGTCGACGCCGGGCTGACGTCGTCGGCCGAAGGCCGCCGGGTGGAGCTGCCCGAGGGCGGTGCGGCATGAGCGCCTCCCTGCGGCTGCCGACCGAGGACGGCTGGACCGAGGTCGTGCTGCGCGAACCCCGGGCGTGGCCGCGGCATCCGCGACCGCACCGCAGCCGGGTCGCCTTCGCCGCCGCGCACGTGGTCGCCGACCCGCTGGCCGACAACTCCCCCGGCGCTCCCGCCGTGCTGGACTGGGACGCCACCCTGGAGTTCCGCCGGGTGCTGTTCGGCTACGGCTTCGGGGTGGCCGAGGCGATGGACACCGCGCAGCGCGGCATGGGGCTGGACTGGGCCGCGGTGCGCGAGCTGGTCCGGCGCAGCGCCGAGGTGGCCCGCGACCACGGCGCCCGGATCGCCTCCGGGGCGGGCACCGACCACCGGGCGGAGGTCGGCTCCACCGCCGAGGTCCTCGCCGCCTACGAGGAGCAGGTCGGGTTCGTGGAGTCCACCGGTTCGCAGGTGATCGTGATGGCCTCCCGGCACCTGGCCCGGATCGCCCGCGGCCCCGAGGACTACCGCGAGGTCTACGGGGCGGTGCTGCGCCAGGTCGCCGAGCCGGTGGTCCTGCACTGGTTGGGCGAGGCGTTCGACCCGCTGCTGGCCGGGTACTGGGGCGCGGCGGACCTGCCCGCGGCCACCGAGGTGTTCCTGGACCTGGTCCGCGAGCACGCCGCGAAGGTCGACGGGGTGAAGGTGTCGCTGCTGTCGGCCGAGCACGAACGCGCGCTGCGCGCCGCGCTGCCCGCCGGGGTCCGGCTCTACACCGGCGACGACTTCCACTACCCGGAGCTGATCCGGGGCGACGGCGAGCACCACTCCGACGCCCTGCTCGGCGCGTTCTCGGCGGTCGCCCCGGCGGCCTCGGCGGCGCTGACCGCGCTGGACGAGGGCGACCTGGCGACCTACGACGCGGAGATGGGCGCCACCCTGGCGCTGTCCCGGCACGTGTTCGGCGCGCCGACGTTCCACTACAAGACCGGGATCGCGTTCACCGCCTGGCTCAGCGGCCACCAGCCCGGGTTCAGCATGGTCGGGGGGATGCAGTCGGCCCGCGGCGTGCCGCACCTGGCGCGGATCTTCGCGCTGGCCAACGAAGCCCGGCTGCTGCCCGACCCGGAGCTGGCGGCGCACCGGATGCGGCTGCTGCTGGAGACCTCGGGAGCGGCGTCGTGACCGCGCGCGACGTGCCCTCCGGCGACCCGGCGCGGATCGCCACCCCGCGACCGGGAGATCCCGCGCTGGCCCGGTTGTCGCTGAACCAGCGCACCACCGCGCGCTGGTCGCTGCCGCAAGCGGTGGCCGGGTGCGTCGAGCGCGGCATCGGCGCCATCGGGCTCTGGCGCGAACCGGTCGCCGAGGTCGGCACCGCGGCCGCCGCGCGCCTGGTGGCCGACGCGGGCCTGCGGGTCTCGTCGCTGTGCCGGGGCGGGTTCTTCACCGGGCCCGATCCGGCCGCCGCGCACCGGGACAACCTCGACGCGCTGGACGAGGCGGCGGCGCTGGGCTGCGAGGTGCTCGTCCTGGTCCCCGGCGGGCTGCCCGCGGGCGACCGGGACCTGCCGGGCGCGCGGGCGCGGGTGGCCGAGGCGGTGGCCGCCCTGGCCGGACCGGCCCGGGAGCGCGGGGTGCGGTTGGGCATCGAACCGATGCACCCGATCTACACCGCCGACCGGGGGGTGGTCGCCACCCTGGGCCAGGCGCTCGACCTCGCCGAGCAGCACCCGGCGAACGTCGTCGGCGTCGTCGTCGACACCTTCCACGTGTGGTGGGACCCCGACGTGGCCGAGCGGATCGCCCGCGCCGGGGAGCGGATCGTCAGCTACCAGATCTCGGACTGGATCACCCCGCTGCCCCCGGACGCGCTGCTGAGCCGGGGGATGGTCGGCGACGGTCACATCGACTTCGCCGCGCTCACCCGGGCGGTGCGCGACACCGGGTACCGGGGCGATGTCGAGGTGGAGATCTTCAACGCCGACGTGTGGGCGGCCGACGGCGCGGCGGTGCTGGCCACGATCGCCCGCCGCTACGCCGAGTTCGTCGCCCCGCACCTGGGGGCCGACCGGTGAGCCGCCGGTGGGCGGTCGCCCTGGCCGGGGTGCTCGCGCTGCTGGCCGCGCCGGTGGCCACCGCGCAGGAGGCGGCGAGCTGGGCGCGGGTGCAGCCGCGGGCCGACGAGCGGGACTGGGCACCGCTGACCCCGGAGAAGTGGGAGTTCCGGGCCGGCGAGGTGGTGCTGGTCGAACGCGGTGACCCGCCGGAGGGACCGCGGCGCCCGTTCGAGTACGCCGTGGTCCAGCGCGGACCGGCGCTGGGCACGCTGCGCTACACCGCCGAGGTCCGCATCGACGAACCGGTCGCCCGGGACGACCGCGACGTGGTGCTCCTGCTCAACTACCGCTCCCCGACCCGGTTCAGCTACGTCCACCTGTCCCAGGACAACACGATCTACCCGCACAACGGGATCTTCGTCGTCGACGACGCCGACCGCGAGCGCATCGACGACCAGTGGGACGGGACGAGCGGGGCACCGCCGGCGATCGACGACACCGACTGGCACCGCGTCCGGGTGGACCAGCACGTCCCGTCCGGGCGGATCGCGGTGCACGTCGACGGGCGGCTGCTGATGACCGCCACCGACCACCGGCTGCGCGGCGGCCGGATCGGCTTCGGCTCGTTCGACAACCACGGCCGCGTCCGCGAGGTCACCGCCGTCGGCCGGGCCCTCCCGCACCTGTCCTGACCGGACCCGACGAGACAGGAGTTCCGCAGTGCGCAAGCGCAGATGGTGGTTACCCGTGGTGACCGCGGCAGCGGTCGCCTCGACCCTGGTGGCACCGGTGGTGTCGGCCGGGCCCGCCCCGGCGGCGGCCCCGGTCGGCGACGAGCCGATCACCGACCCGATCCCCGAGGACCCGATCCCCTCCCGGCTCGGCCTGGTGCTGGAGGAGTACGCCCAGCTCCCCGAGACCGAACCCACGCCGCCGCCGACCGACGAGCGGTTGATGCGCCACAACCGGATCAACTTCGTCGGCGAGGTACCCGACGGTTCCGGGCGGATGTACGTCCCGGACCTCAACGGACCGCTGTACCTGCTGGAAGGCGACCAGCAGCACGTCTACCTGGACTTCCGGGAGCGCTTCGAGCACTTCTTCTCCGGGCGCGGCATGGGCAGCGGGTTCGGCTTCGCCGCCTTCCACCCGGAGTTCGCCGACAACGGCATCTTCTACACGGTGCACACCGAGGGCGAGGAGGCGATCGCCACCGAGGAGCCGACCTACCCGAACCAGCCGGACTCGGTCGTGCAGAGCGTGGTGACCGAGTGGACCGCCGAGGACCCGTCCGCCGACGTGTTTCGGGGCACCAGCCGGGAGATCTTCCGCTTCGGCTTCGGCAGCCAGGTCCACGCCATCCAGCAGATCGACTTCAACCCGACCGCGCGTCCCGGCGACCCCGATTACGGGCTGCTCTACCTCGCCGTGGGCGACGGCGGGATCGCGGTGGACAACGACATCCCGCAGGACCTGGGCAACCCGGCGGGCAAGATCCTGCGCATCGATCCGGCCGGCGACAACGGTCCCGGCGGTCGGTACGGCATCCCGCCGGACAACCCGTTCGCCGGCCGGGACGGGGCGCTGGGCGAGATCTTCGCCTACGGGATGCGCGACCCGCACCGGTTCAGCTGGGATCCGCGCAGCGGCGCGATGTACCTGGGGCACATCGGGCAGCGCGCGGTGGAAGCCGTCTACGAGGTGCGGGCCGGGGACAACCTCGGCTGGAGCGAGCGCGAGGGCTACCTGTCGTTCCGCCCCGAGACGCAGTGCTACCTCTACCCGCTGCCGGAGGACGACGAGCGGTACGGCTACACCTACCCGGTGGCCGCCTACGACCACGACGCGCCGCTGAACTGGCCGTGCAACTCCGACAGCGGCCACGCGATCTCCGGCGGGCAGGTGTACCGGGGTGACGAGGTCCCCGCGCTGCGCGGCAAGTACGTCTTCGGCGACCTGGTCAACGGCAGCGTCTACTACACCGAGGTCGACGAGATGGAGCGCGGTGCCGAGCGCGCGCCGCTGCACGAGCTCCAGCTCTTCAACGCCGAGGGCGACCCGATGCGGATGACCGACTTCGTCGGCGACGGCCGGGTGGACCTGCGCTTCGGCGTCGACACCGAGGGCGAGCTGTACCTGCTGGCCAAGGCCAACGGCACCATCTGGAAGGTCACCGGCACCCGCTGGGGCCAGGAACCGCCGGTGACCGACCGCGTGCAGCGCGATCTGGTGGCGCACTACGACTTCGAGCACCCGTTCGCCGCGGACGACTCCTACGAGGAGGACCAGGGCTCGTCGAACTCGCTGCTGGATCTGGTCAACGGCGGCGAGGAGATGCGCGTCGACGACGGGGCGTTCCCGGGCAGCAACAACGCGCTGCAGACCCGGCAGGTGAACCCGGACCAGGCCGGCGACGACGACTGGAAGGCCGGGATCTGGGACGAGGGCGGCGTGGAGTCGCTGCGGGACTTCAACGGCGCCGAGGGCATCACCGTGATGGGCTGGTTCAAGATGACCGGCGACCACCCGGCCCCGGACACCACCACGCCCGATCCGCACGACCGGTTCAACTCGGTCGGGCTGGCCGGGGTGCTCAGCGGCGACTCCGACGGCCACGGCGTCCGGGCGCTGCTGGAACTGATCGAAGTGGACGGCGAGCTCAAGCTGGTGGCGCTGGGCAGGCGGCTGGACGGCGGCGCCTCGCAGACCTTCGCCGCGCAACAGGACTGGCGCACGCTGCTGCCCCGCGGCGAGTGGGTGCACCTGGCGGCCACGTTCGACTACACCACCGGGGAAATGGCGCTCTACCGCAACGGGCGTCCGGTGCCGGGATCCTACGTGGTGCCGGGCGACCCGTGGCAGGTCGACGGGACCGGCACCTCGCCGACCGACCCGCGCGGGATCAAGGTCGGCGGCAGCTATCCGCAGAACACGCAGGAGCGCAACCCCTGCGACTGCCGGATGGATTCGCTGATGTTCCTGGACACCGCGGCCGACCACCGCACGATCGCCCACCAGTACCGGCACTTCCTGCGGCGCTGAACCGTTGGCGCTGAGCCGTTTGGCCCACCTCCCTGCCGGGTAGCTCCGGGAGGGAGGTGAGCCACGATGGTGACGACCGATGTGCGCCGGTTGCGCACCGCCCTGTCCGAATCCGACTTCCCGGCGGACAAGGACACCTTGGTGCGCGACGCGCAGGAAGCGGGCGCGGATCGCGACACGATGCGCGCGCTGAACTCGATCCCGCCGGTCGAGTACGCCAACCTGGCGGAGGTGGAGCAGTCCGTCCCGCTCGGGACCGGACCGTCCGAAGCCGAGGCCCAGGAGCAGCACCGGCAGCCCGGCAAGTCCGGGATGAGCGAGCGGGACGAGCCGATCCCGAGCCACCCGATCGCCGAGGAGCTCGGCGAGAACCGCAAGCGCTGACCCGCCGGGGGCGCCGCCACGTGGCGGCGCCCTCGGCGTGTGCGCGTCGTGGAGGCGTACACCACTTTCCGGGCATACCGGGCATCGCGTGCCTAGGCTGGACGGCGAGCCGACCGCCGCCGAGGAGACCTGATGCCGCCCAGGGACCGACCACCGCGCGAACCCGGCCACGGCTGGTCCTCCCCGCACCGGGAGCTGCCCGCCGGGCCGCCGGACGAGGTGCCGGACCTGGACTTCATGCGCCGCGCCGGGTACCTCCTGCTGCTCCACAAGTTCGCGGTCGACGAGATGATGACCAAGATGCGGATCTGGAGCGAGGAGTTCGACCACGCCCACGAGCACGATCCGATCGAGCACATCACCTCCCGGATCAAGCGCCCCGCCGCCATCGCCGCGAAGCTGCACCGGCGCGGCCACCCGATCACCCCGGACGCGGCGCGCGAGCACCTCGACGACATCGCGGGCGTGCGGGTGGTGTGCCCCTTCATCTCCGACGTTTACCTGGTGCACGACCTGCTCCGGCAGCACGACATGGAGACCGTGCTGGTCAAGGACTACATCGCCGAGCCCAAACCGAACGGCTACCGGAGCCTGCACCTGATCATGCGCGTCCCGGTCCACCTGTCCGACCGCACCGAGCCGGTCACCGTCGAGGTGCAGCTCCGGACCATCGCGATGGACTTCTGGGCCGCCGTGGAGCACGAGCTGACCTACAAGAGCGGCGGCGCCGTCCCGCAGGACTTCGCCGGGGAGCTCACCGCCGCCGCCGAAGCCGCCGCCGATCTCGACGCCCGGATGCAGTCCCTGCACGACCGCACCCTCCCGCCGCGGCGCTGATCCGCACCGCCCGGCGCTCAGGACGCCACGGCGGCGAAGGACGGGGCCGCCGGGTCGTGCTCGGCACCGGCGAGGTCGCCGAGCACCTCGACGTGGGCGAAGCCCGCGCGGGCGAGCTCGGCGGTGAGCTCCTCCGGGGTGAAGTGCTGGATCCGGCTGAGGAAGCTCCTGGTGCGCTCGGGCTCGACGGAGCCACCGGTCAGCGCTGGTGCCAGGTGAACTCCGCGCTGATCGGGTCGTGGTCGGACAGCGGCTCGCCGTCCTCGCGCAGGAACCCGGTGCGGTCGTTGGCGTAGTCGGTGGCGGTGAGCCGCAGGTCGGCGCCGCTGCGGTAGAAGATCTTGTCCACCACCTCGCACTGGTCGGCCGGCTCGCACGCGGGCGCCGGACCGCCGATCGGCGGCGGGACGCCGTCGCGCACCAATTCCACCCACGGGTCGGTCAGCCCGGTGCGGGCGGCGAACTCCCGCACGATGTCGCCGCTGCTGGTGTAGCGGGAGTTGAGGTCGCCCATCACCACCACGGCGCGGTCGGCGGAGCGCTCGGCGATGTAGTCGGCGAGCTGGAGGAGGTTCGCCCGCCGCGCGGCCTCGTCCAGCGCGGTGTCGCCCGCGTCGGCGTGCGCGTTGTAGAAGTCGATCGAGGCCCCCGGGGCGATCTCGACGCGGGAGAAGGTGAAGCCCTTCGGCGTGAGGCAGTCGGCCTGGTTGATCCAGCACTGCTCCCAGGTGACGCGGTCCAGGTCGGTCACCGGGAAGTTCGCCAGCGTGTTGAGCCCGGACCCGAACGGCACCCCGCCGCTGGTCGGGGTGCGGTGCGGGTGGTCGTCGGCCTCGTAGAGGGCGGCGTGGTAGTTGAAGTCCTCCTGCACGTGCACCACGTCGTAGGGCGCGATCCGCTCCCCGATCAGCGGCGTGTTGCGCGCCGGCTCGCTGCCGGAGAGGGGCTCGGGCAGCCCGGCCACGTTGTAGGTGAGCACCGAGAACGCACCCTCCTCGGCCTCCGGCCCGGCGGAGGCGGCGCCCGGCGAGACGGCCAGCGCTCCCGCGAGCAGCATCGCGGCGAAGCGGATCATCGACGACCTCCCGGACGGCGGCGGAATGAACATGAGCAAATCTCATCTTCTTGACCGGAACAATCCGCCGAACGCGGGTGATCTGCCCGGTGCCGCCGGGTACGGCATCCTTCGGGAGGGGACCGACCCGCCGGGGGGTGAGCATGGCAGAGGTGGAGGACCTGCTCGACGACAACGACGTCGTCGGCCTGCTGCGCTGGCTCGACGAGCACCGCCCGCACGAGATCGCCGACGAGATCGCCCGCGCCTCCCCGGTGCAGGCGGTGCTGCTGTTCCGGCTGCTGCCCAAGGACGAGGCGCTGACGGTGTTCGAAGAGCTCGACCCGCCCGACCAGCAGCACGTGCTGTCCGGGCTGCGGGACCAGTCGTTCCGGGAGCTCGTCGAGGCGATGCACCCCGATGACCGGGTCCGGTTGCTCGGCGAGGCCCCGGCGAAGTTCGCGCAGCGGGTGCTGGCCGGGCTCAGCCACCGCGAACGCGTCACCACCGCGGCGCTGCTGGGCTACCCGGAGGGCTCGGTGGGGCGGTCGATGAGCCCCGAACCCGTCGCCGTCCGGTACGGCCGCACCGCGGGGCACGCGCTGGAGGCGGTCCGGGAGAAGGGCCTGGAGGCCGAGACCGTCTACACCCTGCCGGTGGTGGACGACCAGCGGTGCTTCGTCGGCACGGTGAGCCTGCGCGACCTGGTGCTCAGCGCGCCGGACCGCCCGGTGGCCGAGTTCGTCGACGACGGCGCGCCGCGGGTCCGCGCCACCGACGACGCCGAGGCCGCGGCCCGGCTGATGTCCGACGCCAACCTCGTGGACCTGACCGTGGTGGACAGCGAGGACCGGGTGGTCGGGCTGCTCACCATCGACGACGCGGTGGACCTGATCGAGGAGGCCGACACCGAGGACATCGCCCGGCAGGCCGCCGCGACCCCCTGGAGCGGGCACTACATGTCGGTCTCGGTGGTCGCGCTCGCCCGCTCGCGGATCATCTGGCTGCTGCTGCTCATCGTGGCGGCCACCCTCACGGTCAACGTGCTGCAGTTCTTCGAGGCCACCCTGGCACAGGTCACCGCGCTGGCGCTGTTCATCCCGCTGCTGGTGGGCACCGGCGGCAACGTCGGCGCGCAGGCCGCCACCGCCGCCGTCCGGGCGCTGGCCGTCGGCGAGGTGCGCGTCGGCGACGTGCCGCGGGTGGCGTGGCGGGAGTGCCGGGTCGGGCTGGTGCTCGGCGTGGCGCTGGGGGCGGTGGGCCTCGTCGTGGGCGGGTTGCTGGTGGACCTGCCGGTGGCCGTCACGGTCGCCGCCTCGCTGGTCCTGGTGTGCGCCTGGGCGGCGATGATCGGCTCCACCATGCCGCTGCTGGCCAAGCGCGTCGGCGTCGACCCGGCGGTGATCTCGGCGCCGCTGGTCACCACCCTGGTCGACGCCACCGGGCTGATCATCTACTTCCTGATCGCCCGCCTCGTCCTGGGCCTGTGAGCCCCGCTACCTGAACTCGCACGACCGGGTGACGACGGAGCAGACTGGCCGTCGATGATCGCCTCCTCCCCACCGCAGCCCCCCGGAGACCGGCCCGCGCCCGCCGGGCACCTCGACGTCACCCGGGCGGCCCTCGCCCCCGCGCGTTGCGCAGGTGAGCACGACGCGGGCTGAGCTGAGGTGGTTCGGCCCCCTGGTGGCCGCCACGGTGCTGGCCAACGCGGTCTACAGCATCGTGCGGGTGAACACCTCGTACCGGGCGCTGGCGCTGGGCGGGGACGCGACCGCGGTCGGCGTCATCGCGGGGGCCTTCGCCCTGGTACCGCTGCTGATCGCGCTCCCGGTGGGACGGGCCGTCGACCGGTACCGCACCGGACCCGCCATCGTCGCGGGCACCGTGCTGACCGCGGCCGGCGCCGGGCTCACCGCGGTCAGCTCCGACCTCCTGCTGCTCGGCGCGGGCAACGTGGTCCTCGGGCTGGGGCAGCTCCTGTTCACCGTCTCCGGGCAGGCCGTGATCGCCAAGCTCTCCACCACCGCCGAGCTGGACCGCCGCTTCGGGGGCCTCACCTTCGGCGTCTCGCTCGGCCAAGCCGTCGGGCTGCCGCTGGGCGGCGCGGTGACCGCGGCGACGCGCGGGCCCGGTGGGGAGCTGAACACGACACCCGGCCTGCTGGTGGCCACCGCGCTCGCCGTGCTGGCCCTCCCGCTGGTGGCCGTGCTGCGCACGCCGCCGCCGGCACCGGTGCGCCGGGCGCAGCGCCAGTCGAGCTGGCGGATGCTGCGCACGCCCGGCATGAAACCGGCGATGTACTCCAGCCTCGCGGTGCTGTCCGCGACCGACGTGCTGACCGCCTACCTGCCGGTCTTCGGCGAGCACCACGGCATCGGCGTCGGCGTGGTCACCGCGCTGCTCACCGCGCGCACGATCACCTCGGTGCTGTCCCGCCTGCTGCTCGGCAGGCTGGTGGCGCTGGTCGACCGCAGGCTGCTGCTGGTCTCGGCGCCGCTGTGCTCGGCGATCGCCCTGGCGGTGGTCCCGCTGGTCCCGGTGCCGTGGGTGCTGCTGGTCTGCCTGGCGGTGGCGGGGTTCTTCATGGGCCTCGGCCAGCCGCTGACGATGACCTGGGTGGTGCGGCTGGTCTCCGACCAGGACCGGGGCAGCGCGCTGTCGCTGCGGCTCAGCGGCAACCGGCTCGGCCAGGTCGCGGTGCCCTACCTGGCCGGTGCGCTGGCCGGGGTCACCGGGATCGGCGCGGTGTTCGGGTTGACCGCGGGCATGCTCGGCGTCGCGGCGGGGATCACCGCGACCACCCGCGCGCACCTGCCGAGCTGACCGCGGTCGCCCGATCCGGTGGGCCGGCCAGCGCGCGGAGCGGGCGTGCGCTTGGGTGTCGATCACCGGGCCGGGTGCGGCCGCGTCCGGCCCGAATCGCAGGCGCAGCGGTGTCCTGCGCGACGGCCCCGCTCTGCGTACCGGGCGGGGCCGTCGACCCCGAACGCGGATGTGGTCCGTCCGCGCGCCGGCGGGTAGCCACCGGTGGACGACCCCAGAACAGGAGGTGCCCACGATGACCCGCGAGGACTACCCCGGGCAGTCCCTGACCACCACCGACCACGACACGATCCAGCAGTGGGTCGAGCAGCGCGGCGGCACGCCCGCGACTCCACCGGGGACCGAGCACGGCGATCACCTCGGCGTGCTGGAGGTCGACTTCCCCGGTTACGGCGGCGAGAAGCTGCGCACCGTCTCGTGGGACGACTGGTTCCACACCTTCGACGAACGCGACCTGGAGTTCGTCTACCAGGAGCACCGCAAGGGCGGCGGGGACAGCAACTTCTTCCAGGTCCGCCGCAGGCAGCACGCGAGCTGACCGTCAGCCCCGGGCGGCGGCGAGCTCGTCCGCGCTGAGCCCCAGCAGGCCGGTCAGCACCTCCTCGGTGTGCTCGCCGAGGTCCGGGCCCAGGCCCCGGATCGGCAGCGAGGTCCCGCCGAGGACCGGCACGATGCCGGGAAAACCGACCCGCCGGGGCTCGTCGTCCCCGGTGTCGACGTCGAAGTGCTGGACCATGTCCCGGGCCCGGTACTGCTCGTCGGCGCAGATGTCGGCGGCGGTGTAGATCGGCCCGGCCGGGACGCCGACCGCGTCGAGCTCGGCGAGCACCGCTTCCCGCGGCAGCGACGAGGTCCACTCGCCGATGGCCGCGTCGAGCTCGTCGCGGCGCGCCCACCGCCCGGCGTTGGTGCCCAACCCGTCGTCGGCGGCCAGGTCGTCCCGGCCGATGGTGGTCATGAACCGCCGGAAGATGCCGTCGGCGTTGCCCGCGATCACCACGCTGCTGCCGTCGGCGCACGGGTAGGCGTTGGTCGGCGCGATGCCCTCCATCCGGCCGCCGACCCGCTGCCGCTCCACCCCGTACGCCAGGTGATCGGGCACCAGCGATTCCATCATGGACAGCACGGATTCGTTGAGGGCCACGTCGATGACGCGTTCGTCGAGCGGCGGACGGGTGCCGCCGCGCCGGGTCTCCCGGCGGAACAGCGCCATCATGGCGCCGAATGCGGCGTAGAGGCCGGCGATGGAGTCCCCGATGGACACGCCGGTGCGCGACGGCGGGCGGTCGGGTTCGCCGACCAGCGCGCGCAGCCCGCCGACCGCTTCGGCGACGGCGGCGAAACCGGGTCGCCCGGCCATCGGCCCGGTCTGGCCAAACGCCGAGATCCGGGTGAGCACCAGGTCGGGGTTGACCGCGTCGAGCTCCTCGGGGCCGAGCCCCCACCGCTCCAGCGTGCCCGGGCGGAAATTCTCCAGCACCACGTCGCTGCGCTCGGCCAACCGCAGCACGGCGTCGCGCCCCGCCGCCGTGCGCAGGTCGAGCACGACGGACTTCTTGTTCCGGTTCACGGTGCGGTACAGCATCGAGGTCGAGCCGCCGTAGAGCCGCCATCCGCGCAGCTCGTCGCCGGTGCGCGGGCGCTCGATCTTGATCACCTCCGCGCCGAAGTCGGCGAGCAGCCGCCCGGCGGTGGGCGCGGCGATGTAGTTGCCCAGTTCGAGGACCCGCACGCCTTCCAGCGGCAAGGGCTTGTCGGCGCTCACGTGTTCCTCTCCTCACCTCGGCGGCGACTCACATCATGGGCCACCACCCGCGATATGAGCAAGACTCGCGATCGAGGGGCTCAGCCGGGCGGGCGGCCGCCCAGCACGCCGGTGAGCCGCTCGGCGTGCTCCAGCAGCGGCTCCACCCACTGCTCGCAGCAGGACCGCGTCATCCGGATCGTGGGACCGCTGACCGCCAGCGCCCCCGCCAGCTCGCCACCGGCGCCGAACACCGGCGCGGCCAGCCCGGACGCCCCGTCGTCGCGCTCGGCCGCGGTGATCGCGTACCCGTCGCGCCGGGTCCGGTCCAGCAGCCCGCGCAACGTCCCCGGACTGGTCACCGTGGTCCCGGTCAGCGCTTCGAGCGGCCCGGCCAGCACCGCCTCGGCGAGTTCGGCGTCCCAGGCCAGCAGCACCCGCCCGGCCGAGCCCGCGTGCAGCGGCATGATCTTGCCGACGTGCATCTCGCGCCGCAGCGCGTGCCGGGTCTCGGCCACCGCGACGCACACCCGGTGCCCCTGCTCGGCGCGGAACAGGCAGGCGGTTTCGCCGGTGCGGTCGCGCAGGCTCCGCAGCACCGGCTGGGCCAGGGTCAGCACGTCCACCCCGGAGACCGCGGTCGCCGCCCAGGAGGCCATCCGCGCTCCGATCCGGATGCCCTCCCCCGCCCGGTCCAGCAGTCCCTCGCCCACCATGTTGGACACCAGGCGCTGCACCGTGGACGCCGGGATGCCGGTGGCCTGCTGGATCTCCCCCAACGTCAGCACCGGGCGGGACAGCGAGAACGCGTCGAGGATCTCGGTGATCTTGCCCAGCACCAGCAGCGGCTTGCGCTTCGACGAGTCGGCCTCGTCCTCCGGAACCATGCCCTCACCCTAGGGACTGTTTTCAGAATGGCTTGCGTGGCGGTGCGGGTAGCGGAACCTCAGCGGCCTTCTCGCTCCGGGCGCCCTTCTTGATGTATGCCCATACACGGCATCAGGGCGTCCTCGCGAGAAGACCGCTGAGAACCCGCAGCGGTGCAAGCTGACGGCCGCACCGCATGCGGCTCCGCCGCATTCCGAAAGGACCCCTACTGCAAGGACTGTTCTCAGCATGATCTGCGCAGCGGTGCGGGTGGCGGATCCGATCGGCGGCCCCGAGCGGATGATCCCCGTGCACGGAGCGGGTGAGCCGGGTGCCGCGCCGTTGACCCGGAACCGGTCGCCGTACACGATCCGTGCTGTAGGCGCGGACGACCGCGGAGGGCGGTCGCCGATCACCGGGGAGAGCACGATGGACGAACCGACGTACCGGCCGCCGGCGCTGGCCGAGGTGGGCGGGTTCAACGCGGACACGCTCGGCTCCGACGTCGGGTTCAAGGACGACGGCTTCCTGTTCTACGGCGGCTGACCGGTGATGTCCCGCACCCGGCCCGCCGCGCGCGGGTGAACCCGTGCGCGTGCTGTTCACCCCCGCCCCGGCGCACCTGCACGCCCTCGCCCCGCTGGCCTGGGCGTTGCGCGCGGCCGGGCACGAGGTCCGGGTCGCCGGGCCGCCCGGGATGGCCGACGCCGTGGCGCGGACCGGGCTCACCGCCGTGGAGGTCGGACGTGACCGGGGTCGCGCCGCGCCCGGGTGGGAAGTGCTGCTGGACGAGACCAGTCCCGCCGCGCTGACCTACGAGCGCCTGCACGCGCTGTTCACCACCTGCGTCCACGAACCGCTCGCGCTGGACGACCCGATGCTCGACGACCTGGCCGACGTCGCGCAGCGCTGGCGACCGGACCTGGTGGTGTGGGACGAGGTGTCCTACGCCGGGCCGGTGGTCGCGACCGCCGTGGGCGCGGCGCACGCCAGGATGCTCAGCGGGGTCGACCACTGGGCCCGGTTGCGGTCGGTGTTCCTGGCGCTGCACGCGGAGCTCGACGGCGGCGGGGCCGATCCGGTGGCGGCCTGGCTCGAGGGCAAGCTCGCCCGCTTCGGCTGCGCCTTCGCCGAGGAGGTCGTGGTCGGCCAGCTCACCCTCGACCCGACACCGCCCTGGCTGCGCCCCGCGCTCGACCTGCGCAGCACGCCGATCCGGCCGATCCCCTACGGCGGCCCGGCGATCCTGCCGGAGTGGCTGCGCGAACCGCCGCGGCGCCCCCGGGTGTGCTTCGTCGACCCGGCACCGGCGGAACTGCCGGAAGCGGTCGCCGAGCTCGACGTCGAGGTGGTCGTGACGCACCCCGGGACCGGACGTGCCAGGGACGCGACGGCGATCCCGCTGGACGAGGTGCTGCCGGACTGCGCGACGGTCGTGCACCGGGGCAGCCGCACCGCGATGACCGCCGCGATGGTGCACGGCGTGCCGCAGCTCGTGCTGGCGACGGCACCGGGCGCGGACCCGCACCGGACGGCGGCGCTCGTCCGCCAGGGCGCGGCCCTCGCCACGACCTCCGACGACCACGCCGACGTGCGGTTCCGGCTGGCCCGCCTGCTCGTGGAGCCCGGCTTCGCCGCGCAGGCCGCGCGGCTGCGGGCGCAGGTCCGGGCGATGCCGAGCCCGCACCAGGTGGTGCCGGTGCTGGAGCGGCTGGCGATCGAGCACGGGCGCACCGGGAACGCGGCGGCCGCCGACGACGGCCCCCACCGGCTCCACGTCTGAACCGGCGAGGGCCTTGGCCGGGCCGATGTCCGGACAGCAGCTCGACCCGCGACGGGTGTTCCCGGCTGAACACCGGCCGACACCTCCCGGCCGCGATCTCCTCCGCGCGGTGGCGCGGCCCGGCGGGGAATAGCCCGGTCCGCGCGGGCGTTTCGTCCCCGGAACCGGCGTCTCGCGCCGCACGTACGTGACCTGAAGGGTTGACCCGCTGTGACTGCTCCGCTCTCCGTCCTCGATCTCGCGCACATCGGCTCCGGTGAGACGGCGGGTGAGAGCTTCGCCGCCAGCGTCGAACTGGCCCGGCGCGCGGAGGAATGGGGCTACCGCCGCATCTGGTACGCCGAGCACCACAACATGCCGTCCATCGCCTCCTCGGCGACCAGCGTGCTGATCGGTCACGTGGCGGAGAAGACCAGCAGCATCCGGCTCGGCGCGGGCGGTGTGATGTTGCCCAACCACGCGCCGCTGACCATCGCCGAGCAGTTCGGCACCCTCGCGACGCTGTACCCGGGCCGGATCGACCTCGGGCTGGGGCGCGCGCCCGGCAGCGACCAGAAGACGATGCGGGCGCTGCGGCGCGATCCCACCTCGGCGGAGAGCTTCCCGCAGGACGTGCTGGAGCTGCAGGGCTACCTGCGCGGGGAGAGCCGTATCCAGGGCGTCGACGCGGTCCCGGGCAAGGGCACCGACGTCCCGCTCTACGTCCTGGGCTCCTCGCTGTTCGGGGCGAAGCTGGCCGCGCTGCTGGGTCTGCCGTACTCGTTCGCCTCGCACTTCGCCCCCGATGCGCTGGAGGAGGCGGTGTCGGTCTACCGGCGCGAGTTCCAGCCCTCCGAGCAGCTCGCCGAGCCCTACGTGATCGCCGGGGTGAACGTGATCGCCGCCGACACCACCGACGAGGCGCGGACCCAGTTCCACGAGATGAAGCGCAACCGGGTCACCCAGCTCGTCGGGCGCGGGCGCACGTTCAGCCCCGAGGAGGCGGACGCGATCCTGGACTCCCCGGCGGGCCACCAGGTGCGGCAGATGGCGAAGCACTCCGCGATCGGCACCCCGCAGGAGGTGCGGGACCACCTGGACCGCTTCACCGAGCAGGCGCAGGCCGACGAGCTGATCGTGGTCTCCTCCGCGCCGGACCGCACCGCCTGGATGCGCTCGCTGGAGCTGCTCGCCGAGGTCAGCGACCTGAAGTCCTGATCCCCGCCGCGCGGTGGCGGATCGGTCCGCCACCGCGCGCGGCGACCAGTGCGTTCCCCGCTGCGCCAATTTTCGGATACTCTCATCATCCAGATGCTGACAACATGGGAGTTCCGATGAGCGTGCCCGAGCTCGACCTCACCGACCCGGACGTCGCCCGCGATCCGGTCGCCGCCTACCAGCGACTCCGGGAGCGCGGGCCCGTCGCGCGCCTGGCGGCCCCGGGCCTGCCCGCGCCGTGGGCGCTGACCCGCTACCGCGAGTGCCGGGCGATGCTCGGCGACCCGCGCTTCGAACTCAGCCCCGCCAGCTTCGCGATGCGCCCGACCGACCTCCCCGAGGAGCTGCTGCCCTACCTGCGGACCATGCAGGAGACCGAAGGCGCCGAACACCTCCGGTTGCGCAGGCTCGCCGCCCCGGCTTTCACCGCGCGCCGCGCCACCGGGCTGCGCCCGCGCGTCCAGCGGATCGTCGACCGGCTGCTGGACGCCCTGCCGGAGCACGCCGAGGACGGCGCGGTGGACCTGTCGGCGCACTTCACCCGGCCGCTGCCGATGGAGGTGATCTGCGAGCTGGTCGGCATCCCCGAGGCGGACCGCCCCCGCTGGCGGGAGTACGGCGCGGCCGTCGCGACGGGCTCGGGACCGGCGCTGGTCGCGGCGATCCCCGGCGTCATCGCCGACGCCCGCGCCGCCGTCGCGCACCGCACCGCCGAACCGGGCGAGGACCTGCTGTCCGAGCTGGTGCGGATCCGCGACGAGGACGGCGACCGGCTCGGCGAGGTGGAACTGGTCGCCCTGGTCTGGCAGCTCGTCCTGGCCGGGCAGACGCCGGCGAACCTGATCGCCAACGCCGTCGGGACGCTGTTCGAGCACCCCGACGCCCTGGCGGCGCTGCGCACCGGACCGGAGCTGCTGCCGCGCGCCGTCGAGGAATCGCTGCGCTGGTGCGGCCCCCAACTGCTCGCCATCCCGCGCTTCGCCCGGGAGGACGTCGAGGTGGCGGGTGCGGAGCTGCGCGCGGGCGAGATGGTCGTCGCGGTGCTCAGCTCGGCCAACCGCGACCCCCGCGCGTTCGCCGACCCCGAGCGCTTTGACATCGCCCGCGAGCCGACCCCCGGTCACCTCGGCTTCGCCCACGGCCCGCACTTCTGCCTCGGCGCCTCGCTGGCCCGGGTGCAGACCGAGGTCGCGCTCGGGAGCCTGCTGCGCCGTTACCCGGCCCTGGCGCCAGTGCGCGTCCCGGAGCGGCAGCCGGATCCCGGCACCTGGCGCCTCCCCGAGCTCACCGCGACGCTGTAGCGCCGCGGGCCCGCCCGCACCGCCACGCGCGAGCGCGTCCCGGCGTGGACGCGGGCGCCACGGCCGCCCGCAGGGCGGTCACGCCGCTAGGAATCGGCCCGGCGCCCGCGGATCCCGTCGAGGAGGAACGTGGTGCGGCGTTCGTAGTCGTCGCGGTGCGGGCGGGTTCCGTGCTTGAGGGCGAGCGCGTTGTCGACGACGAGCGCGTGGAGGTCGTCCGCCGTGACATCGGGCCGCAGCGCGCCGGATTCCCGCCCCGCGGCGATGAGCTCCTCGTTGAACTCGCCCGCCGTGCGGCAGATCTCCATGAGCTGCCGCGAGTGGGGGTATTCCTGCAGCAGGACGTCGTTGACGGCGGGTCGGCGGTACTGCAGGTCGCGGATCGCGGTGAGGTACTGCGCGATCCGCTCCCCGGCGTCCGGCACGGACCGGGTGCGGTCGATGATGCGGAACAGCTCGGTCGCGACGAGCTCTTCGACGACGGCCTCGATGAGGCCGACCCGGCCGCCGAACCGGTTGAAGATGGTGGCCTTGCTGACCCCCGCCGCCTTGGCGACCTCGTCCAGCGGCACGGTCAGGCCCCGGGCCCGGAAGGCGCCGATCGCGGCGCTGCGGACCTGCTCGGCATTGCGCTTGGCGTCGGCGCGCAACCGGGGTTCCGCCGCACCGGCCATGATCATCACCGTCCTCACCGCCACAACAAGTTGACTCGGTGGGTCAGCTTACCTAGGGTCGGCGGCGAACGCGAAGCTGACCGGACGGGTCAACTTGTGACCCGGGCGACCGCTCGGCGGACCGGCTCGGGTTTCCCGCACCCAGGAAAGGGTGGAGACATGATCGTCGTCACCGGCGCGACCGGGGCGCTCAACGGCGCCACCGTCGAGCACCTCCTCCAGCGCGTCCCGGCCGACCAGGTCGGCGTCAGCGCGCGCGACGTCACCAAGGCGCGGCACTTCGCCGATCGCGGTGTGCGCGTGCGGCAGGGCTCCTACGACGACCCGGACGCCCTGCGCGACTCCTTCACCGGCGCCGACCAGGTGCTCCTGGTGTCCTCCAGCGACCCGACAGCCGATGTGGTCGGCCAGCACCGCACCGCCATCCGGGCTGCCGTCGCGGCCGGGGCCCGGCGGATCCTGTACACCAGCACGGTGGGCGCGGCCGCCGACGCCCCGTACCCCCCGCATGCCGTCCACGCCGCCACCGAGGCGATGCTCGCCGACTCCGGGGTCGCCTGGACCTCGCTGCGCAACGGCTTCTTCGGCGACCTCGACCGGTTCCTCGGCCCTTGGCGGCGGACCGGCGTGATCGCCGGCCCGGCGGACGGTCCCGTGCCGTGGGTCGATCGCGCCGACGCGGCGGAGGCCGCCGCGATCGTCCTCACCGGTGACCGCGCCTCCGACGGCCCCATCACCCTCATCCCGCCCCACCCCGTCACCCTCGACGATTTCGCCCGGTTCGCCGCCGAACTCACCGGCCGCACCGTCGAGCGCGTGGTCGTGGACGACGAGCGGTGGATCGCCGACCAGACCGCGACGGGCGTCCCGGAGCCGGTGGCCCGGTTCGCGCTCAGCCTGTTCCAAGCCACCCGCACGGGCTACTTCGCGCGAGTCGACCCGCTGCTGGCCGAACTCCTCGGTCGCGCACCGCGCAGCGCCGCCGAACAGCTCGCCGACCGCCTCGCGGCCTGAACGTCCTGCCCGGTCGCCCGATCGATCCGGGTGCGAGCGGCGTCAGGCGGCGGGCCGGTCCTTCGGGCGGCCGACGAGCAGGGTGATCGGCAGCATGGCCGTGGCGATGATCGCCGCGCACAGGAACGCGGTGCGCGCCCCGCCGACGTCGGTGCCCGCCGAGGCCTCCGCCGAACCGATCGTCATCAGCGTGATGAACAGCGCCGTGCCCGCCGCACCGGCGACCTGCTGCAAGGTGCTCACGATCGCGCTGCCGTGCGACACCTGCTCGCCGGGCAGCATCCCGAGCGCGTCGGTGACCAACGGCGTCAGCATCAGCGAGATGCCGCAGACCAGCACGACGTGCATCGCGATGACCACCCACAGCGGCGAGGACTCGCCGAGCCCGGTGAAGGCCCACAGCGCGCCGCAGAGCACCACGGCGCCCGGCGGCACCAGCGGACGCGCCCCCACCTTGTCGTAGAGCCGCCCGATGACCGGGCCCAGCAGCCCCATCGCGAGACCGCCCGGCAGCACGGCCAACCCGGTGGTGAACGCGCTGGCGCCGAGCACGTCCTGCAGGTACAGCGGCAGCAGGATGAGCACGCCGAACAGCGACATCATGCTGAGCACCACGAGCACGATCGAGGTGGCGAACGGCCGGTTGGCCAGCGGGCGCAGGTCCAGCAGCGCGCCGCCGCCGGCCTGCAACCGGATCTGCCGCGCCACGAACGCCACCATCGCGACCGCGCCCACGGCCGTCGGCAGCCACGGCGGCACCGCGGAGCCGCCGCGCGCGGACTCGCCGAAGCTGCTCAGGCCGTACACCAGTCCGCCGAAGGCCAGCACCGAGAGCACCACGGAGAGCAGGTCCAGCGGCACGTACCGGGTCTCGGCGTCGATCCGCAGCCGGGCCGCCCCGGCGGCCAGCGCCACCAGCGCGATCGGCAGCACGATCCAGAACATCGAGCGCCAGCCGAGGGTGGACAGCAGCAGCCCGGACAAGGTGGGGCCGAGCGCGGGCGCCACCGCGATGACGACGGTGATGGTGCCCATCGTGGCGCCCCGGCGTTCGGCCGGGATCAGCCGGATCACCGACGTCATCAGCAGCGGCACCATCACCGCCGTGCCGACGGCCTGCACGATCCGCCCGGTCATCAGCACCCCGAAACCGGGCGCCAGCCCGGAGATCAGCGTCCCGGCGGCGAACGAGCTCATCGACGCCAGGTAGATCCGCCGCGGCGGGAAGCGTTGCAGCAGGAACCCCGTGATCGGGATGACCACCGCCATGGTCAGCAGGAATCCGCTGGTGAGCCACTGCGCGGTGCTCACGCTGATGCCGAGGTCCACCACGAGCACGGGTAGCGCCACGCTCATGATGGTCTCGTTGAGGATCATGACGAACGCCGAGCCGACCAGCAGCCAGACGACGAGGGCGGCGCTCGCGGACGACGGGGGTGCGGCGGTTCCGGGCGCGCGGTCGTTGGCGGCGGTGGTCATCGAGGGGTCTCCTGTCGTGAGGCCGACCGCCGACGGTGGTCGCCGGACGGCGCGGAACCCCGACGACGCTACCGGCGGACCCCGACACCCGCGACGCAATTTCGCCGTCCGCCCGCCCCGGTTCGCCGCGGGCGGACGGCCGTGCCCGGTCCCGGCGGACCGGGCCAGGTCATTCCGCGATGCCGAAGTGCCGCGCGGTGCCGGCGAGCACCATCACCTTGCGGACCCGCTCGCTGGGCTCGACCCGCAGCGGCCGGTTCCGGTTCCGGGCCCGGTCGGCGGCCTGGAGCAGCACGCCGAGCGCGGACGAGTCGAAGAACGCGACCCCGGTGAGATCGGCGACGACCGGGCCGGTGCCCGGACCGTCGAGCAGCTCCTCCAGCGCCGCGGCGAACCGGGGGCTGGTCATCAGGTCGAGCTCACCGGAAACGACGAGTCGGCGGGCGGTTCCGGACGGCTCGCCGCCGTCGAACTCGACGCCGAACCCGGCAGGGACTTGCGGGTCGGGGGCGGACATCCACCATCTCCTCATGGCTACCGACGGGCCTTCCAGCTCGCGCCTGGGTTCTCAAGCGTGACGGAGTCCGGCGAGCGTAGCCGACCACCGCGCGCAGCAGTTCGTGCCACCGCGCGCTCGGCGTGCCGACCGCTCCCCGCCGCGCAGCCACCCGGTTCCGCGTCCCTGCCACCACCGCGTCCTCCCGCTCCGTTCCGTTCCGACGCGGCGATGTCTACCCGGGACCTCCGACGGTCAAACGGCCGCGGCGCGCGGCGATCCCCGATTCAATCCTCAGTGGACTGATCATCGCCGCTGGTGATCGTCGGCGGATCCCACCGGTGACCACCGGATTGCGACCTCGGCCACAGCGCCTCGGCCCGCACCGCGCCGCTGCGCGGATCCCCGCCGGGCGGCGAACGCACCCGCGCGGGCGGTCAGTCCAGCGGGAGCACCGGCGGCGTGAGCTCCCACCCGGTGTCCCCGCTCAGCGCGGAGGCCACCGTCGGGTGGGGGGCCACGGCGTCGGTCCACCCGGCGGCGCGCAACGCCCGGTCCACGCACACCGGGCCGTCGACCACGCGGAAGGCGACGCCCCGGGCCGCCGCCCGGTGCTGGGCGTGGGACAGCAGTTCGAGCCCGGCGACGCCGAGGAACCCGACCTCGCTGAGATCCACGACCACGGTCTCGGCGACCGAGGAGAGCCGGGGGGCGAGCAGCTCGTGCAAGCGGGGCGCGGTGCTCGCGTCCACGTCCCCGGCGACGTGCACGACGACGGCGGTGGTCGTCGGCCTGGAAAGCTTCAACCGGACTCCCGGCGCGGCGGTCTCGACCGCCCGCTCGGTTTCCGGGATTCGTTCAGCGATCGTTGTCATGTGCGGCTGCCTCCTGGATGAGCAGCCGGACGGAGGAGCTGTCTGTCGGTCCCGGGAGCACGGCCACTACCAGCCACCCCGGGAGAAGGGACCAGCGACGGCTCCGTCAAGCTGCCGCGCTTGGTGTTCCACTGGGCAATCGGCTGTGCGCTCAACCGCTCACTATCACCCTACAGGTTGATCGCAACCCGTCCGGACGGATGAATCCCGCAAACCGGTCGCGACCCCGGCGCCGACCTGCGCGGAACCGCTCACCGCAGCGTGCCGAGCACGGTGGTCGCACCGCGTTCGGCGCAGCGGACGACCTCCGGGTCCATCCCCCGCTCGGCGAGCACCGCTGCCGCCGCCCCGGCCTGCCGATCACCGGCCTCGACCAGCAGGTGCCCGCCGGGGGCGAGCCACTCCGGCGCCTCGGCCGCCACCCGGCGCAACAGGTCGAGCCCGTCGGCCCCGCCGTCGAGGGCGAGCCGCGGCTCGTGCTCGCGGGCCTCCGGCGGCAGCGCGCCGATCTCCCCGGTGGGCACGTAGGGCACGTTGGCCAGCAGCACGTCGACCCGGCCGCGCAGCTCGGCGGGCAGCGCCGCGAACAGGTCCCCGGCGTGCACGGTGCCGCCGACGGCACCGACGTTGTCCCGCGCGCACCGCACCGCCACCGGGTCCAGGTCGGCGGCGTGCAGCTCCGCACCCGGCAGCTCGGCGGCCACCGCCACGCCCAGCGCGCCGGAACCGCAGCACAGGTCCACCACCACCGCGCCGGCGCGGCCCCGGGCGACGGCCTGCTCGACGAGCAGTTCGCTGCGGCGGCGCGGGACGAAGACGCCGGGCCGCAACCGGATCCGCAGGCCCCGGAACCCCGCCCAGCCGAGCACCTGTTCGAGCGGCAGACCGGCGGCGCGGCGGGCGAGCAGGGTGTCGAGCTCGGCGGGCGAGCGGGCTTCGGCGCGCAGCAGGTGGGCTTCGTCCTCGGCGAAGACGCAGCCCGCCGCGCGCAGCTCGGTGACGAGCGAGGAGTGGGAACGATCGGGCACGGGGCGCCCTTCTGCCGCTGATCGGGTGCGTCGACCCTACAGGGCGAGGCTTTCGCCGCGGCGCAACCGGTGCAGCTCGGTCGGCGGGCGGCGCCGGTCCAGCTCCGCCTCGAAGTTGGACAGCGGGGAGCCGAACAGGCCGTAGTCGTCGTGGTGGACGGGCACCACGCGCTCCGGCCGCAGCAGCTCCAGCAGGTCCACGCCCTGCTCGTGGTCCATCGACAGCAGCACGCCGAGGGCCCGGGCGCCGCCGAGGTGCAGCACCGCCACGTCGAGGTGGCCGAACCGCTGCCGGATGGCGGCGAGCCCGCCGTGCATCACGGTGTCGCCGCTGAGGTAGAGCCGCTTGGGCGCCCCGCCCCCGGCCGGGTGGTACTCCAGCACGCTGCCCATCACCGGCGGGAGCAGGCGGTTCAGCGGTCCCGCGGTGTGCCGGGCGGGGACGGCGGTGATGCCCAGCGTCGCTCCGGACTCGATGAAGTCCTGCCGCGCCCAGGTCGCCAGCGGCACCGGCTCGGTGAACCCGCGCTTGCCCAGCTTGGCCGCCGCGTGGCCGGTGGTCACGATCGGCACGTCGTGCGGCAGTTCGCGGCGGGCGATCCGGTCGAAGTGGTCGCCGTGCAGGTGCGAGACGACCACGGCGTTCAGCGGCGGCAGCTCGGCCGGGCGCATCGCGGGCTCGGTGCGCCGCCGGGAGACCAGGCCCTGCCCGAAGTAGGACCACTGGCCCCGGTGCAGGAAATCGGGGTCGGTGAGCACCGTGAACGGCCCCAGGCGCAGCAGCGCGGTGGCGGTGCCGATGAAGGTGACCGAGTCGGTCTCGAGCGGCCGCATGGCTCTCGCGTACCCGGCCGGGCGCGGTGGTACGCGGGGATTCCGGGTAGACCGGTGGGGTGGAACCCGCGGTGGCGGCCAGCAGCAGGTGGACCGACGAGGACGGGGTGCGGCAGCCGTGCGGTGACGTGCACGGGTGGCGGCCCGGGACGAACCAGGCCCTGTGCGGCGTCCCGCTGCACCGGGCGGGCCTGGCCCGCTTCCCGCACGTGTCCTGGCGCGATGCCCGGTGGCTGGCCGGGACCGCCGACGCGCGCCTGCGGTTGTGCCCGCGCTGCGACGCGGCGGCGGGCGGGCGGCGCGGGCGCGGCTGGACGCGGCGGAACCCGCGACCGTGACGCCTCAGCCCGGGACGACCTCGTCGCGCAGCGCCCGCTTGAGCAGCTTGCCCGCCGCGTTGCGCGGGAAGTCCTCGGTGCGCAGCCAGACGTGGGCGGGCACCTTGAAGGCGGCGATCCGCTCGCCCAGGAACCGCCGCAGCGCCTCGGGGTCGAGCTCGACGCCGGGCTCGGGCTGCACGACGGCGCCGACCTCCTCGCCCAGCTCCTCGTGCGGCACGCCGACGACCGCGCAGTCCCGCACCCCGGGGTGCTCGAACACCGCGGCCTCCACCTCGGCGCTGTAGACGTTCTCGCCGCCCCGGATGACCATGTCCTTGGCCCGGTCCACGACGTGGATGAAGCCCTCGTCGTCGAGGTGCGCGAGATCCCCGGAGCGCAGCCAGCCGTCGGGGGTGATCGCCTCGGCGGTGGCGTCCGGGCGGTTCCAGTAGCCGACCACCACGTTGGGGCCCTTGATCCACAGCTCGCCGATCCCGCCGGTGGGCACCTCCTCCCCCACCGCGTCGACCACCTTGACGTCCACCACCGCGACCGGCGGTCCGACGCTGTCCGGCTTGGCCAGGTAGTTCCCGGCCGCGTTGATCGAGGTGGCCGAGGAGGTCTCGGTGAGCCCGTACCCGTTGGAGAACCCCCGGTCCGGCATCGACGCGACCATCCGGGTCAGCAGGTGCGGCGGTGCGGGGGCGCCACCGGAGCCCGCGGTGCGCAGGCTGGACAGGTCGCGGGTGGCGAGGTCGGGATGGGCGCACATCTGCCAGAGCTGGGTGGGCACGCCGGTGAAGTGGGTGACGCGGTGCCGCTCGACCAGCCGCAGCGCCTCGGCCGGGTCCCACTTGTGCATCAGGACCAGCGCGCCGCCGGAGCGGAAGGTGCTCACCAGCACCGAGTGGCAGCCGGTGGCGTGGAACAGCGGCACCGGCAGCAGGCTGGTCCGCTCCGGCTGCGCGGCGAGCGCTTCCGCCAGCGGGGTGCCGCCGCGGAGCGCGCCGAGCGCCGCGCCGTAGGCGACGCTGACCGGGTTGGTGCAGATGTTGCGGTGGGTGCCGACCGCGCCTTTGGGGCGGCCGGTGGTGCCGGAGGTGTAGAAGAGGGTCGCCAGGTCGTCCGGTCCCACCTCGGCATCGGGCAGCGCGGCGTCGGCGGGGATCGCGCCGAGCACCGCGTCCCAGTCGGCGGCACCGGCGGGCAGCGGCCCTTCCGGGCGCACCACGACCAGGTCGATGCCGAGGTCGGCGGGGATCGCGCCGAGCAGCTCGGCCCGCCTGCCGTCGGCGACGAGCACCGAGGATCCGCTGTCGCGCAAGGCGAATTCCAGCTCGCCCGCGGTCCACCACGCGTTGAGCGGCACCGCGACGGCGCCCAGCGAGGCGGCGGCGAAGAACGCCACCGACCACTCCGGGTAGTTGCGCATCGCCAGCGCCACCCGATCGCCGGGCGCGACACCGCGTTCGGCCAGCCGGTGCGCGAAGGTCGCGACCGCGGCGAAGTGCTCGGCGTAGCTCAGCCGCTCCTCCTGGTACCGGATGAAGTCGCGGTCGCCGAACTCCCGGGAGTCCAGGACCAGGGCGCGCAGGCTCTCCGGGGCGTGCCGCCAGGTGCGGACCCGCCTGCCGCCGAGGTCGCGCTCCACCATCTCGAACGGCATCCCGGGCGCGGTCAGCGACCTCCGCAGCGCGTCGAGCTCGGTCACGGGACCGCCCTCCCTCGGGTGGATCCGAACTGATCGACCGTTCTACAAGTTATGGCGCGGCGCGCGCAGCGGTCAACACCCGCGATCACGGATCGATCCGGTTGCGCGCAGAGGCAGGGGACGATCAGGAAGTCCGGCGCGCCAGCACCAGCCCTGCCCCCACCGCGAGCACCGCCACGATCCCGGCGAACACCACGCCCGCGGGCACGATGCCGAACGCCTGCGCGGCGGCGCCGACGCCGATCACCGGCAACGACAGGGCGACGTAGAGCACCACGAAGAACGCCGAGGAAACCCCGCTGCGCTGGTCGGCCGGCGCACCGGCGGTGACCGAGGTGAGCCCGGACCGGAAGCTCATGCCCTGCCCCAGTCCGGCGACCACGGCCCCGAGCAGGAACGCCCACAGCGACCGGGTGCCGATCCCGGCGGCGACGACCAGGACGCCCGCGGCGAGCACCGCGCACCCGCCGACCAGGCACCGGTGCCGGTCCAGCGACTCCGACGCCACTTGGCCGATCGTGGAGCTGCCCAGCAGCACGAACACGACCGCACCGGTCACCGCGTGGTCCTCGATGCCCAGCACCCCGGTGAGGAACAGCGGGGAGACCGAGGTGAACAGCCCCAGCACGGCGAAACCGGCGAACCCGGCGATCGCGGCGGGCACGAAGGTGCCGCGGACCTCCGCCGGGACCGAGAGCCGCTGCACCCGCAGGCGGACCCGGCCCGCCGGTCGTCGCACCGGCTCCGGCACGGCCAGCAGCGCGGCGCCCAGCAGCAACATCAGCACCAGGTGCACGGCGTAGGGCAACCGCAGCGGCCACGGCGCGAACTGCGCGAGCACCCCGGCGGTGACCGGTCCGAGCCCGAGCCCGAGCATGTTCACCGCCGCCGCGAGCAGTCCCGACCGGCTGGCGCGCCGCGCGGGCGCGAGGTCGACGATGGTGGCCGTCGCCGTCCCGGTGAAGATCCCCGCCGAGATGCCCGACAGCACCCGCCCGGCGAACAGCGCGGGCACCGCGTCGATGAGGAACACCGCACCGCTGACCACGGCGAAGGCCACCCCGGCGCCCAGCACCGGGCGTCGGCCGACCCGGTCGGAGAGGTCGCCGACGAGCAGCAGGGCGGCCAGCACCCCCACCGCGTAGGCGGCGAAGACGAGGGTGACCACCAGCCCGCCGAAGCCGAAGTGGCGCTCGTAGATCGGGTAGAGGGGCGTGGGCAGGGTGGTGCCGATCATGCCGACCAGGAACACCACCGCCACCGTCCACGCCCCGGCGGCGCGGCCCACGGGTCAGAGCATCGGGGGGCGCGGGCGGTGCTGCACGCTCACCCAGTGGTCGGTGGTGAACTCCTCGATCGCCCACTCCCCGCCGAAGCGCCCGACGCCGGAGTTCTTCTCACCGCCGAACGCGGTGTTCGGCTCGTCGTTGATGGTGGTGTCGTTGACGTGGGTCATCCCGGCCCGGACCGCGAGGGCGAACCGCACGCCGCGCTCGGCGTCGCCGGTGAACACCGCGCTGGACAGGCCGTACTCGGTGTCGTTGGCCAGGTCGAGGGCGTGCTGCTCGTCCTCGGCGCGGACCACGGTGGCGACCGGCCCGAAGACCTCCTCGGCCGCGGTGGCCACGTCGTTGCCCCCGGTGAGCACGTGCGGCGGCAGCAGTTGCCCGCTGGGGCCGCCGGGTTCGCCGGAGACCAGCAGCCGCGCGCCCTGGGAAGTGGCGCGGGAGACCTTCTCGCGCACCGAGTCGAGCTGGCTGCGGTTGATCACCGGACCGATCCGCGTCTCCGGGTCGGCCGGGTCGCCGCAGCGCAGGTCGCGGGCGCGGGCGGCGACGCGCTCGGCCACCTCGTCGTGCACCGCGCGGTGGGCGATGATCCGGTTGGTGGCCATGCAGACCTGGCCCTGGTGGAAGAACGAGCCGAACACCGCCGCGTCCACCGCCCGGTCCAGGTCGGCGTCGTCGAGCACCACCAGCGGACCGTTGCCGCCGAGTTCGAGGCCGAGCTTGGTCAGCGGCGCCTTCTCCGCGATGCCGCGGCCGACGGGGGTCGAGCCGGTGAACGACACCACCCCCGCCCGGGGATCGGTGACCACCGCGTCACCGACCTCACCGCCGCGGCCCACCACGACGTTGAGCAGGCCCTCGGGCAGCCCCGCCTCCTGGTAGATCCGGGCGAGCAGCAGGCCGCCGGTGATCGGGGTGTCGCTGGCCGGCTTGAGCACCACGCCGTTGCCGACGGCCAGCGCGGGCCCGACCGAGCGGTTGGAGAGCTGCAACGGGAAGTTCCACGGGCTGATCACGCCCACGGTGCCGACGGGTTGCCGGTAGACCCGGTTCTCCTTGCCGTCGATGAGGGCGGCGGGCAGGATCCGGCCGGTGACCCGCGCCGGGTAGCTCGCGGACTCCAGCATCACGGCCCGGACCGCCATCCACTCCCACTGCGCGCGCGGGCGGATCGCCCCGGCCTCGCGGACCAGCCAGTCGACGATCTCCTCCTCGCGGTCCGACATGATCTGCGCGGCGCGCACGAAGACCTCCGCGCGTTCCGCGGCGGTCCGCGCGGCCCAGTCGCGCTGCGCGCTGGCCGCGGCGGTGTAGGCGGCGTCGACGTCGGCGGCGTCGGCGTGCTGGATCTCCACCAGCGTCTCCCCGGTGTAGGGGTTGACGTCGGTGGCGGTCGAACCGGCGCGTCCGGTGACCCACTCGCCACCGATCGGCATCCGGTCGAAGCCGTCGTACGGTGCGGGGGCCTGCGGTTCGGATGCCACGGTGCTCTCCTCACTGCGCTCGACGATTCCGCCTCCCGGCGTACCCGCGCCACCACCGCCCGAACCACCGCACGCCCGCCTCGACCGCACCCCGGCCCCGTCGTGGTGAGCACCAGGTGTCGAGCTCGCACACGGCCGAGCGGCTCCGCTGCGGAACACGGGTGACACCACCCCGGAGCGCTCAGGAGACCGCGGACACCCGCCGATCACCGGAGGCAGGCGCCGAACGACGAGCACAGCGCCACCGCCGACACGAGGAGGCCGAGAACCGTGGACGAGACCTACCCCGCCCCCGAACTGACCGAGGTCGGCGAGTTCACCGCCGACACCCTCGGGGACATCGGGTCGATCCCGGACAGCCTCATGTTCTTCTTCAGCTAGGTGGTTCCTCCCGGAAACCCACCACCGCGTGCAGCATCCACCGAGTGCGGGGCACCTTCCTCCGACTGTGCCGGATGAAGATGCCCCTCGCTCACCGCCCTTCCGGGTGCGGCGCGGTGTCGGGGTCGTGGTGGGTGAAGGGGCGGGCGGCGATCAGCAGGGCGAGGGCGCCGGTGAGGACGCCGAGGGCCAGCGCGGCGCGGCTCGACGCGAGGTCGGCGGCGAGACCGGCGGCGGCCGATCCGGCGGCGTTCCCGGCGCCGAAGGCGGTGATCATCCAGGCATGCGCCTCGGTGATCGTGCCCGCCGGGGCCAGTCGGCCGACGAGCGCGAAGGAGCAGGCCAGCACCGGCGGCAGGGCGAGGCCGCTGAGCACCGCCAGCGGTGCGGTGCCCAGCAGACCGGGTTGCAGCACCAGCGGCGCGTAGCCGACGGCCAGCCCGGCCAGCAGCACGCGCAGCCTGCGGTGCTCGTCGGCCGGGCTCGGCGCCGTCGTGTAGGCGATCCCGCCGATCAGGGCGCCGAGGGCGTTGGCCGCGATCAGCCAGCTCGCGGCCGAGGGCGCGCCGAGGTGATCGGTGTAGGCGGTGATCCCCACGGTGAACATGCCGATGGTGGCGCCGACGAACAGCAGCGCGACGAGCAACCGGACCAGCGCCGCCGAGCGCAGCGGACCGGCCGGGTGCGCTCCCGCCGCCGGACCGCCCCGCCAGCGCCGCGCGGGGGCGGCGGTGGCGAACCAGAGGCTGCCGAGGAGCCCGAGCGCCCCGGCCACCAGCAGTCCGGCGCTGGGACCGCCCGCGGCGGTGGCCGCGAGCACCACGAGCGGGCCGGTGACGAAGACGAGCTCCTGGGTGGCCGCGTCCAGGGAGTAGGCCGTGCGCACCGCCTCGTCGTCCCGCAGCACCGGGGACCACAGCACCCGCAGGCACGGTTCGAGCTGCGGGGTCGCCGCCCCCGCCAGCGCCGCCCACCCCGCCGCGGCGAGCGGGTGCGCCACCGGGTCCAGCAGCGCCAGGCCGACGAAGCCCACCGCCGAGGCGGCGCCCGAGCACAGCAGGACCGGCGCCTGCCGGGTGCGGTCGATCAACCGCCCGAGGACGGGTCCGCCCACCGCCGCGCTCGCCGCGTACACCGCGGAGAGCCCGCCGGCGGCGGTGTAGGTCCCGCCGCGGTCGAGCACGGCGAGCAGGATCGCCAGGGCGGCCATGCCGGTGGGCAGCCGCCCCAGCAGCGAGGCCGAGAGCAGTCGGGGGACGTGCGGGCTGGTCAGGACCTCGACGGCGGGCGCGAGGCGGGAGGGCGGCGCGGCCACGGGGAACTCCTCCACCGATCGGTGCTTCCCGCGGGCCACCGGGCCGCGCGGGCAGGACGGGATCGATCAGGAGCGGTTCACCAGGCGGAGTCGCCGCGCTCGTGGTCCTCGCCGTAGAGCGGGAGCGCGGGCACGATCCAGCCCGCGGCGGCGGGTGGCGTGATCAGCACGATCGGCACCCTACTGCGGAACCGGCGGCGCGGTCCACCGGTTTCCGGGCCGGTGGTCCTGCCACCGGCCCGGATCCGAGGTCACCAGCGAACGGTGCGCAGGTAGCGGAAGCCGACGCGGGCGGTGCGCATCGGGTCGGTCGGGTTGTCGTGCTCGACGATGAACTCCTTCGCCCGCGCGTGGTCGAACAGCTCCGGGAAGTCGATGGTGCCGGTGCCCGGGTCGACCATCTCGCCCGTCGCCGAGCGGTCCTTGACGTGGAGCTGCGGGAACCGGCCGCGGTGCTCGTCGACCAGCGCGACCGGGTCCTGGCCCGCGTGCACCGCCCAGTAGACGTCCAGCTCGAAGTGCACCAGGCGCGGATCGGTGCGGTGCAGCAGGATGTCGAACGGCCGGTGCCCGTCGACGGTGGCGAACTCGTGGTCGTGGTTGTGGTAGCCGAACCGCAGCCCGGCGCGGCGGCAGCGGTGACCGGCTTCGTTGAGCTGGTCGGCGAACTGGCGCCACCCGTCGGCGGTGTCGAACTCCGCGTACGGCACCGCGACCCTGCGGTGCCCGAGGGCGGACGACTCCTCGATCAGCGCGTCGATGCCGCCTTCCAGCCCGGAGTGGCCGGAGGTGGCGCGCAGGCCGAGGTCGTCGAGGACGGACCGGAACTCGGCGGCGGTGCGGCCGTGCGTCCCGGCGGTCTCGACGGTGCGGTAGCCGATGTCGGCCAGCTGCCGCAGCGTCGGGACGAGGTCGGCGTCCAGCAGCGAGCGCAGCGTGTAGAGCTGGATGCTGATGGCCTTGTGCGGGATGCGGCCGGGGTGGTGGCTCGCGGCTCCGGTGGAGGCACCGGCGGCGGCGAGCACCGCGGCGGTCTGCAGCAGGGTGCGGCGGGGCAACGGCATGGGGTTCCCTTTCAACGGATTCCTTGCAGCCTCAGCACGAGGTCGTGCACGTCGGTCGCGGCCAGCCGCCCGGAGCGCTCCACCGCGGCCGGGACCGCGGGGTCGGAGCACAGCAGGACGGGGCCGTGGGCGGGGTCGTCCGGCAGCCGGCCGTGCGAACCGCGGACGAAGCGGCCGTCGGTCGGCACGACGTTCATCGCGTAGCGCAGCCCGGTCTTCTTCTTCGCCAGGTTCGCGGCGGCCTTCAGCTTCACCCAGGGGTCGTCCGGGTCGAGGAACAGCTCGGCGGGGTCGTAGCCGGGCTTGCGGTGGATCTCCACACCGCGCGCGAAGTCCGGCGCCCGGTCCTCGTGGAGCCAGTAGTAGTAGGTGAACCAGGCGTCGGGCTCGGCCACGGCGACGAGTTCCCCGGCCCTCGGGTGGTCCAGGCCGAAGCGGGCCTGCTCCGCGCGCCCCAGCACCTCGTCGACCCCGGGTTGCGCCGCGACCAGCGACCGCACCTTGTCCACATCGGACTCATCGCGCACGTAGATGTGGGCGACCTGGTGGTCGGCGACGGCGAAGGCCCGCGAGGCCCACGGGTCGAGGTACTCCATCCCGGCCTGGGTGTGGACCTCCAGCAGCCCTTCCCGGCGCAGCGCGCGGTTGAGGTGGATCTGCCGGTCCACCGGGGTGATCCCGTACTCGCTGAGCACCACGACCGCCGCACCCGAGTCCCGGGCCTCGTCGAGGAGCCCGGACAGCGCGTGGTCGACCTCGACCGCCGCGGCGCGCGCCTGCGGGCTGTCCGGTCCCCAGCGCTGCAGGTCGTAGTCCAGGTGCGGGACGTAGCACAGCAGCAGGTCCGGGCGGTGGTGGCGCAGCACCCGGCGGGCGGCGGCGGTGATCCACAGGCTGGAGGTGATGTCGGCCGTCGGCCCCCAGTAGTGGAACAGCGGGAACGACCCGAGCGCCGCGGTGAGCTCGTCGTGCAGGCCGGGTGGCCGGGTGTAGCAGTCCGGCGACTTGCGGCCGTCGGCGTGGTAGATGGGGCGGGGCGTGACGGTCCAGTCCGTCGTCGCGCCCATCGCGTACCACCAGCAGATGTTGGCGGCGGTGTAGCCGGGACGTGCCGCGCGGGCGGACTCCCAGACCTTCGGACCGCGCACCAGCCGGTTGTGCTGGCGCCACAGGTGCACCTCGCCGAGGTCGCGGAAGTACCAGCCGTTGCCCACGATGCCGTGCTCGGCCGGCGGTTTCCCGGTCAGGAAGGTGGACTGCGCGCTGCACGTCACTGCGGGCAGCACGGTGCCGAGCTCGGCCTGCCAGCCCCCGGCGGCGAGCGCGCGCAGGTTCGGCATGTGCGCCAGCAGGGACGGCGTGAGCCCGACGACGTCGAGCAGGACCACCGGTTTCATGGCAACTCCCTCGCATCGAGCAGCTCTCGGGTGAACGCGAGCTCGGCCGCGATGCCGTCGACCAGGTCGTCCGGCGGGTCGGGCAGCACGCTCCAGGTGTAGGTCTCGACCTCGATCGGCGGCAGCGGGTCGGGCAGCGCGCCGAGCGCCGCGCGCAGCACGTCGGTGGTGGGCCGCAGCGCGCCGGTGGCCCGCCAGTGCAGCGGGACGTGGAAGTGCACCCGCCACGGTCCGCCGCCGGGCAGCTCGTCCCACGCCTCGGGCAGGTCGTCGCAGGCGCGCACGCCCTCCGGCGCCCGCTCGCGGACCTGGTGCAGGTAGCGGGGTTCGGCGTAGCGGGCGAGTTCGGCGCGGGCGGCCACCGGGTCGTCGACGTGCAGCGCGGCCGAGGCCTGCACCTTGACGACCTCCAACCCGGCCGCGCGGATCTCGCGCACGGTGCCCACCGGGTCGGCGAACGACACCGCGAGGTGGCAGGTGTCCAGGCACAACCCGAGGTAGCTCGGATCGCACCCGCGCAGCCAGGCCACCGCGTCGGCGGCGGTGTCCAGCAGGCAACCCGGTTCCGGCTCGATGCCCACCCGGATCCGCTTGCCGGTGCGCTCCTCCAACGCGCGCAGGCCCGCGGCCAGTTCGTCGAACCGGCGGCGCGCGACGCCCTCCTCGGCCGCGCCCCACGGCTCCCGCCAGCCCAGCGGCAGCGTGGAGATGCTGCCGGAGCCGCCGTCGGGCAGCAGCGCGGCCAGCACCTCGGCGCAGTCCAGGGTGTAGCGCAGCCGTTCCGGGTCCGCCCACGACGGGCGGTACACGCGGTGCTTGACCACCGGGTCGTGGAAACCGTGGTGCGGGAAGGCGTTGAGCGTCACCACCCGCAGCCCGCGATCGGCCACTTCGGACTTCAGCCGGTGCAGCGCGGCGGGTACGGCGACCAGCCTCGCGGCGAGATCGGCCGCCAGCCACAGCCCGGCGCCGATCTCCTGCTCGCCCAACGCGGCGCGCACCGGCCCGGCGTAGCGGGCGAGCTGCGCGCACACCCCGTCCAGGTCTTCGGCCGGGTGCACGTTCGTGCAGTACGACAGCACCGGCATCACCGCTCCGGCCGGGCGCCGCGCAGCACGGAATTGCCCTCGTAGGAGGCGGCTTCGGCGGTGAACCCGGGCAGCGGGTCCAGGTTGAGCCGTCCGCTCTGCCCGTAGAAGGCCACCGGGTTGTCCCACAGCACGGTGGTCACCTCGGCGTCGGTGAACCCGGCGCGCAGCATGGCCTCGCCGGTGGCCCGGGTCTTCAGCGGGTCCGAGCGGCCCCAGTCGGCGGCCGAGTTCACCAGCACCCGTTCGGTGCCGTAGCGCCGCAGCAGCGCCACCATCCGGTCCTCGTCCATCTTCGTGTCGGGGTAGATCGAGAAGCCCATCCAGCAGCCGCTGTCGGCGACGAGCTCCACGGTGACCTCGTTGAGGTGGTCGACGACCACCCGCTCCGGCGGCAGGTCCGACTCGCGCACCACGTCGAGGCTGCGCCGGGTGCCGGCCGGCTTGTCCCGGTGCGGGGTGTGCACCATGGCGGGCAGCCCGGCTCGCGCGGCGAGGTCGAGCTGGTGGGCGAACGCGGTGTCCTCCTCCGGGGTCATGGCGTCGTAGCCCACTTCGCCGACCGCCACCACGCCGTCCTTGGCCAGGTAGCGCGGCAGCACGTCGAGCACCTCGCGGCAGCGCGGGTCGTTGGCCTCCTTGGGGTTCAGCGCGATGGTGGCGTGGTGGCGGATGCCGAACTGCGCGGCCCGGAACCGCTCCCAGCCGATCAGCCCGTCGAAGTAGTCGGTGAACGAGCCGACGGTGGTGCGCGGCTGGCCGAGCCAGAACGCGGGCTCGGTGATCGCCCGCACCCCGGCGGCGTGCATGGCCTCGTAGTCGTCGGTGGTGCGGGAGGTCATGTGGATGTGCGGGTCGAAGATGCGCATCAGCTCTCCAGGAGGGTGCGGGCGTCGGCGGGAACGGCACGTCCGGCGGCGCGCCGCTCGGCGGCGTAGTCGGCGACCATGCGGCGCAGCTCGTCGTCCCGGCGGCCCCGCCAGTCGGCGACCGCCGCCAGCGGCACCCCGGTGAACAGGCACTTGAGCACCCCGTGCCGCCAGGCGTGGTCGTCGAGGTGGCGGGCGGCGAACGGCCCGAGCGCGGCGGCGACCAACCGCGGATCGTTGGTCCGCAGCGCGTCGCCGACCAGCTCCAGGCCGGTCGGCACCACCTCGGCCCGGTCCACCGCGGCCAGACCGCGCAGCACCCCGCGCCGCTCGGCGTCGTCGCCGTGGCGGTAGAGCTGGGCGAGTTCGGCCGCCAGCGCCTCGGGCGCGGCGGTGTCCGCCAGCGCCACCAGCAGCCGGGTCCGCGCCCGGTCGTCGACGGTGCCGTGCACCGCGCCGTGCGGGTCGTCCCGGCGCAGCGGGGCGCGGCCGACCTCCCGGCCGACCGCCGGGAACAGCGCGCCGATGCTCGCCGGATCGCGCCGCACCGACGCGACCGCCTCGGCCAGCCACGGCGGCCACGCCTGCCGCAGCGCCGCCATCGCGCGTTCGGCGACCACCGGTGCGGCGTGGCCGTGCCGGGGCAGTTCGACCGCGGCCAGTCCGGAGTACCCGACCTCGGACAGCGCCTCCAGCGTGGCGGGCAGGTCGAGCTCCCCGTCGCCGAACTCCAGGTGCTCGTGCACCCCCGGCCGCATGTCGTCGAGCTGCACGTGCACCAGCAGCGGGCCGAGCCTGCGGACGCACTCGGCGGCGCTGTCGGCCTCGACGGCGACGCAGTGCCCGACGTCGAGGGTGATCCCGAGGTGCTCCGGGTCGCCGAGCCGCTCGCGCACCGCCAGCGCCCGGTCGACGGTGTCCACGACCATGCCGGGTTCGGGCTCCAGGCCCAGCACCACGCCGTGCCGCCGGGCCTCGTCCAGCACCCGCCCGGTGCCGTCGAGCAGCCGCCCGGCGGCCAGCTCGTCGTCCACGTCGGACGGCTGGACGCCGGACCAGAACGACACCACCTCGGCGCCGAGGTCGGCGGCCACCCGCACCGCGCGCCGCAGGAAGTCGACGCGCCGCTCCACGTCCTCGGACACCAGCGTCGGGTGGTGCTTGCGGCGCGGGTCGAGCAGGTAGCGGGCGCCGGTCTCCACGACCACCGACAGCCCGTGCCGACCGAGTTCCCCCCGCACCGACCGCACCTGCTCGGCCAGGTCGTCGGCGAACGGGTTCAGGTGGTGGTGGTCCAGGGTGAGCGCCACGCCCTCGTAACCGAGCTCGGCGATCACCGCCAGCGCGTCCGGCAACCGGTGGTCGCCGAACCCGTTGCTGCCGTATCCCAGTCGCGGCCCGCTCATGCGATCTCCACCCGGCTGCCGAGGTGCCGGGCCAGCGGCACCGCCGCGGCCAGCACCGCCGCCGCCCGGAGGTCGCGACGCGCGACCAGGGCGACCTGGAGCGGCACCATGCCGCGGATCCCGGCGCGGGTGGCGGCGCGGACGGTGGCCCCGTCCGGTCGGCGGCAGGTGCGCCACTGCGCCGAGCCGACCTTCGCCGCGTACACCAGCGCGGCCCCGGCCGCCGCGACCCGGTGCCGGGGTGAGGCGCAGCGGCCCGCGACCACCGCCGCGGCCGTCAGCGCGGTGCCGACCAGCGCGGCCGCGGCCGTGGGAACCCCGGTCCCGTCGACCTCGCCCCGCGCGAGGGCGGTGACCCCGCCGGTGTGCCCGGCCAGCACCGCGGCGGCAGGCCAGGCGGCGCGGTCACCACCGGCGCCCAGGAGCACGTCCAGGCCCCGGCACAGCGCCATCCCGGCGGGTCCCGCGGCGCCGTGCTTGAGCACCGCGTCGTAGCCCGCCACGGAGGCGGCCAGCCCGGCCCCGACGCGCGCCTCGGCCGGTCCGGCGCACGCGGCGGCGAGCGCACCGCAGGAGCCCAGCACCGCCGCGACGCGCAACGCCTGGTCGGGGCCGATGCGCCCGGCGGGGATCGGCCGCTCGGGCCGCTCCACCGCGTCGCGCTCCCGGTCGGCCCAGTCGTTGAGCGCCATCCCGGCCCAGTACAGCGACACCGACGCCAGCGGGAGCAGCGCGCGGCGACCGCGCAGCGGACGTCCCGCGGCGACCGCGCCGACGGCGGTGTCGCCGAGCACCGTCAGCGCCGCCGGGGCCCGGGTGAGCTCGACCAGCGTTCGCAGGCGGGTCATCCGGCACCTCCCGCGGTGGCGCGCACCCAGTCGTACAACCGGCGCACCTGGTGGTCGAAGCGGTGCTCGTCGCTGCCGATCGGGTCCTTGAAGAAGCACGCCAGCGCCGGCAGCGCGCCGCGCTGACCCGCCCGGTGGGCCATCGCGACCAGCCGCACCAGGTCGAGCACCAGCGGGGCGGCCAGCGCCGAGTCGTAGCCGGTCCAGGTGAGCTGGAGGGTCACCGGGGTGCCGAGGAAGCCCTCGGCGCGCACGTGGTCCCACGCCACCTTGGTCTGCTCCAGGTCGGGGACGTGGTCGATGTGCAGCGGGGCCGTCGCCTGCTCGCCCACCAGCGCGGCCAGGCCCCGCGCCTTGGAGGCGAGCTTGCTGGCGGCGGTCTCCGGGTCGGCCAGCGTCGCGCCGTCGCCCCCGCCGAGCAGGTTGGTGCCCGCCCAGGAGCGCACCGCGAAACCGCGTTCGGTGAACATCGGTGCGAGGGCGGTGCGCAGCAGGGTCTGCCCGGTCTTGCCGTCCGAGCCCGCGTACGGCAGGCCCCGCCGTTCGGCGAGTTCCCGCAGGGCCGGGCAGGTGATGCCCATCGACGGGGTGAACTCGACGTACGGGCTCCCGGCCAGCACCGCGGCGTACGCGGCGACCGCGCTGGCCGGGAGCACACCGCGCGCCGGATCGTCCAACGCGGCCTCCAGGGCCGCGGCATCGTGGTGCTCCGGCAGGTCCGGGACGGGTGCCTCGGTGGAGGCGACGTTGACCACCACGACGCGCCGCAGGTCGTGGCGCCGGGCGAAGTCGTCGATGTCGGCGGCCATCCGCCGGGCCGCCGCGCCCTGGCCGTCCCGGTCCACCGCCGGGTCGTAGCCCCGGCGCAGTTCGGCTTCGGCGGCGGTGATCTGCGGCGCGACCGCGCCGGTCACCCCGGCCGGGAGCACCCCGGAGGCCACCAGGTGCTCGGCGCTCTTGTGCGGCGAGACGGCGGAGACGTCGTGGCCGCCGACGACGAGGTCGGCCCAGTCCGGCAGCGCCGCCGAGCGGATGCCGGGCAGTTCGGTCACGCAGCCGGTCGGTGGCGCCAGGCCCGCGCGCAGCGCCGCCAGCCCGACGATCGTCGTGGTCGCCACCGAGCCGCGGGCCCCGTTCAGCCACAGGCCGGTGCGGCCCGGTCGTGTCGTGTCGTCCACCGTGTCACCTCCTGGTGGGACAGCGGTGGTGGCCCCGGCGGGCGGGGCCACCACCACGCGGATCAACGCGGGACGTCGCCCCGGGCCCGGGCCGTCGTGGCGGCCTCCGGCGGCACCGGTTCGGACACGCCCGCACCGGAGAAGGTCAGCTCGTCGACCGCGAACAGACCGCTCCCCTCGCCCCGGAACACGAAGTACAGCGGTCCGGAGCCGCCCGGATCGGTCACCGCGACCGGTTCCAGGTCGACGTACTGGTCGTCACCACCGGTGCCGGGCACCGGCACGGTCTGCACCAGCGGTCCGTCGACGGCGCCCGAGCGGACCTCGATGGTGCCGCCCGCCCCGGCTGCCGAGACGCGGTAGCCGATGCCGTCCACGCCGGCGAGGCTCACCGGGTCGAGCGAGAACCAGTCACCGTCCTCGATCGCGCCGACCTTGTTCCCCCCGGCGGCCCCCGGCTCGGCGACGACCTCGACGCCCTGGGACTCGGTGAAGAACTCGGCCTGCTTGTGCTTCGGCTGGAGCGTGACCCGGCCCTCGCCCTCGACCGGCGGCAGGTCGTCGGCACCGCTGTCGGCGTAGGTGGCCGTGATGACGCCGAAGAGGTTGGCGTCCAGGCCGTGACCCTCGTCGGCGGGCGTCTCGATCACGCCTTCGCACCCGGTGGTCTCGCTGAGCGGGTGCGCGTGCGTGTCGTGGCCGAGCGCGTAGCTCACCTCGACCCGGGAGCAGTCGATCTGGGTGTCCTCGGCGTCGGTGACGCTGACCCGGAACGGCACCTGCTCGCCGAAGCTGAACGCCCCGCCGTTCGGCGGCAGCTCGATGGTGACCTCCGGCGGGGTGTTGCCGACGACGATCTGCACGCTGGCGTAGCCGGTCTTGCCCTGCTCGTCGGTGACGGCGAGCTTGGCGGTGTGCGCGCCGCGCTCGGTGTAGGTGAAGCTCGTCGGCCCCGCGGTGGTCTCGTCGACCTCACCGTCGGCGGTGAAGTCCCACGCGTAGCTGAGCTCACCGCCGTCCGGGTCGGTGGTGCCCGCCGGGTCGAAGTTGACCGTCAGCGGCGCTTGCCCGGCCGAGGTCACGTCCGCGCTCAGCGCCACCTGGGGCGTCTTGTTCTGCGGGCTGTGGTCGATGCGGTACAGCGCCGAGTCGTCCGCGCCGCCGAAGTAGCTGGAGCCGTAGTCCAGCACGTACAGCGCGCCGTCCGGGCCGAACTCCAGGTTCATCGGCCGGATCAGCTCCATCGAGTCGAAGAACGGCCGGATGTGCTCGAGCCGCCCGCGGCGGTCGATCGAGAACTCCTTGATCCAGCCGCGGTCCCACTCGTAGTTGAGCACCTTCCTGTCGAAGTACTGCGGGAACTTCACCGGCGAGTCGAGCTTGCGGTCGTAGTGGTACACCGGGCCGCCCATCGGCGACTCCGGACCGGAGCCGAGTTCGGGCACCGAGCCGTCGTCGTAGGGCAGCCAGGCGGGCTGCACCGGCGGCAGTTCGGTCAGGCCGGTGTTGTTCGGGCTGGTGTTGCGCGGCGCGGCGCAGTCGAACGCCTCACCCGACTCGCCGGTGGCGAAGTCGTAGTCGACGAACGGCTGGTTGTCACCGACGCAGTACGGCCAGCCGTAGTTGCCGGGCTCCTTGATCAGGTTGTACTCGACGGTGCCCGCCGGTCCCCGCGCCGGGTCGGCCGATCCGGCGTCCGGCCCGTAGTCGCCCAGGTGGATCCAGCCGGTCTTCGGGTCGACGCTGAACCGGAACGGGTTGCGGAAGCCCATCGCGTAGATCTCCGGGCGGGTCTTGTCCGTGCCCGGCTTGAACAGGTTGCCCTTCGGGATGGTGTAGCTGCCGTCCTCCTCCACGTGGATCCGCAGGATCTTGCCGCGCAGGTCGTTGGTGTTGCCGGAGGAGCGCTGCGCGTCGAAGGCGGGGTTGCGGTCGGCGCGCTCGTCGATCGGCGTGTACCCGTCGGAGGAGAACGGGTTGGTGTCGTCGCCGGTGGACAGGTACAGGTTGCCCTTGGCGTCGAAGTCGATCTCACCGCCGGCGTGGCAGCAGGTGCCGCGCTGCGCGGGCACTCGCAGGATCTCCTGCTCGCTGGCCAGGTCGAGGGAGCCTTCCTCGGTGAACTTGAACCTGCTCAGCAGGTTGTACCCGTCGAACGGGGCGAAGTCCGCCTCGGTGCCCTCCTCCGGCGCGTCACCGGACGGGGTGTCCAGCGGCGGGGCGTAGTAGAGGTACACCCACTTGTTCTCCTCGAAGTCCGGGTCGATGGCGATGCCCTGCAACCCGTCCTCGTCGTGGTTGTAGACGGGCAGGTCCGCGGCGAGCGTGGTGGTGGAGTCGGGGGTGGTGAGGAAGACATCGCCGTCGCGGGAGGTGTGCAGCACCCGCCGGTCGGGCAGCACCGCCAGCGCCATCGGCTCGCCGACCTTGGTCTCGCCCTTGGCCAGGGTGACCTGGTCGAAGGCGGAGTCCGGTGGCGGCTCCGACGGAGGTGGGGCCGCGTACGCGGGTGCGGTGATCAGGGCGGCCGCCATCGCGGTGACCGCCGTCCAGACGGATAATCGACGTGCTCGCATCAGGTCACTCCTCGTTGTGGACCGATCGCGGGTCAGCAGGGGCGGAGTCCGGTCGCGGTGCGGATCCCGCCGAGCAGGTGGCGCAGGAACGCGGGATCGCCGAAAGACTCCCGCGTGTGGCCGCCGCCGGTGTAGAAGGCGCGGCCGTCGTCGATCGTGTGGCACCAGGCGATCGGGTGATCGCCCATGGCGCCGTCGCCGGGGTCGTAGCTCGCCTCGTCCAGCGACGCGAGCACGTGGACGGCACCGCGCGGGTTGGTCGCGTAGTTGTACCACTCGTCGGTGCGGTCCCAGCGCTCCGGCAGGTGCGCCGTGGAGTCGTGGTGGCGGTCCTCCACCAGCACGGTGGCCGGCTGGATCTCGGGGTGGCTGGTGAAGTACGCGCCCACCAGCTCGCCGTAGAACGGCCAGTCGTACTCGGTGTCGGCGGCGGCGTGCACGCCCATGAAGCCACCACCGCCGCGCACGTAGCGCTCGAAGGCGCCCTGCTGCGCGGGATCGAGCACGTCGCCGGTGGTCGACAACCACACGACCGCGTCGTAGCGGCGCAGCCGGGCGTCGGTGAACACCTTCGAGTCCTCGGTGGACTCCACGGTGAACCCGTGCCGGTGGCCCAGCTTCTCGATCGCGGCGATGCCGTCCTCGATGGAATCGTGCCGGAAACCGGCGGTCTTGGAGAACACCAGGACGTGCTGCCGTCCGTGCTCCGGGGCCGCCGCGGCCGGTACTGCCAGGGCCGCCGCGGCGAGCAGGACCGCGGTCAGGATCGCGGTGCGCATGGGAGGAAGTCCTTTCCTGGGGGGCGGGGCGCTAGGAGGCGAAGCCGACGTCGAGGTACTGGTCGACGTTCTCCCGCGTCACCACCGCGGAATAGGTGGTGATCGAGCGCGGGATCTCGTGCTCGGCGAGGTCGGCCATGCCGCGCGCCTGGGCGAGCAGCCGGGCCAGCGAGATCGCCGAGGAGCACATCGACGGGTTGTAGAGCACGGTCGCGCGCACCACGCTGTTCCCGGCCTTGATCCGGTCCATCATCTGCCGCGATCCGGCGCCGCCGACCAGGAAGAACTCGTCGCGCCCGGCCGACTCGACGGCGGCCAGCACCCCGATCCCCTGGTCGTCGTCGTGGTTCCACACCGCGTCCAGCCGCGACGCGGCCTGGAGCAGGTTGGTGGTCTCCCGCTCGCCCGATTCCGCGGTGAAGTCGGCCGCCACCCGCCGCGTCACCTCCAGGCCGTGCTCGGCCAGCCCGTCGCGGAACCCCGCGCTGCGCTGCTGGGTCAGCGGCAGCGAATCGGTGCCCGCGATCTCGGCGATGACCGGGTCGGTCACCCCGCGCCGCTCCAGTTCGGCGGCGATGTAGCCGGCGGCGTTGACCCCCATGCCGTAGTTGTCACCGCCGATCCAGCACCGGTAGGCGTCCTCGGAGTCGAAGACGCGGTCCACGTTGATCACCGGGATGTCCGCCTGCATCGCGCGGCGGGCCACCGCGGTCAGCGCCTTGCCGTCGGCGGGCAGCAGCACCAGCACGTCGACCTGGGCGTTGATCAGCGTCTCCACCTGGGCGATCTGCTGGTTGACGTCGCTGCTGCCCTCGGTGGCCTCCAGCGTCACGTCCGGGAACTGCTCGGCCTGGTCGCGGGCGTTGGTGGTCATGGCCGCCAGCCAGCCGTGGTCGGCGGCCGGGGCGGAGAACCCGATGGTCACGTGCCGCCCCGGGGCGGCGTTGTCGCCACCGGTGGCGACCGCGTTCTGGTTCTGCTGCTGCGGCGGTTCGTTGGCCAGGCAGCCGCTCAGCAGCGCGGTCGCGCCGAGGGCGCCGGTGCCGAGCAGGAATCTTCGGCGGTGCGTTTCCGGGAACGCGGACATGGCGGTCTCCCAACGTGGTCGGAGGAAATCAGGCGCGGCGCCGGGTTCGTGCCTGCAGCAGCACGGCGAGCACGATGATCGCGCCCTTGGCGATGTTCTGGATGTCGGTTTCCAGGTTGTTGAGGGTGAAGACGTTGCCCAGCGTCGTGAAGATCAGCACGCCGAGCAGCGTTCCGGTCATGCTGGCCCGGCCGCCGGAGAGCAAGGTGCCGCCGATGACCACCGCCGCGATCGCGTCGAGCTCGTAGAACATCCCGTTCGTGGAGGCGCCCGCGGTGGTGCGCGCGACCACCATGAGGGCGGCGATCCCGCAGCACAGCCCGGCCAGCGCGTAGACCACCGCGGTGTGCCTGCGCACGTCGATGCCCGCCAACCGGGCCGCTTCGGCGTTGCCGCCCACCGCGAGGGTGCGGCGCCCGAAGGTGCTGCGGTTGAGCAGCACCCAACCGGCGGCGAAGACCACCGCGAAGATCCAGATCAGCACCGGCACGCCCAGCAGGTCGCCGCGGAACACCGCGCCGAACGCGGGATCGTCGACGACCTGGGTCTGCCGCCCGCTGATCCGCTCGGCGAGCCCGCGCGCGGAGGCCATCATGGCCAGCGTCGCGATGAACGGCACGACCTTCCCGTAGGACACCAGCACGCCGTTGACCAGGCCGCAGGCGGTGCCGACCAGCAGCGCGCACAGCACCATCACCACGGGGCCGAACGATTGGGTGGCCCACGTCGTCATCCACACGCTGGACAGGGCCACGATGGACCCGACGGACAGGTCGATGCCGCCCGCGGCGATCACGAACGTCATGCCGACGCTGACCACGCCGATGGCGGCCGACAGCCGCAGCACGGTGGAGATGTTGCCCTCGGTCAGGAACGCGTCCGGGCGGGTGGCGTAGCCGACCACGCACAGCGCGATGAACACGGCCAGCAGCGCGATCATCCGGATGTCCGCGCGGGCCCACCAGGCGGCCAGCGCGGACGTCCGGGGCGGGGCGGTCGGGGTGGTGGTCTGTGTCATGCCGTCCGGGCCTCCATGACGAGGTCGAGCACGTCGCCTTCGGTGAGTTCACCGGCCCCGGCGGTGTGCACCGCCGTGCCGTCGCGCAGCACCAGCACCCGATCGGCCAGGGCCAGCACTTCCGGGATGTCGCTGGAGACGAACACGATCGCGATGCCCTGCTCGGCCAGCGACCGCATCAGCGCGTAGAGCTCGGCGCGGGCACCGACGTCGACCCCGCGGGTCGGCTCGTCGAGCAGCAGCACGCGGCAGTCCCGCAGCACCCACCGGCCGATCACCGCCTTCTGCTGGTTGCCGCCGGAGAACGCCGACACCGCGCGGGTCGGGTCGGCCGGGCGGAGCTGGAGCCGGTCGACGATCGTGCCGGTGTCGGCGAGCTCGCTGCCGCGCCGGATGAAGCCCGCCTTGCTGTAGCGGCGCAGCGTGGCCAGCGTGACGTTGGCCGCCAGCGGGAGCTGCGGCACCAGCGCCTGGCTCTTGCGCTCCTCCGGGGTCAGCCCGATCCCGGCGCGGACCGCGGCGGCGATGCTGCCCGGGCGGACCCGCTTGCCGTCCACCCGCACCTCGCCCTCGTCCGGGGTCCGGGCGCCGAAGACGGTCTCCAGCAGTTCGCTGCGTCCGCAGCCCACCAGGCCGGCGATGCCCAGGACCTCCCCGGCGTGCGCGGTGAGGCTGATGTCGGTGAACTCGCCGCGGCGGGCGAGCCCGGTCACCTCCAGCACCGGCGTCGTGGTGGCGCTGCTGCCGCCCGCCTCGACGGTCGGCGGGGTGCCGCCGGTCATCAGCGCGATCAGCTCGCCGGTGGAGGTGCCCGCCACCGGCAGCCCGGAGGCCGCGGTGCGCCCGTCCTTGAGCACCGTGACGCGGTCGGCGATCCGGCGGATCTCCTCCATCCGGTGCGAGATGTAGACGACCGCCGCGCCCTCGGCGGTGAGCTCGCCGATGACCCGGAACAGGTCCTCGACCTCGCCGGCCGACAGCGCCGCGGTGGGCTCGTCCATCACGATGAGCCGCGCCCGGTGCGCCAGGGCGCGGGCCATCGACACCAGTTGCCGCACCGCCGCGGGCAGGGCGCCCACCTCGGTGTCCGGGTCGATCCCGGGATGTCCCAGGCGCGCCAGCAGTTCCCCGGCCTCGTGCCGCGCCTGCCCGCGCCGGGTGAACCCCGCGACGGCGTGCTCGTGGCCGAGGAAGATGTTCTCGGCGGCGCTGAGCCCGGGCACCAGGTCGAGCTCCTGGTACATCGCGGCGATGCCCCGGCGCAGCGCGGCGACCGGGGAGGACAGCGCCACCTCCGCGCCCTCCCAGCGCACCACGCCCGCGTCGGGCTGGTGCGCCCCGGAGAGCACCTTGATCAACGTGGACTTGCCCGCGCCGTTCTGGCCCAGCAGGCAGTGCACCTCACCGGCGCGGACCTGGAGGTCCACCCCGTCCAGCGCTCGCACCCCGGGGAAGTCCTTGACGATGCCCGTCATCTCCAGCAGCGCCGGGACGTCCGCCCCGGTCACCGCTGCGCCTCCCCCACCGGGATCCAGCGGCTGTGGTGGGCCGCGCTGCGCTGGACGGCGTCGAGCACCCGCTGCACCCGCAGCCCGGCGGTGAAGTCCGGGGCGGGCGCGCTGCGCTCGGCGATCGCGGTGACGAAGTCGCGCAGCTCGTGGGCGAAGGTGTGCTCGTAGCCGAGCACGTGGCCCGGCGGGTACCACGCCTCCAGGTACGGGTGCTGCGGCTCGGTGGCCAGGATCCGCCGGAATCCGGCGGTGTCGGCGGGTTCGGCGGCGTCGTGGAAGTGCAGCTCGTTCATCGACTCGAAGTCGAACGCGAGGCTGCCCGCGCTGCCGTTGACCTCGATGCGCAGCCCGTTCTTGCGGCCCGTGGCGTAGCGGGTGGCCTCGAACGTGCCGAGCGCGCCGTCCCGGAAGCGGGCGGTGAACAGCGCCGCGTCGTCGACGGTCACCGGTCCGGTGCGCGCCGGGTCGTCCGGCAGCGGTCGCTCGGCCACGAACGTCTCCACCGTGCCGGAGACGGAGACGATCTCCTCGTCGAGCAGGAAGTGCGCCAGGTCCACCAGGTGCGCCCCCAGGTCGCCCAGCGCCCCGGATCCGGCGCGTTCGGCCCGCAACCGCCAGGTCAGCGGCGAGTCCGGATCGACCAGCCAGTCCTGCAGGTAGCTCGCCCGGACGTGCCGCACCTGCCCGATCCGGCCGCTGGCGACCAGCGAGCGGGCCAGGGCCAGCGCGGGGACCCGGCGGTAGTTGAACCCGACCATCGACTGAATCCCGTTGCGGCGCGCCCGATCCGCGGCCTCCTGCATGGACACCGCCTCGGTCACCGAGTTCGCCAGCGGCTTCTCGCACAGCACGTGCTTGCCCGCTTCGAGCGCGTGCACCGCGATCTCGGCGTGGCTGTCGCCGGGGGTGCAGATGTCGACCACGTGGATGTCGTCGCGCAACAGCACCGACTTCCAGTCGTCGGTGGATTCCGCCCAGCCGAACCGGTCGGCCGCCGCCTGCGCCGCCTCCTTGCGGCGTCCGCACAGCACCACCATCTCGGGCCGGACGGGCAGGTCGAAGACGCGCCCCACGGTCCGCCAGGCCTGCGAGTGGACCGCACCCATGAAGGAATGGCCCACCAGCGCGATACCGAGCTTGTTCATCTCCGCCCTCCTGGGGGTTGTCAGCTCGCCGGTTGGACGCCGAGCACGTGGTCGCCGGCCATCCCGGCGGCGCCGACGACGCCGGCGTGCTCGCCGAGTTCGGACAGCACGATGGGCAGGCTGCTGGTGGCCAGCGGCGTGGAGCGCCGGTACAGCTCGGCGCGCACCTCGGCCAGCAGCGGGTGCCCGAGCCGCGCCACCCCGCCGCCCACGATGATCATCGCGGGGTTGAAGAAGTTCACCAGTCCGGCCAGCACCCGGCCGAGCCGCCGCCCGCCGTCCCGCACCAGGCCGAGGGCCTGCGGATCACCGGACCGCATCGCGATCCCGACGTCCTCGGCGGTGAGCACCGCGCGGTCGCCGAGCAGCCGGTGCAGTTCCGGGGACTCGCCGCTGCGGGCCAGCGCGGTGGCGTCGCGGGACAGCGCCGCGCCGCTGAACCACGCCTCCAGGCACCCGGACCGGCCGCAACTGCACACCGGTCCCGTCTCCTGCACCGCGATGTGCCCGATGTCGCCCGCACTGCCGCTGCTGCCGCGCATCACCCGGTGCGCGGTGACGATGCCGCAACCTATCCCGGTGCCGATCTTGACGAACAGGAAGTCCCGCACCGAACGGGCCAGCCCGCAGTACATCTCGCCGACGGCCATCAGGTTCACGTCGTTGTCGACCAACACCGGGCAGTCGAGCTGCTGCATGAAGAACTCCCGCACCGGGTAGCGGTCCCAGCCCGGCATGATCGGCGGTGACACGGTGAACCCGTCGCGGAAGCTCACCGGACCCGGCAGCCCCACCCCGACGCCGTCGACCCGCGCCAGCAGACCGTCCGCGCGGAGCTTGTCGATCAGCTCGACCGCGCGCCCGAGGACGATCTCGGGACCGTCCTCGATGTCGATCGCCTCGGCGGCGCGGGCGACGAGTTCGAGCCTGCCGTCGGTGATGCCGACGTCCAGCGAGGTGGCGCCGATGTCCACGCCGAGGAAGCGCAGCCCTCGGGAGAGCTGGACCAGGCCGGAGCGCCGACCGCCTCGCGATTCGGCCTTGCCCGCCCGCTCCACGAAGCCGAGTTCCTGGAGCCGCAGGAGTTCCTGCCCGATCTTGGACCGGGACAGCGAAACTTGAGCGGCCAGTTCGGCCGCGGGTTGGGGACCGTGGAATCGCAGGGACGTGAGCACGCGGGCCTGATGTGCGTTCTCGGGTTGCACCGACTACCCCACTTCTTGCGCGGAGAGCACGAAGTGCGTCACAGCCTAGAGGAATTGTTCACGAGAACGTCAATACCGGGTTTCCCGATGTAACCCGGATGTCCGCTCGCCGTACGGCCGCTCCCGGACGGGGCCATCCGGCGTCGCGCGCAGCGGTGCGGGAAAGCGCTCGTCGAGCGGATCCGGCGATGTCCGCCACCGGACAGGAGTCCACAGTGGAACGTGGTCGGTGCTGCAGGAATCGCGTCCGGGCGCGTTGTCAGGACCGGCGCCGGGCTGCGCACCACCGGAGCACGGCGCGGTGCTCCGAACGGATTCCCCGGCGCACCGCCGGATGCGCACCGCGGAATCCCGAAACAGGCTCTCCGGCGGCGGTGATCCGGGGGAAATCCGGCGACCCGTTCTCCCGCTCGGCGGAAGCCGCGCGGCCGGTCACCGGGGAGCGCGCCCGGCGAACTGCATCACGCGGTAGGGCCAGTTCGTCGTGGTGTTCCACTGGCTGACCGCCAGGTGCAGGTCCTCGAGCGTCGAGCCGGGCACCACGTAGGGCCCGTAGAGCTGGGCGACGCGCCCGGCGGCGTGGTCCTCGGCGTCCCAGGAGGTGCCGTGCAGCGCGGTGGCGCGCGGTGCCGCGTAGAGGTTCGCGGTGGGCACGTCGAGGTTGAGCACGTCGATGCGGTAGTTCCCGGCGTCGAAGAACGCCAGCAGCCACCGGCCGCCCACCGGGCGCAGGGACAGCTCGCCGTAGGCGCCGGTGAGGGCGATCGTCGGCGGGTTGCCCCACGCCCAGGCGCCGCCCCGGAACCCCCAGCCCTGCCAGGCCCGGGGGTCGGTCAGCCGGTCGGCCGGGACCCGGTGCAGCAGCAGGCCCTTGTCCCGCTGGAACCCGGTGGAGAACGCGTAGACGTACCCGTCGTCGCCCGGCGCCCAGGTCAGCATCTGGAACAACCCGCCGTGGTGGTCGCCCGGCCAGGTCGTGCCGGTGTGCTGCCAGGTCTCGCCGTTGTCGGTGGAGCGGTGCACCTCGGTCCAGTGCACGTTGCCGATCCCCTCGCACACCATCGCGTGCAGGTACATCTCGTCGCCGAGCGCGATGACGTCGGTCGGGATGACCGTGCTGACCCGGCGCCCGTTGATGATCGAGTTGTGCTCGTAGGGCAGGACCTGCGCGGCGTAGGAACCCGGACCGGCCGCGCCGGTCCACTCGATGCCGCGCCGCGCGCTGGCCGGATCGCCGAACAGCACCACCGGCGAGCGCCAGCCCGGCCCGCCCACGGTCGCCTGCTCGAAGGTGTCGCCGAACACCGCCACCAGCCGGCCGTCCGGAGCGGTCGCCATCGTCCCCAGGTCGGTGCCGCCGATGCCGAAGCGGTCGGTGCGGCCCGGTCCGGTCAGGTCCTTCACCTTGTGCACGGCACTGCTCCTCCCACGCGCGGGTGGACTCCGCCGGAGCCTGCCTTCAGCGGTGCCTCGCGCGGCTGCCGCCCACTTCCCCGCGAGGGGCGGTTCCGGGCCGGACCCCCAGCGTGCCCGCCGCCGACCGTCGCGGACGACGGCCGACCGTGCGGTCCCGGACGGGTGAGTTCACCCCATCGTGGAGGACTTCGCGCGCTCCGACCGCCGCAGCCACAGCACGCCGCCGAGCTGCACGGCGGCCGCGGCACCGGTCAGCCCCACCGCGGCGACCCCGTACCAGGGCCAGCCCGCCAGCGCGGCCACCACCACCGCGATGGCGAGGAACACCAGCGTCCGCACCAGCAGGTACGTGAGCTGACGAGCGTCCATCCGGGCCTCCTCCGCACCGCGACCGCCCCGCGCGACCGCGGCCCCAGGCTCGCACAGCGCGCGGCCCGGCTCGGCACCCGCCAACAGGTCACGCTCCGCGACGCCGCGTCCACGGCCAGGTGATCAGCGCCCAGCCCAGCACCACCAGGACCAGCTCCACCACGAGGTACCAGGGCCACGGGCCGAGCAGGTCCAGCAACGAGGGGTTGTCCGGCTTGCGGTTGAGGAAGCCGTAGTTCGTGCCGGCCCAGGCGTTGAACCCCAGCACCAGCACCGCCCACGCCGCGGTGGTGGCGACCGCCACGCGCAGACCGCGCCAGTCCGGCCGCACGCCCGCTCCCCAGGTCAGGTGGATCGCCGCCCACGGCAGCACCAGGTGCAGCACCCAGAACTCCAGGAAGGCCAGGTGCGGGAAGTCGGGGGCGTCCAGGGCGGGGGTGAACACCGCCTGCGGGGTCAGCGTGAGCCCCCAGTAGTAGGTGAGGGCGCAGGCCCACCAGCGGCCCGACCACAGCGCGTACGCGGCGGCGATCCAGGCCAGGTCGCTGAGCTGCAGCGGCAGCGAGTCGTGCAGGTCGAACTGCCCGGGCAGCAGGCGGCGCACCTCCACCGGCACCTGGAAGGCGAGGATCAGGACGGCGAAGCCGCGGCGGAACCGCACCTCGGCGCGCCGTCCGCGCAGCCGTCGACCGACGAGCACGAGCACCACCGCGCCCACCGCGCCGAGGCCCAGCGCCGCCCAGTGCGTCGGCCCGTAGGGGACGAAGACGTCCGCGGCGGCCCCCGGCTCCGGTGCCGCCACCGGGTCGACGTCGGCCCGGTGGCCGGTGGCCGCTGTCCGCACGCCGACGATCCTCCCGCACCGGGTCGAGGCCCGCCGGTGGCGCTCGGGCTGCCGGTGGCGCTCGGGCTGCCCTGGCCCGCGCCGCGTGATCTCCTGGGGAGATCCGCGACGACACGGAGGAGGACCATGCCCACGCTGCCCCGCGTGCTCGGCGCGCTGACCGCCGCCTACGGCGCCGGTGTGCTGGTGCGCCCCGCGCTGCTCGCCGGACCGTGCGAGCTCACCGACGAGCGCGGCGCGACCCCCGCAGGCATCGCGTCGCTGGCGCGCGCCGTGGGCGCCCGCGACCTGGTCTCGGGCATCGCGATGGTCACCGCCCCCGAGGGTTCGGCCCTGCGCTGGGCGATCGGGCCCGGGCGGCCTGCGACGCGGCGGACGCGGTGCTGTTCGGGCTGGGCCTGCCCACCGCGCGGGCGCGCCGCAAGGCCGCCGCCATCGCCGGGGGCTGGGGCGCGCTCTGCGCGGCCAGCGCCGCCGCGGCCGGTCCGCACGTTTGACCGACGCCCCGAGTGGGTCCCCCTCCTCGCGACACGCGACGACGGGAGGGCGGATCCGCACGTGGACCACGACGAGCGCGGCGCGACGGACTGGTTGCTCACCCCGGCCGAACGCGGCAACCCGCACACCGGGCTCGACGGGCCGACCGCCTGGTCCGGCGGCAACCGGGTGCGCCCGCTGATCGACGGCGCCGAGTACTTCGACCGGCTGCGCGCCGAGCTCGCCGACACCGGTCCGGGCGACCGGATCCACCTCGCGGCGTGGCTCGGCGATCCGGACCAGCCCCTCGACGCGTCGGGCCGGACCGCGGGCGCCGCGCTCGTCGCCGCCGTGCGCGCCGGCGCGTCGGTGCACGCGCTGCTCTGGCGGCCCTACCTGGACGTCCTGGACGACTTCGTGCCGGGCAACCTCGACCTCGCCGCCCTGCTGCGGCGGGAAGGGGCGACGGCGGTGCTCGACCAGCGGGTCCGGGCCACCGGCAGCCACCACCAGAAGTTCCTCGTCATCCGGCGGCCCGACCGGCCCGGCGACGACGTCGCCTTCGTCGGCGGGATCGACCCGTGCCCGAGCAGGCGGGACGACGACGGCCACCGCGGCGATCCGCGGGTGCAGTCCTCGGTCGCCGCGGTCTACGGGCACCGCCCGTCCTGGCACGACGCCCACCTCGAAGTGCGCGGCCCCGCGGTGGCCGACGTGGAGCACTGCTTCCGGGAGCGGTGGCAGGACTCGACCTCGCTGCGCCGGGCACCGGCGTCCTGGTGGCACCGCGAGGAGCACCCCACCGCGCTCCCCGAGCCGCTGCCCGCACCGCCCCGCTGCGGACCGCACGCGGTGCAGCTCCTGCGCACCTACCCGGCCAAGACCCCGCCGTTCCCGTTCGCCCCGGACGGCGAGCGCAGCGTCGCGCACGGCTACCGCAAGGCGCTGCGCCGCGCCCGCCGGTTCATCTACGTCGAGGACCAGTTCCTCTGGTCGCCGATGGTCGCGGAGGTCTTCGCCGAGGCCCTGCGCCGGCGACCGCACCTGCGGCTGGTGGCGGTGCTCCCCCGGCGGCCGGACAAGGACGGCGCGCTGCACGTGGCCACCAGCGACGTCGCCCACGCCGATGCGGTGGACCTGCTGCACCGGGCCGGCGGCGACCGGGTCCACCTGTTCGAGCTGGAGAGCGACGCGGGGCCGCCGATCTACGTGCACTCCAAGCTGTGCGTGGTCGACGACGTCTGGGCCGCCGTCGGGTCGGCCAACCTCAACCGCCGGTCGTGGACCTACGACTCCGAGCTCACCGCCGCCGTCGTGGACGAGCCCGGCGGGAGCTTCGCCCGCGACCTGCGGGTGCGGCTCTGGCGGGAGCACCTCGGCGGGCGCCCGGACCCCGAACCGGACCCGCCGGAGCGCGGGATCGCGCTGCTGCGCGAGGCCGCCGCGGCCCTGGACCGCTGGCACGCCGCCGGGCGGCGCGGCCCGCGCCCACCCGGGCACCTGCGCACCCACCGGCGCCCCCGCGTCACCCGCCGGACGCGGCTGTGGGCGGTTCCCGCGGGGCGGCTGCTCACCGACCCGGACGGGCGCGCGTGGTCCCCGCGCAGGCGGGGCGCCGCCGCCCTGGACCGCCTCGACGACTGACCACCGCCGGAGCTGGCGCACCGTTGCGCAGCAGCCCGGCCCCCGGAGACCGGCGTCCCGGGGCGCTCAGGTGGTGACCGGCGACCAGTGCGCGAGCAGCGCCCGCAGCGCCGCGACCAGCGACAGCGGCTGGTCCAGCATCGGGTGGTGCCCGGCCTCGGGCAGCTCGACGACGGGCGCATCGCCGAGCAGCGCTTCGATCTCGGCGATCATCGGCGGCGGGACCAGGCCGAACTCGGAGCGCAGGAAGGCCGCCCGGCAGCGCAGCGCGGGCAGCAGGTCGCGCAGCGGCAACCGGTCGCCGACCATGTTCGGGTCGAACTTCCAGGTCCACCCGCCCTCGACCGGGCGGACCGACTCCGCCGCGACGTGCCTGCGCACGTGCGGCAGCACGACCTCCTGGGCGGGCAGCGGCGCGAACCGGTCCACGATCGCCTCGAGCGAGGGGTACACCTTGGGCTCGCGGAGCTCCCTGCGCAGCTTGCGCTCCTCGGGCGGCTGGTCGTTGAGCGGGGAGTCGATGATCGCGACGCCGTCGAACCGATCGCCGTGGTGGGCCCCGGCGGTCGCGGCGACCCAGCCGCCCATGCTGTGCCCCACGACCAGCGGTGCGCGCACCGCTCCCCCGGCCTCGGCGGCGGCCACGACCTCGCGGGCCCACGTCAGCATGTCGTAGACCGGCCGCCGACCGCTGTCACCGTGCCCGCTCAGGTCCAGCGCGACGACCCGGTGGGTGCGCGCCAGGAACGGGGCGATGTGGTCCCACCAGCCGGAGTGCGCCGCGCCGCCGTGCACCAGCACCAGCCCTTGCCGCTCCGGATCGCCCCAGCAGCGCAGATGGATCGGGCACCCCTCGACCTCGACGTCCGCGTGCCGCGGTGCCTCGGCCAGCGCCTCGCGGAACCACCTCGGGTCCTGTTCGGCGGTCATGGTCACCTCCGGTTGTTCGGTGCGGCGGCGCCGCTCGCGACCAGGCGCAACCGGCACCGCCGCGGGTTCTCCAGCGGCCTGAGGGCAGCCGCGACGCCGTGCACGCGGCGGATCGGCGCAGCGCGGCGACCGCCTCAGGCCCCGCCACCCGCACCGCCACGCGGGACGAGTGCCACCACAGCTTCTCAGCACACCGGTTGTACCCGGTCGTGGCCTACCGGCGGGTAGCCGCTGTGCCGACGATCACCCCGCCGCCACCTCCCCGCGGCAGCGAGTGCGGTTCGCGCGGGAGTGGGCGAGCATCGAAGGGCCCGGCACGAGGAGGTCCGATGGCGCAGCAGCAGACCCCGCCCGGCAGCACCGAGGCGATGGAACCCCGGCCCGACCACGGCGAGCACAGCTACCGGGGTTCCGGGCGGCTGGCCGGGAAGGCCGCCGTGATCACCGGCGCCGACAGCGGCATCGGCCGCGCGGTGGCGATCGCCTTCGCGCGGGAGGGCGCCGACGTGCTCGTCGCGTACCAGAACGAGCACCCGGACGCCGAGCAGACGCGGCGCTGGATCGTCGATGCCGGGCGCACCGCGGTGGTGATGTCCGGCGACGTGGCCGATCCCGCGCACTGCCGCGACATCGTCGCGCGGGCGGTCGAGGAGTTCGGGCAGCTCGACGTGCTGGTGAGCAACGCGGCGTTCCAGATGACCCACGACTCGATCGAGGACGTCCCGGACGAGGAGTGGGACCACACCCTCGCGGTCAACCTCAGCGCGTTCTTCCACCTGACCAAGGCGGCGGTGCCGCACCTGCGCGCGGGCGCGTCGATCATCGGGTCGACGTCGGTCAACTCCGACGCCCCACCGCCGAAGCTGCTGGCCTACAACGCGACCAAGGCAGGGATCGCCAACATGGCGGCGAGTCTCGCCCAGATGCTCGGCCCGCGCGGCATCCGCGCCAACAGCGTCGCGCCCGGACCGATCTGGACCCCGCTGATCCCGTCGACGATGACCGAGGACGACGTCGAGAACTTCGGCGGCGGCGTCCCGCTGGGCCGACCGGGGCAGCCCGCGGAGGTCGCCCCGGCCTACGTCCTGCTCGCCTCGGACGAGGGCAGCTACGTCTCCGGCGCCCGCATCCCGGTGACCGGCGGCACGCCGATCCTCTGATGGACTGGTACCCGCTGCGCCTGAGCTGCCCGGCCCGACCGCTGGTCTTCGGCGGCCGGGCCATCGCGCGCACCCTGGGCAAGGCGGGGCTGCCGGACTGGGCCATCGGCGAGACCTGGGAAGTCAGCGACGTCGACGGGCGCGCCGCCGAGGTGCTCAGCGGTCCGCTGGCGGGCACACCGCTGCGGCAGCTGGTCACCCGGTGGCCGGAGGAGCTGGTGGGCGACGGCTGGTCCGGCCACCGCTTCCCGCTGCTCACCAAGTTCATCGACGCCGCCGGTCCGCTGCCCGTGCACGTGCACGCCGACGACGCCGCGGCGCGGCGGCTGGAGGGCGAACCGAACGGCAAGACGGAGGCCTGGCACGTGCTGCACGCCGCGCCCGGCGCCACCGCCCTGTGCGGCGTGCGTCCGGGGGTGGACCGCGCGGAGCTGCACCGGGCGCTGCTGGACCAGGACTTCGACCGGGCGCTGCGGCGCGTTCCGGTGCGCCCGGGCGAGACCTTCTACGTGCCGGGCGGCACCGTGCACAGCTTCGGACCGGCCACCCTGGTCTACGAGATCGAGCAGACCTCGGACGTCCAGCAGCACGCGATGCGCTGGGCCATGGAGGACGGCTCGACGCTGCCCGACGAGCAGTGGCACGCCAACGTCGAGGCGCTGCTCGACCAGGTCCGCTACGACGCCCGGCCCGACCCGGTACCGGGGCTGGACATCCCCGTGGACGACGGGGTGCGGCGGATCGTGCTGTGCGCCGGTCCGCACTTCGCGTTGGAGCGGTGGCGGGTCGGCGGCACCGCCCCGATGCGGCACTCGTTCCGCACCGCGCAGGTCCTGTCCAACCTCGGGGGCCCGGTGGTGGTGCGCAGCGGGTCGGCGGCGGAACCGCTCGGACCGGCGCAGACCCTGCTGCTGCCCGCCGCACTGGGCGTGGTGGAGATCGAGGGGCCCGCCGACGTGCTGCTGGGACACCTGCCCGACCTCCGCCGCGACGTGCTCGCTCCGCTGCTGGCGGCCGGGCACGGTCCGCGGGCGATCGCCGCGCTGGGCGAAGGGCTCGCCGACGCCGGGATCTGAACGCTCGCCCGCGGACCGCCGCGCAGCGGCGTCGTGGCGGGCGCGGCGTCGGGGCGGGCGCGGCGTCGGTGGCGGGTCGTCGAGCGGGCGTTCAGGTCTGCTGCCCGGCTCGCCGGGCGAACTCCTCCAGGTAGGGCTGCTCGGCCGGGTCCGGCCGGTCCGGGGCGTTGAGCGAGCGGTGCCAGTACGGGTAGTAGGCGGGGAGCTGCCCGACCTCGGTGATCCGCCGGTGCTCCTCCTCGGAGAGCTCGAGCCGGTCGGCCGCGAGGTTGTCCTGGAGCTGCTCCGGTGTGCGGGCGCCCAGCACGATGCCGGTCACCCCGGGGCGCCGCAGCAGCCACGCCAGCACCACCTGCGGCACGGACGCGCGGTGCCCGTCGGCGATCCCGGCGAGCACCTCGATCACCGAGTAGGCGCGCTCCCAGTCGGTGACGTGCGGCTCCGGCCACCCGCTGCCCTGCCGCGTGGTGCTCGGGGTCTCCTGCCCGCGCCGCACCTTGCCGGAGAGCAGGCCTTCACCGAGCGCACCCCACACGAAGGTCCCGATGCCCAGGTCGCGGGCGGCCGGGAGGATCTCGTACTCCAGCTCGCGCGCCTCCGGCGAGTAGTACATCTGCTGCACCACCGGCTCCACCACACCGCGCAGCCGCGCGGTGTAGGTGGTCTTGACGAGCTGCCACGCGCTGTAGTTCGAGGTGCCGACGTAGCGGACCTTGCCGTCCCGCACCAGGGTGTCCAGCGCGGCCAGCGTCTCCTCGATGGGCGTCACGCCGTCCCACTGGTGGGTGTAGAGCAGGTCCAGGTGGTCGGTGCGCAACCGGCGCAGGCTGTTCTCCACCTCCCGCAGGATGTGGGACCGCGACGCGCCACCGCCGTTGGGCCCCGCCTCGACCGCCATCCGCACCTTCGAGGTGAGCACGACGTCGTCACGCCGTCCCGCCAGCGCCTGCGCGGTGATCTCCTCGGCTTGGCCGAAGGAGTACATGTTCGCGGTGTCCACGACGTTCACCCCGGCGTCGAGGGCGATGTCGAACAGCCGCCGCAGCCCGTCGGCGTCCACCCCGGCCATCGGTGCGAAGGTGGGATCGTTGCCCACGGTGAGCGTGCCGATCGCGAAGCGCGACACCAGCAGACCAGAATTCCCGAGCGCGACGTGCTCCACGACTTCCTCCCCGACGAGACCGTTCCGGACCACCGTCGACCTACCCGGAGCGCCGCGACACCATGCGCCGCCGGGCGCGGCGGCTCGGTTCCCGCAGCACCACGCCGATCGCGGTCCGCCCAGCGCCCCTCGGCGGACCGCGCGCGGAGGGCCGGAGCGGTCCGGGAGCCGGTCCCGAGGTACCCGCCGCGGGAACGACCCGACTCCGCGAGCGCATGCGGCGCTCGGACTTCCCGGCGCACCAACGACCTTCGAACTCGTGCACGGCGCTGCCTCCGATCCGGTGGGGACGACAGCACCACCTTGGCCGACCCGAGGTGCCGGCGGCATCGGTCGATCGGCCCGAACGGGGCTGGCGCGCTCGGCCGTTCGGCCATCGAGACCTCGGCCGTTCGGCCGTCCCTCCCCTACTGCGGCCAGACGCAGCGCCGGGTGTGGATGGTGACGCCGTCGCGGGCCCGGCCGCCGGCCAGCGCGGCGGCCGCCAGGCAGCTCCGGACCCACATGTTGAGCTGCATCTCCTTGGCCAGCCGCAGCCGGGAGTACAGCAGGTGCACCAGCGCGGTGCTCGGCCGGGCCCACGCCTCGATCTCGAACCGCAGGCCGTCGTCCTCGGGGCTGGCGCGGAACTCGATCAGCCCCGCCTCCAGGTGGCTGCGCAGGGTGGCCAGCCGGAAGGACTCGGGAGTGCGCTCGACGACGCGGACCGGGGCGTCCCAGGGCCCGGGCATCCGGACCACCAGCTCGTCACCGGGTTGCAGCGCACCTCGGGTGCCCGTCCGCCTGCTCACCGCCGCCACCTCGCGCGGGACCGCCCGGTCGAACCGGCGGCTGAACACGTCGATCAGCTCCTGCGCCGTGAGCGAGCCGCCCTCGACGTGCACGCCGAACCGGCGGTGGAACAGCGGTCCCACGCCGTGCGGGGCGAGCTGGCTGTGCTCGTCGACGAGGTCGGCGGGCAGCGCGGGCGGGAGGTCGGAGTCGTCGCCGAACTCCTCGGTGCGGTGCAGCGGGGTCGTCTGCCAGAGGTAGCGCCACGAGATCAGCGCCATCCCGGCGGCCCAGCGCAACGCGATGAACGGCGTCCGCTCGGTGGTCGCCATCGGAGCCCTCCTTGTCGCGGAGGCGACGTGGGTTCCCCATACTGGGCACGATCGGCGACGACGGGCAACACCGGAGGCTTCGATGGTCGTTCGGCTCCTGCACGGTGCCGGGTTGCGCAGCAGCCACCTGCACGCGATGTCGCTCGGTTCGGTCGCGCTGTGCCTCTGCCTGTGGATCCGGGCGAAGACCGTGGACCAGCACGAGCGGGGCAACGCCGAGCGGCGCGCGCTGTTCACCGGGTTGTGGCCGCCGACGCTGTGGCTGATCGGCGATTCGCTCCGCGAGCACGAATGATCGGCTTTCCGCTGCTGGGCGGCGACCCGGGCGCGACGCTGCGGGAACTGCGCGGGCGCCGGGTGAACTTCCACCCCGAGGAGGTCGAGCCGCGGCGCTGGCACCTCGACGAGCACCGGTGCTTCCTGGCCCGCGAACGCCCCGGTCCGCCGGTGCGCGGCGGGGCGTGGGAGGTCGCGTGCGGCCTGGTGCGCGACTACGAGTTCTCCGATCCGGGGCTGGTGCGCGCCTGCTACGACCGCCGCGCGGACCTGCTCGGCCGCGACATGCTGCTCGAAGGCCGGTTCCACGGGCTCCGCTTCACCATGGGCGTGCGGGTGACCGACGTCCTCGAACGCACCGGGTCCTCGGGACGGCACGGCTGGGGTTGGGCGTACGAGACCTTGGAGGGCCACCTCGAACGCGGCCGGATGAGCTACGAGGTGGTCAAGGACGTCGGTTCGGGATCGGTCGAGTTCGTCATCACCGGCTGCTCGCAGCGCACCCCCGCCCTCGGCCCGGTCCTGCGGTTCGGGTGGCTGCTGTTCGGCAGGCACACCCAGCTGCGCTTCTACCGGCGGTGCGGTCCCCGGCTGCGCGCGCTCGTGCGGGCCCGGCTGGCCGGGGCCGTGCTGCCGCCGCCGCTGCGACGCGGTGACCTGGTGCTGGCCCCCTCGGAGGCCAGGTTCGGCTTCCGCGACCGCGCGGCCCTCCGGAACCACCACCCGGCGGGGCCCAACCCGCGGCGGGGGTGAGCTTCAGCTCGGGACCGGAGTCGTCGCCGCCCGGCACGAGGCCGCGAACCGACGTGCCCGATCCCGGACCCGGACTGACCTGAGGGGGATCAGCGCGGCACCGCTTCGCCCACCCGATCGGTGTCGGCCCGCCCGGCGGGTCGGCGCGGACTGGCCCACCCTGGCGGGGACCGAGCTCACGACGACCTGGGGGGACGTCATGCTGGCTAGGAAGCTCGCGGTCGAGGCGCTGGGCACGGCGCTGCTGGTGTTCTTCGCCGTCGGTGTCGCCACGCTGTCCTTCGGCGACGGCATCGCGCTGGCCGGGACCAGCCTCGCGGCCGGGGTGGTGGCGACCGCGCTCACCTTCGGCCTGGTGATGCTGGTGCTGGTGTACTCGCTGGGACCGGTGTCGGGCTGCCACATCAACCCCGCCGTGACGGTCGGGTTCGTGTGCTCCGGCCGGATGCCGCTGTCGGAGGCGGCGGGCTACTGGCTGGCGCAGTTCGTCGGCGGCATCGCGGGCGCGGCGGTGCTCTACGGCGTGATGCGCACGACGGCGGTCTACCAGCCCGGGGTCACCGGACTGGGCGCGAACGGCTGGGGCGACGAATCCGACGTCGGGATCAGCGCGGGCGGCGCCTTCGCCGCCGAGGTGGTGCTCACCTTCCTGTTCGTGTTCGTCGTGCTCTCGGTGACCAGCAGGCTCGGGCACCGCAACGCTCCCGGCTTCGCGGGCATCCCGATCGGCTTCGCGCTGGCCGTGGTGCACCTCGTGGGGATCCCGCTGACCAGCACGTCGGTCAACCCGGCCCGCGCGCTGGGCCCGGCGATCTTCGCCGGTGGCGGCGCGCTGGGGCAGGTGTGGTTGTTCATCCTGGCCCCGGTGGTCGGCGGCCTGATCGCGGGCGGGCTGCACACCGCGCTGCTGCCCCAACCGGAGCCGGATGCGTCGAAGGCCCAGAAGGCGGCGTGATCAGCGCAGGCGACCGACGGCCGCCCAGATCTTGGCGCGCTCCGGCGGGTGCACGGCCTCGTGCGGCTCGGACCGCCACTCCGTGGTGTAGACGACGCCGGGGCTGACCAGGTCGCAGCCCTCGAACAGCAGGTCGGCCTGGGACTGCGGGCGGTAGGTGACCGGCTCGGTGGTCTCGTCGAAGACCTCGCCGACCTGGCCCATCTGCTCCGGGAGGTGCTCGTCGGTGAGGTGGCTGATGGCGAGCATGCTGCCGGGGGCGAGGAAGGACCGGTAGCGGGCCAGCAGCCCCGCGACGTCGGCGTCGGCGACCCAGTGCAGCACGGCCACCATCATCAGCCCCACCGGCTTGGAGAAGTCGAGCAGCTCCCGCGTCTCCGGCGCGCTCATGATGGCCTCCGGGTTGCGCAGGTCCTCCTCGACGATGGCCGTGTTGTCCAGGCCGCGCAGCAACCGCCGGGTGTGCGCGGCGGCGACCGGCTCGTTGTCGACGTAGACCACCCGGACCGAGGGGTCGATCTGGTGCGCCGCCTCGTGCACGTTGCCCACGGTCGGCACCCCGGACCCCAGGTCGAGGAACTGGGTGATGCCCTGCTGCATGCAGTACCGCACCGCCCGGCGCAGGAAACCGCGGTTGGCGCTCACCACCAGGCGGGCGTCGGGATCGACCTGCTCCAGCATCTCGAAGCGCTCGCGATCGGCCGCGAAGTTGTGGTCACCGCCCAGCCCGTAGTCGTAGATCCGGGCCGGGTTCGCCACCCGGTGGTTGACGCCGACGAACTCGGAAGTCGGATCGGACACCTCGGGACATCCTTCCTCGCGTTGGACCGATGGGGTGATCCTCGCCGACCGGGCACGTCGGGGCAAGACGTCGCCGCGCCGGATGACGAGCGCGGCGGGTCCTGGGAGGATGGGAAGTGCCCCCGAGCGGGGCGGAGGCTTCGCCGGCCGTCGGTGGTACGCGGCCGGGCGGAGCCTTCTCCGCGCGGTGCTCAGCCGCGGAGCCCGAGCAGCCGCAGGGCGTTGTCCTTGCAGATCAGCGGACGCACCTCGGCGGAGATGTCGAGCGCCGCGAAGTCGCGCATCCAGCGGTCCGGCCGGATCACCGGGAAGTCCGAGCCGAACAGGACCTTGTGCCGCAGCACCGAGTTCGCCGCGCGCACGAGCTGCGGCGGGAAGTACTTCGGCGACCAGCCGGACAGGTCGATGTGCACGTTGGCCTTGTGGGTGGCGATGGAGATCGCGGCGTCCTGCCACGGCACCGAGGGGTGCGCCAGGATGATCGTCAGGTCCGGGAAGTCGGCGGCCACGTCGTCGAGCAGCATCGGATCGGAGTAGCGCAGCTTGATGCCGTGCCCACCGGGCAGCCCGGCGCCGATCCCGGTCTGCCCGGTGTGGAACAGCGCGGGCACCCCGAGCTCGGAGATCGCCTGGTACAGCGGGTAGAACCGGCGGTCGTTCGGTTCGAACGCCTGGAGGCTGGGGTGGAACTTGAAGCCGCGGACGCCGTGCTCGTCGACCAGCCGCCGGGCCCGCCGCACCGCCGCCACGCCCTGCCACGGATCCACCGAGCCGAACGGGATGAGCACGTCGTTGTGCCGCGCGGCGCCCTCGGCGATCTCCTCCACGGAGTTGGCCGGGTGACCGGTGGCCGCGGCGCAGTCCACCGTGAACACCACGGCCGCCATGGCGCGCTCGCGGTAGTGCGCCGCGATGGCCTCCAGCGGTGGGGTGCGTTCGGCACCGGGCTTGAAGTACTTCTCCGAGGCCGACATCAGCTCGTCGTCCAGCGAGCGGTGGCCGCTGCTGTCGATCTCCACGTGGGTGTGCACGTCGAGCGCGGTGATCCGGTCGACGTCGATGGCGCATTCGTAGCGGGTCATCGCGCGGTCGCCCCCCGCTCGCGACCGTGCCGCCGAGCTCCGCGCTGGTCCTCCGCGATTCCGACCATGGTCGCATGAGAACATCTATCGTGGAGAAGTTCAATCGTTGAGGTACTGCTACGATTCCGGGCGTTCCCGGCAGGAGGCCCCCATGAGCCCGCACCCCCCGCTGACCGACGACCTCGGCTTCCTGCTCTCCCGCGCGAGCGGCGTGGTGGCGCGGTCGGCCAGCAAGGCCCTCGCCCCGCTCGGCCTGCGGGTCCGCTCCTACTCCGTGCTCGCGCTGGTCGTCGAGCACCGCGGCATCGCGCAGCGGCGGCTCGCCGCCCTGGTCGGCCTCGACCCGAGCCAGATCGTGGCACTCGTCGACGAGCTCCAGGACCGCGGCCTGGTGGTGCGCGCGGCCGATCCGCAGGACCGGCGGAACAAGCTGGTCACGGCCACCGAGGACGGCGTCCGGCTGCACGGCGAGGCGCGGGACCGGGTGGCCGAGCGCAGCGACCGGCACTTCGCGGGGTTCCCGGCCGAGCGCACCCGGGAACTGCGCGAGGCGCTCCAGCACATCGCGTTCCCCGCCGAGGAGGGCTGAGCGCGGCCGAGCGCGTCAACCCGCGTAGCGCTCGCGGAGCTCGCCCTTGCGCACCTTGCCGCTCGCGGTGCGCGGGATCTCGGGCAGCACCACGAACGACTTCGGGATCTTGTACCGGGCCAGGCGGCGCTCCAGGAACGCGACGATCTGCCGCTGGTCGATCCGCACGCCGTCGGCGACGGTCACCGCGGCACGACCGACCTCGCCCCACCGCGGGTCCGGGACGCCGAACACGGCGCACTCCTCGATCCCCGGCAGGTCCAGCAGCGCGGCCTCCACCTCGGCCGGGTAGACGTTCTCCCCACCGGAGATGAACATGTCCTTCAGCCGGTCCACCACGGACACGTAACCGTCCGCATCGGACACCCCGATGTCACCGGAGCGGAACCAGCCGTCGGCGAAGGCCTCCCGGGTCGCCTCCGGGCGGTTCCAGTACTCCCGCATCACGTTCGGACCGCTGATCTGGATCTCCCCGCGCTCGCCCGGCGGAACCGGCTCGCCGCGCTGGTCCACCACCCGGACGTCGGTGAAGAAGTGCGGCACGCCCGCCGTCCCGAGCTTGCGCTCGACGGCGTCCGGGGTCAGGATCAGCGCTCCCGGCCCGGTCTCGGTGAGCCCGTACCCCTGGCACATGCGGATCCCGCGGTCGGCGAAGGCGCGCAGGGTGCGCGGCGGCACCGGCGCGGCGGCGACCACGACGCGGCGCAGCGAGGACAGGTCGGTGCCCGGCCAGTCCGGATGCGCGCTCAGCGCGTCGCACATCGTCGGCACGCCGAAGGTGTAGGTGACGCGGCGCCGCTCGACCAGGGCGAGCACCCGGCCGGGGTCGAAGCGCTCCTCGACGTGCACGGTGCCGCCCTTGAGCAGCACCGGCAGCGCGACGAAGTCCAGCGCGGCCGTGTGGAACAGCGGCGCGCACACCAGCGCGACCTCGTCGGTGGCCAGGTCCAGGTCCAGCACCGGGTTCAGCACCGCGAAGGTGACGCCGCCGTGGGTGAGCACCACGCCCTTGGGCCGGCCGGTGGTCCCGGAGGTGTACATGATGACGCAGGGGTCGTCGTGCCCGACCGGTTCGTCGAGCCGGTCGGTGGCCGCGCCCTCGATCAGCGCCTCGTAGTCCAGCGCCGCCGCGTCCGGCGGGCCGTCGACCACGATCCGGCGCGGCGTCCCCGCCGACTCCGCCGCCTCGACCGCCGTCGCGGCCACCGCGGCCGAGTGGACGAGCACCGCCGCGCCCGAATCGCGCAGCGCGAAGGCGATCTCCGGTGCGGCCGACCGGGCGTTGAGCGGCACGAACACCGCACCGAGCAGACCGCAGGCGAACAGCGCCTCCAGGTAGGCCGGGTGGTTCGGGCTCACCAGCGCGACCCGGTCACCGCGCCCCACCCCGAGGCCGCGCAGCGCGTGCGCGAGCCGGGTGACCCGCTCGTCCAGCGCGCCGTAGCTCCAGCTCTGCGCGCGGAAGGTGAGCGCCGTGCGCTCCGGGTCCCGCCGGAACCGCCGGTACGGCCAGGAACCCACGCCCTCGTTGCGCACGATCGGTGCCTCCTCGCAGCCGACTACCGCCGTTTTCACAGGAGAGCATCAACCGTTGAGCAAGTCAATCATTGTGCGCCGTCGCGGCGACGCCCCGATGCGCGGTCGGGCGGGAATCAGGTGCTCTCCTTCGCGGGCACCGCACCGGCTGCCGGGCGGGCACCGAAGGCGCGCATCGCGAGCGCGCCGATGAGCGGGCCGGGGGCCAGCACCAGGAACGCGTAGCGCCAGCCGACCACGTCGGCCACCACCGGGACGAGCTGGATGCTCACGACGGTGAGCGCGAAACCGATCGCGGTCTGCGCCGTGAGCGCGGTGCCGACGTAGCGGGGATCGGCCGTCTCGCTCAACGAGGTCGAGAACACGCCGGAATCCGCGATCACCGCCGCGCCCCACACGGCGCAGAACACGACGAGCAACGCCGGTCCCGCGGCGAAGGCGAACGGCGACACCGCGCAGCACAGCCCGCTCACGGCCAACGCCGCGATGGCGGTCGGAGAGCGACCGAACCGGTCCGCGGCCCAGCCACCCAGCAGGCACCCCGCCACGCCCGCGATCCCCATGGCCGCGAACACGACGAGCGCGACCGAACCCGGCAACGCCGCTCCTGCGGAGCTGGCCAGCAGGAACGTCGGGATCCAGGTCCACAGCGCGTAGAGCTCCCACATGTGCCCGAAGTAGCCGACGTTGACGAGCGCGGGCCGGCGCTCGGCGAACATCGTGATCGCGTACCGCGGGTTGTGCTGGGGCGCCGCCGCGGCCAGGTGCGGCCCCGGCCGCACCAGCACCAGCGCGACCACGGCGCCGAGCAGTCCGATCCCCGATGCGGCCGACAGCACGCCGCGCCACGGCAGCGATCCCAGTCCCGCGATCAGGTGCGGCAGCGTCGACCCCATCGTCAGCGCCCCGATCAGGACGCCCAGGGCGAGGCCGCGGCCGGTGCTGCTCGACCAGGACGCCGTCAGCTTCATCCCGACCGGGTACACCCCGGCCAGGCACACCCCGGTCAGGAAGCGCAGCGGGATCGCCCCGGCCATCCCGTCCACGAAGGCGGCCAGCGCGACCGTGCAGGCAGCGGCCGAGGCCGCACTCGCGGCGAGGACCCGGTGCGGGCGGGCCCGGTCGGCCAGGTTCAGCGCGGTCGACCCGAGCGCCCCGACGACGAAACCGATCTGCACCGAGCCGGTGAGCCACACCGCTTCCGCCGCCGAGATCCCCCACGCCTGCTGCAGGCTCGGGACGACGGCCGACATGGAGAACCAGACGGCGAGCCCGAGGACCTGCACGACCGCGATCGCGGCGCGCTGGGCTCCGGCGCTCATGCCGCACCCGCCGGGAGGCCGGGTCGCCACCTCGCCACGACCCGGCTCGGCTGCACCTGGGACGAGCGGGCCAACAACCTCCTGGCGGACATTTCGATGATCGTAGAAACATCTGCCGGTCGCCGTCAACCGAGGACCGCTCGCCGAACCCGGCCGGACGACCGCGTCCGAGCGGCGCCCAGGCGCAGTTCGGACGCGCCAGCCGCAGGTAAGCTGGACCGGACTCGCGACCCGAGATCGAGGCGGTGATCATGAGCGCGTTCGACGACGTCCGCGATGGCCTCGCGAACCGGACCGACGTGTTCAAGGCGCTCAGCGACCCGGTGCGCATGGATCTGTTCCTGCGCATCGCCACCGCCGACGAGATCTCCTGCACGGAGATCGTCGCCGACGCCGACGTCTCGGCGTCGACGGTCTCCTACCACGTCAAGATCCTCAAGACCGCGGGACTCGTCGCGGTCCGCAAGCAGGGCCGCAACTACCACTACACGGCGCGCCCCGCGGCGCTCATCGAACTCGCGGACCTGCTGACCGGGATCGCCACCGCCGGACGGAGCGCGCCCGCGGCATGACGGGCGCGGTCACTCCGCCAGCGCGGTGGTGCCGTCGGCGTCGGTGCGGGCCTGCTGGACGGTCCAGGCCCGGGCCTGCTCGCTGATCGTGATGCCCAGACCCGGTCGGCCCGGGACCAGCATCCGCCCGTCGGCGATCTCCGGGCGTTCGTCGAACAGCGGTTGCAGCCAGTCGAAGTGCTCGACCCACGGGTCCAGCTCGTAGGCCGCGGCCAGGTGCAGGTGGATCTCCATCGCGAAGTGCGGGGCCAGCCGCACGCCCGCGTCCCGGCCCGCCGCCATGATGGCGAGGAACGGGGTGATCCCGCCGACCCGCGCCGCGTCGGGCTGCAGGAAGTCCACCGACTCGTGGCGCAGCAGTTCCCGGTGCTCGAAAGCGCTGGTGAGCATCTCCCCGGTGGCGATCGGCGTGGCCAGCTCGCGGGCCAGCGCGGCGTGCCCGACGGCGTCGTAGGCGTCGAGCGGCTCCTCGATCCAGACCAGGTCGAACTCCTCCAGCACCCGTCCCATCCGGGTCGCGGTGCCCCGGTCCCACTGCTGGTTGGCGTCCACCATCAGCGGGAAGTCGCCCAGCTCCTCGCGGACGGCCGCGACCCGCGCCAGATCCGCGCGGCGGTCCGGGTGCCCGACCTTGATCTTGATCCCGCCGATGCCCGCCTCCCGGGCGGCGCGGGTGTTGTCCACCACCTGCTCCAGCGGCGTGGACAGGAAACCGCCGGAGGTGTTGTAGCAGGCCACCGCGTCGCGGTGGGCGCCGAGCAGCTTGGCCAGCGGCAGCCGGGCGCGCTTGGCCTTGAGGTCCCACAGCGCGATGTCGATCGCCGCGATGGCCTGGGTGGCCAGCCCGCTGCGGCCGACCGAGGCGCCCGCCCAGACCAGCTTCGTCCAGATCCGCTGGATGTCGTTGGGGTCCTCGCCGATGAGCTCCGGGGCGACCTCCCGGGCGTGGGCGTACTGGCCGGGCCCGCCCGCGCGCTTGGAGTAGGTGTAGCCGACGCCCTCCCAGCCCTCCTCGGTGCGGATCTCGGCGAACAGCATCGACACCGAGGTGAGCGGTTTCTGCCGCCCGGTCAGCACTTTCGCGTCGCTGATCGGGGTGTCCAGCGGCAGGTCGACGCGGGACAGCACCACGGAGCCGATCCGGTCGGATGCGGTGTTCATCGGGCCTCCTGGGAGTTCATCGGACCAGCGCCGGGCGCCGGGGGTCGAAGGTCCAGCCCGGGACGAGGTGGCGCATCGCCGCCGCGTCGTCGCGGGCGCCCAAGCCGTGTTCGAGGTGCAGCGCGTGCGCCGCGTCCAGGGCGTCGCGGTCCAGTTCCACCCCGAGCCCCGGCGCGTCGGGCACCGCGATCGCACCGTCGGCGATGCGCAGCGGATCGCGGGTCAGTGCCTGGCCGTCCTGCCAGATCCAGTGCGTGTCCAGCGCGGTGATCGCGCCCGGAGCGGCGGCGCCGACGTGGGCGAACATCGCCAGCGAGATGTCGAAGTGGTTGTTGGAGTGCGATCCCCAGGTGAGCCCGAAGTCGTGGCAGAGCTGGGCCACCCGCACCGAACCGCGCAGGGTCCAGAAGTGCGGGTCGGCCAGCGGGATGTCCACCGCGTGCGAGCGCACGGCGTGGGCGAGCTGCCGCCAGTCCGTCGCGATCATGTTCGTCGCGGTCGGCAGCCCGGTGGCCCGCCGGAACTCCGCCATCACCTCCCGGCCGGAGAACCCGTCCTCCGCGCCGCAGGGGTCTTCGGCGTAGGCGAGCACCCCGGACATCCCGGCGCACCACCGGACCGCGTCCGCCAGCGACCAGGCACCGTTGGGGTCCAAGGTGATCCGGGCGTCCGGGAACCGCTCGGCCAGCGCGCGGACCGCGTCGATCTCCTGCTCCCCCGCCAGCACCCCGCCCTTGAGCTTGAAGTCGCGGAACCCGTAGCGGGCCCGCGCCGCCTCGGCCAGCGCGACGACCGACTCGGGCGTGAGCGCGGGTTCGCACCGCGCCCGCTCCCAGTCGTCGGCGCCCTCGGGGGCGGTGGGGTACGGCAGCGGGGTGCGGCGGCGGTCCCCGATGAAGAACAGGTAGCCCAGCACCGGCACCCGGTCGCGCTGGCGTCCCTCGCCGAGCAGGTCGGCCACCGGCACCTCCAGGTGCTTGCCCAGCAGGTCCAGCAGCGCGGATTCGAAACCGGTGACGGCGTGCACGGTGGTGCGCAGGTCGAAGGTCTGCTCGCCGCGCCCGCCGGCGTCCCGGGCCGCGTAGGTCTCGGCGACCTCGCGCAGGGTCCGGTGCAGCCGGGCGACCGGGCGACCGCGCACCAGTTCGGCGGCGTCGAGGAGGGTGCGCCGGATCGGCTCGCCACCGGGCACCTCGCCCAGCCCCGTGCGGCCCTCGCTGTCGGTCAGCACCACCACGTTGCGGGTGAAGAACGGGCCGTGCGCACCGCTGAGGTTGAGCAGCATGCTGTCCCGCCCGGCGACGGGCACCACCTCGACGTCGACGACGGTGGGCGTGCGTGACGTGTCCACGGGAAACCCCTCGGTTGTTCGGTTCGGCATTCAGGACACCGCGGCGATCAGCTCGGCCAGCTCGGCCCGCTCCTCGTCGGTGAGCCCGGTCAGCGGTGGGCGGACCGGTCCCCCGTCGCGGCCCACCGCGTCCAGCCCCGCCTTGACGATGGACACCGCGTAGCCGCGCGCCCGGTCCCGGATGTCCAGGTAGGGGATCACGAATTCGTTGAGCCTGCGGTAGACCTCGGCGCGGTCCTGCGCGCGGACCGCCTCGAAGAAGCCGAGGGCGAACTCCGGCAGGAAGTTGTACAGCGCCGAGGAGTAGGTGCTCACCCCGAGCTGGAGCAGCGGCAGCGCGAAGGTCTCGGCGGTCGGCAGGCCGCCCACGTAGACCAGCCGGTCACCGAGCCGCGCGTAGATCCGGGCCATCCGCTCGACGTCGCCGACGCCGTCCTTGAGCCCGATCAGGTTCGGGTTGCGGTCGGCGAGGGCGGCGACGGTGACGTCGGTGAACACCGCGTTGGCCCGGCTGTAGACGAGCACGCCGAGATCGGTGGCCGCGCACACCGCGCTCACGTGCTCGGCGAGCCCGGCCTGCCCGGCTTCGGTCAGGTACGGCGGCAGCAGCAGCACGCCGTCGGCGCCCGCGTCCTGCGCCGCCCGGGCCTGGGCCACCGCCAGCGCGGTGCCGCCGGTCGCCGGGGCCAGCACCGGGACCCGGCCCGCGACCTCGTCGACGGCGGTGCGCACCACGCGGTCGACCTCGTCCGCCGTCAGGGAGAAGCCCTCGCCGGTGCCCCCGGCGGCGAACAGCCCGGCGACGCCGGATCCGCTCTGCCACGCGAGGTGGTCGCGGTAGCGCGCCTCGTCGAAGGCGAGCTCGGCGTCGAAGTGGGTGACGGGGAAGGAGAGCAGTCCGGTTCCGAGCCGGGTGGCCAGATCGGGCGGAGCGAACTGGGTCACGGGAACGCCCTTCGGTCGGCGATCGGGGATGCCCTGGCGCGGGGCCGGGCTCTGTCGCCGCTACGGTAGGGAGCTGTTCACGATGCTGTCCAAGAGTTGTTCTGCATCGAGTGATACCCGTCCGGCATCAGTTGGTCGACGGCGTCGAGCGCCCGCCACAGCGCGGGGTTGCGCGAGTCGCGGGTCCACAGCAGGTGCAGTTCGACGGGATCGTCGGGCGCTCCCGCGAGTTCGAGGTGCACCACACCGGGAATGCCCAGCCCGGTCGCCGATTCCGGCACGAACGCGATGCCGCGCCCGGCCGCCACCAGCCACACCATCGTCAGGATCTGGCTCACCACGTGCATCACGTTGCGGTGCGCGATCGGCACCAACCCGACGACCAGGTCGTAGAAGTAGCGCGCCTTGCTCGGCGAATGCATGATCAGCGGCAGGTCGACGAGGTCGGCCGCGGCCACCGGGGCGCCGCGCCGGGCGAGCGGGTGGTCCTCCGGCACCGCGACCAGCATCCGCTCCCGGCGCAGCACCCGGGAGCCGAACTCGCCGTCGAACGGCGGCCGGGCCAGCCCGAGGTCCAGTTCCCCGCCGCGCAGCGCCGCCACCTGCTCGCCGGTGACCATCTCCGAGAGTTCCACGTCGATCTGCGGCAGGGCCTCCTCCAACCGGTTCAGCAGTTGACCGAGGGTGCCGTAGGCCGAGGCGGCGGTGAACCCGATGCGCAGCGTGCCGCGCGATCCGGCGGAGATCCGGCGGGCCACGTCCGGCGCCCGGTCCGCCAGCGCCAGCAACCGGCGCGCCTCGGCCACGAACGCCGCTCCCGCGGGGGTGAGGGCCACCCGCCGGTTGTCCCGCTCGAACAGCCGCACCCCGACGGCGCGTTCCAGCTTCTGGATCTGCCTGCTCAGCGGCGGCTGCGTCATGGCCAGCCGGTCCGCCGCCCGGCCGAAGTGCAGTTCCTCGGCGACGGCGACGAACCCGCGGAGCTGCTCGAAGGAGAACATGATGCGCGCAAGGTATCAGCTCATGCCCGATCGGCCTTGGACATGCATGGAATTCCGCTCTTAGGCTTCCCGAGCGTTCGGCCGCAGTGATGCCGATCACAACGCCGATCACCGCCAGCGAAGGAGAAGGCATGACCCAGGTGACGTCGACGGAGCCACTGCACCAGAGACCCTCCCGCCGGGGGCGTGGCCGCCGGTGGGCGGTGCCCGCGGTCGCCGCGGCGCTCGCCCTCTCGCTCAGCGCGTGCGGGGGCAACTTGTCCAGCGGCGGCGGGGAATTCCCCAGCGGACCGATCACCCTGTCCATCGGCCAGGACCCGGGCGGCAGCACCGACCTGATCGGGCGCGCGCTGGCCGACGGCGCCGCCGAGGAGCTCGGCGTCGCGATGCCGGTGGTGAACACGCCCGGCGCCAACGGCGCGCTGGCCGCCGAGGAGCTGTCCGGCAAGGCGCCCGACGGGCACGAGCTGATGGTCCTCAACGCCTCGCTGGTGGCGATCACGCCGCTGGCGGTGCCCCCGGACCAGGCCGTCGACGTCACCGATTTCGAGGTCATCACCGGGATCTCCCGGGACGACTACGTGCTCGTCGCGCACGCCGATTCCGGGCTGGGCGCGCTGGAGGACCTCGCCGCCGCCGGGCGCGAGCTCAAGTTCGGCACCACCGGCGTCGGCACCGGCAGCCAGCTCTCCCAGGAGCTGCTGTTCAAGCAGGCCGGGATCCCCGGGACCGCGGTGCCCTTCGACGGCGGGGCCCCGGCCATGACCGCCGTCCTCGGGCAGCAGGTCGACGTCGCCGCGGTGCAGCTCGGCGAGGCGATCGGGCAGATCGAGGGCGGCGCGCTGATCCCGCTGGTCACCTTCTCCGAGCAGCGCAACCAGTACCTCCCGGACACCCCGACCGCCGTGGAGAAGGGCTACGACGTGCTGGTCTCGCAGGCGCGCGCGGTGGTGGCCCCGAAGGGCACCCCGCCGGAGGTGCTGGACCGGCTGCGCGAGGCGTTCCGGGCCACCTTCGCCACCGAGTCCTACCGGAAGTTCAACGAGGAGAACCTGCTGACGCCGCACGAGGTGGACGGTGCTCGGGTCGTCGAGGAGTGGACCGGCTCGCTGGACAGCTACCGCGGGATGGTGCAGGAGTACGGCATCGACCTCGGGGGCGCGCGGTGACGGTCGCCGAGCCGGAGGAGGCGGCCGAGGCCGGGGAACCGCCGCGGGCGGGACCGGTGGCCAACCTCGTCGCGGCACTGCTGGTGATCGCGGTCGGCGTCGCCGGGCTCGTCGGGTCCTGGTCCCTGGGCGCGGGCACCCCCGCCGCGCCCGGTCCTGGGACCTGGCCGCTGCTGATCAGCCTCGCCATCACCGGGCTCGGCATCGCGCTGGCGGTGCTGGCCCGGCGCACCACCGACGCCGAGGCGTTCACCGGTGAGAGCGCGAAGGTGCTCGTCGGCCTGCTGAGCATGGCCGGATTCGTCGCGCTGGTCGGCACCATCGGCTTCGAGATCCCCTCGGTGCTGCTCGCCCTGGTCTGGCTCCGGTTCCTGGGCGGCGAAACGTGGCGGCTGTCCGTCGTGGCCGCGCTGGGCATCGTGGTCGCGTTCTACGCGATCTTCGTCGGCGCGCTGGGCGTGCCCGTCCCGCACCTCTTCTGACCCGCAACGGCCCCCTTGGAGCCACGATGGATCTGGCCCCCGTCCTCGACGGGTTCGGCGTCGTCCTGGAACCCACCAACCTGCTGTACTGCCTGCTCGGCGTCGTCATCGGGATGCTCGTCGGCGTGCTGCCCGGACTGGGACCGGCGGCGACGATCGCGATCCTGCTGCCGCTGACCTTCGGCGTGGAGCCGGTGACGGCGATCATCATGCTGGCCGGCATCTTCTACGGCGCGCAGTACGGCGGCACCATCACCTCCGTGCTGCTGCGGCTGCCCGGCGAGGCCTCCTCGGTGGTGACCGTCTTCGACGGCCACGCGCTCGCCCGCCAGGGCAAGGCGGGCACCGCGCTGGGCATCGCGGCCATCGGGTCGTTCGCCGGGGGCACGGTCTCCATCGTCGCGCTGTCCTTCTTCGCCCCCCTGGTCGCCGGCTTCGCGCTGGACTTCGGCCCGCCGGAGTACACCGCGCTGGCGCTGCTGGGCATCCTGCTGGTGGCCACCGTGAGCAACGGCGGCCGGCTCAAGGCGCTGGTCGCGGCCTGCCTCGGGCTGCTGCTGGCCACCGTCGGCCGGGACACCTTCACCGGCGTCGAGCGGTTCACCTTCGATTCGCTGGCCCTGTCCGACGGGCTGGACTTCGTGCCGATCGCGATGGGGCTGTTCGGGCTCGGCGAGATCCTGCACGACCTGGAGCGGCGGCGCACCGCGGTGGCCGCCCCGTCGCGGGTGCCCAACGTGTGGCCGTCCCGCACCGACCTGCGGCGCTCCTCCGGGGCGATGGGACGCGGCTCGGTGGTCGGCTTCCTGCTCGGCATCCTGCCCGGCGGCGGCGCGACGCTGTCCTCGCTGTCGGCCTACGCGCTGGAGAAGCGGCGGTCGCCGACCCCGGAGCGCTTCGGGCGCGGGGCGGTGGAAGGCGTCGCCGCTCCGGAAACGGCGAACAACGCCGCGTCCACCTCGTCGTTCATCCCGCTGCTCACCCTGGGCATCCCCGCCAACGCCACGATGGCGATGATCTTCGGGGCGCTGCTGGTGCACGGCGTCACGCCCGGCCCGCAACTGGTCGACCAGGAACCGGAGCTGTTCTGGGGCGTGGTGAACTCCATGTACCTCGGCAACGTGCTGCTGCTGATCATGAGCATCCCGCTGGTCGGGCTCTTCGTGAAGATCCTGCGGGTGCGCGCGGCGGTGCTGGCGCCGATCACGGTGCTCATCACGCTGATCGGCGTCTACACGGTGCGCAACAGCGTCTTCGACATCGCGCTGGTGGTGTTCTTCGGCCTGCTCGGCTACCTGATGAAGAAGTTCGGCTTCGAACCGGGACCGCTGGTGCTCGCGTTCGTCCTCGGCGCCATGCTGGAGGAGTCGCTGCGCCGGTCCCTGCTGCTCTTCGACGGCGACCCGTCCGGGTTCCTCGCCCGCCCGATCTCCGGCACCCTGTTCGCCCTGCTGGTCGTCGTCGCGCTGATCCCGCTGGTGCGGCGCCTGGTCGGGGCCCGGCGCCGCACCCGGGAGCGGGTGTGACCGGTGGTGGCCCCGCGGGGCGGGGCCACCGGTCCCTCAGGCGGGGACGATCTCGCGCCCCAGGGGCACCAACGACACGGGGACCAGCTTGAAGTTCGCCACGCCGAGCGGGATGCCGATGATCGTGATGCACAGCAGGGCACCGGTGACCAGGTGCCCGAGGGCCAGCCACCACCCGGCGAAGACCAGCCACACCAGGTTGCCCAGCAGCGACGCCGCCCCGGCATCGCGCCGGTCGACCAGCGTCCGCCCGAACGGCCAGAGCGCGTAGTTGGCCATCCGGAACGAGGCGATGCCGAACGGGATGGTGATGATCAGGATGCAGCAGATGACACCGGCCACCGCGTAGCCGACCGCCATCCAGAAACCGGACAGGACCAGCCACAGCACGTTGAGGATCGCGTTCACGCCTCCCATTGTCCCGACGCCACCGCCGGACCCCCAACCGGACGCCGATCAGCACCGACCGGGTCACCCCGCGCCCAGCACGCGGTCGGCCGACCGCTCGCCCACCCCCCGGTCGTTCAGGTGCGCTCGGACCAGCCCGGCGGCTTCCTCCGGGGCCACCCCGAGGCCCGCCAGCCGGCCGGCCACCTCCCGCAGCCGAGCGCGGTAGCTCCCCGGCAGCTCGGCGCCGGTGGCGCTGAGCAGGGCGTGCTCGACGGCCAGGTGCAGCCGGACGTGGCGGTCCAGCTCCCGCAGGTGCACGAGTTCGTCGCTGAGGTCCTGCTGCCAGGCCCCGGAGGCGGCGGCCGCGTCCGGCGGCCGGTGCGCGAGCGGGCGCACGGCGCGAGTGCGGTAACCGGCGGTGACGGCGCCGATCTGGAAGGCGACGAGGGTGTCGAAGTGCGCGGCGCCGCCCGGCGGGACCGGCCTGCCGCGCTCGTCGGCGGGCAGCACTTCGAGCAGGGTGCGGCGCTGCCGGGCGGTGGGCACCCGGCGGTAGGAGCGCGGCTGCGGTCCGGGCAGCACCGAGCCGTCCCAGTCGTGGTGCGCCGGGCTCAGGTACCGGCCGCCGCGCCGGAGTTCGCGCACCGCCGCGACGTGGACGCCGACGAGGGGCGGAACGGCCAGCGCGAGACCGGGTTCGGCGGGGTGGGTCCAGGCCGCGTTGAGCGCGATGTCGTCGTCGAACCGCAGCAGGTCGTCGAACACCGCCGGCTCCAGGACCAGGCAGTCGGCGTCGACGTAGCCGAAGTCGAACCGGTTGGTGGCGAACAGGAATTCCCACGCCGTGTTGGCGTCGACGGGCAGCCCGATGTGGTGGAACGGGCGGTCCAGGCGGGTGCGGATCCACCGCACCTCCGGTTCCGCCAGGCCGGAACCGAGCAGCACCAGGTTGACGTCGCGGGGCACCAGGCGCTCGGCGCTGACCAGCCGGTGCAGCAGCCCGCCGGTGACGAACAGGTAGACCGCGCCGCGCTTGCGCTCCAGCCGTTCGTAGAAGCGCTGGAACGCCTGGAGTTCCGGTCGTTCCTCGGCGGCGAACCGGCGGTCCCGCGCGGCGACGCGCCAGCGCGCGGGGACCACCCGGCGCCCGGTGTTCGATGCCCGCCGCCACCACGGCGCCGATTCCCGCGGTGCCTCCGCCGTCCCGATGCCTCGTGTGCCGGCCATGCGTTCCTCCCCCCGGCGAAGCGGACGAACGCGCGGACGGATCCGGGGGCACCGGAACTGCGCACCGTTCTCCGCTCTCGGCTGTGCCGCGACGAACCGCTCCGCCGCCCACCCATCACATAACCGGGCGGATCACCATGTCAACGGGGGGTTCGGGCCGTGCCCGGGGAATTCGGGAGTTCCGCCCTCGCGATCACCGAGCGGGATTCACGCGCGGCGCGGGAATCTCCGGGATCCCGAACGGGCTGCCGCGATTCCGGGATTCCGGAACAACACCTCCGGGTGATCAGTGCTCGCCGACGAAGTGCACGCAATTGCCCGCCCGGTCGCGGACGGCGAATTCCCGGCCCCACGGCTGGTCGCTGATCGCGGTGATCGCCGGTCCCGAGGTGTCCCGGTAGTCGGTGGACAGCAGCGCACCGGCCCACTCGGCGTGCAGGTCGTCCAAGCCGTGCACCTCCACCCAGGCCTGGGTGTTGTCCGGGACCACCTGGTCGTCCACCGAGCAGATGAACAGCGTGACGTCGTCGCGCCCCACCCCGGCGAAGTCGGACTCGGCGAATTCGCGGGTGAAACCGAGCAGGGACCAGAATTCGACGGCGGCGGGCACGTCGACGGCGGTGAGCACCGGAACGGCGGCGGTCATCTTGGGCACGGCGGAACCCCTCTTCTTCGTTCGACGGCGGCGGACCCGCGGGAATCGCCATCGCGGGCGGCGGCGTCGCATCCCGCCGCGCAGGGCGCCGAACCTACCAGGACGGCATCGCCGACCGGCCGGGACGCACCGAGCGGCGCGCGCTCTCACCGGCAACGGTGAACGACCCGCGGACCCGCGGGTTCACCTGGGCGGGAAGCGCGTTCCGGGTTCGTCGGCGGGCCCTCGGCAAGCGCGCCCGCGGTGCCGTGCTGGGCGGTGCGCTGGACGACCGGCTCCGGACCAGGGATCCGCGCGACTCACTTCCGGAGGCCGCTGAGCGCGGTGAGCACCGTCGCGTACCGGCCCGGGACGAGCCGGGCGAGCAGGTCGAGGACCTTGGCCGTGCGGGTGATGACCAGGCGGGGCTTGCGGGTGCGGACGGCCTCGGTGATGAGCCGCGCCGCCGTCGCGGGCGGCATGGTCAGGTGCTTGGTGAACTCGTCGCGCGCCGCGCGCTGCTCGTCGTCGGTGCCGCGGCCCAGTCGCGCGCTGGTGGCGATGCCGGTCTTGACACCGCCGGGGTGCACCACCGTCACGCCGACCCCCCGGCCCGCCAGTTCGTGCCGGAGCGCTTCGGTGAACCCGCGCACCGCGAACTTGCTCGCCGCGTAGGCGACCTGCCCGGCGGGGGCGACGAGCCCGAACAGGCTGGAGGTGTTGACCACGTGCGCGCCGGGGTTGCCGCGCAGGTGCGGCAGGAACGCCATCGTCGTGGTCACCACCGCCCGGAAGTTGACCTCCATCAGCCAGTCGAAGTCCTCGATGCCGACCTGGTGCAGCTCACCGGCGAGCGCCACCCCGGCGTTGTTGACGAGCAGGTCGACCCGCTGGTGGCGATCCAGCACCTCCTCGGCCAGGTCCGCCCGGTCGGCGCCGTCGGACAGGTCGACCACGTGGACGCTCGTGTCCGCGCCGAGCGCGCGGCACCGCCGCGCCACCCGGTCCAGGCCCGCCGCGTCCCGGTCGAGGAGGGCCAGCGCGCAGCCCCGGCCCGCGAGGTCGTGCGCCAGCGCCTCGCCGATGCCGCTCGCGGCGCCGGTGATCAGCGCGGTCGTGCCGGGGAATGCGAAGTCGCGCACGGGATCTCCTCAGCGGGTGGGTGCGGTGGTCGCGGACCGGTCGGGTGCCGAGGCGGTCCGGCTGAACAGCAGGGAGCCGTCGTCGACGCGGCTGAGCCGCATCGCGGGGAGCTCCACGAGGTAGTTCTGGTGCAGCCGCCACGGCCGCCGGGCACCCTGCTTCGGCAGCCGGTCGGCGGCCCGCATGACGTAACCCGAGGAGAGGTCCAGGATGGGCCGCTCCGAGCGCCGCGCCCCGGCGCCGCGCGGTCGGGGCAGGCAGGTGGTGTGCCCGTGGCGCCGCATGTGGTCGAGGACCCGGCGCACGTACCGGGCGGTGAGGTCCGAGCGCAACGTCCAGGAGGCGTTGGTGTAGCCCAGCGACCACGCCAGGTTCGGCACCCCGCTGAACATCACGCCCTTGTAGACGACCTGGCGACCGGGGTCGACCGCTTCGCCGTCCACGGTCAGGTCGATCCCGCCGAACGCCAGCATCTCCAGCCCGGTCGCGGTGACCACGACGTCGGCCGCCAGCTCCGCGCCCGAGGCGAGCCGCACGCCGTGCTCGGTGAAGGACGCGAGGCCGTCGGTGACCACGCTCGCCCGGCCGTCCCGCAGCGCCCGGAACAGGTCGCCGTTGGGCACCAGGCACAGCCGCTGGTCCCACGGGTCGTAGCGGGGTGCGAAGTGCGGGTCGAGCGGGACGGAGTCCGGGAGCTGCCCGGCGACGCCGTCGCGCAGCACCCGGGCCGCCCGGCGCGGCCACCGGCGGCACAGCCGGTAGACCAGCGTGCCGGTGAGGATGTTCTTGCCGCGCACGAGCCGGTAGGCGAGCCGATCGGGCAGGTGCGCGCGCAACCGCTCCGCCAGCGGGTCGACGTCCGGCCGGGAGGCGATGTAGCTGGGGGACCGCTGCAGCATGGTGACGTGCGCGGCGTCCTCGGCCATCGACGGCACGAGCGTGACCGCCGTGGCACCGCTGCCGACGACCACGACGCGCTCGCCCCGGTAGGAGAGGTCCGCCGGCCAGTGCTGCGGGTGCACGATCCGGCCGCGGAAGCGGTCCTGGCCGGGGAAGTCCACCACGTGCCCGTGGTCGTAGTCGTAGTACCCGCTGCACAGGTACAGGAACGAGCAGGTGTGGGTCTCGGTCCGCCGCTCCGGGCCGACCTCGACCTCGACGGTCCACCGCGCGTGCGCCGACGACCAGGCGGCGGCCACCACCCGGTGGTGGAACCGGATGTGCCGGTCGATGCCGTGCTCGGCCGCGGTGTCCCGGATGTACTCGCGGATCGACGCACCGTCGGCGATGGACTCGCGCCGCGTCCAGGGGCGGAACGGGTAGCCCAGCGTGTGCATGTCCGAATCGGACCGCACGCCCGGGTAGCGGAACAGGTCCCAGGTGCCGCCGATCGCGCCGCGCGCCTCGAAGATCGCGTAGTCGCGGTCCGGCGCCGCCGACCCGATCCGGTAGGCGGCACCGATGCCGGAGAGGCCGGCACCGACGATGAGCACGTCCCAGTGCCTGCTGGTCATGGATGGACTCCTCCGCGTGGAACGACCGGCCGCCGGAGCCGCCGCGCTGGCGATCAGCTCCTGACCAGGGCTATTATCCGAGCAATAACTCGCATTTGACAACTCGCGTTCGCACCTGCGGTGATGCTGCGATCACTCGCGTTCCACGGGGAGGAGCGGCCACCATGCCCGTGCCGGAACCCGGCGGTGCGGCGGCACCCACGCCCGGGCGCCGCCGGATGCCGAAGCAGCGGCGCAGCCGGGAGCTCGTCGAGCGGATCCTGACCGCGGCGGGCGAGCTGTTCGCCGAGCGCGGGTACGCGGAGGTCAACACGAACCTCGTCGCCGCGCGGGCCGGCGTCTCGGTCGGTTCGCTGTACCAGTTCTTCGCCGACAAGGACGCGATCCTCACGGCGTTGCAGGAGCAGTGGACGATCCGGCTCGGGGCGGCGCTCGACGAGCGGCTCCGCGACGCGCTCGACGCCGAGCCCGCCGAGCTCATCGACGAGGTGCTCGACATCCACGCCGCGCTGAACGAGGACCCGCCGGGACTGCTGGGGTTCCTGCTGAGCTCGTCGACCTCGCCCCCGGCCGCGCCCGGCGTGGTCGAGGCGATCCGCAGCCGCCTGGTGCAGCGGCTGGAGGTCCTGGCACCGGCCATGCCGCCGGAACGCCGGGAGACCGCGGCATCGGTGATCGTGCACATCAGCAACGGCCTCTACGCGGTCGGGCGCAGCGCCGGGGCCACCGACACCGCCGTGCGCGCCGAAGTGCGCCGCGCCCTGCTCTCCTACGTCCGGACGCTGCGCGACGACACCTGATCCCTGTGGTGATCATCACGGGCCGAAGCGGACGTACCGGGTCCGCGACGCTGCGTGCGGTCGTCGCGCTCGGTGACGCGCGGGGCGGCCGATCCGGCAGGTCGGCGCCGCCCGCGGGGCCGTGCCGCGGCGGACCGCGGCCATGATCATCACGCTGCGCCGCCGCTTACCATCGGCACGCGACCGGGCGCGGCACCCGGCGGGACGCGGACGGCCCCCGCCTGCGCGAGGACGCCCCGCCACGTCGCCCGCCCGCAGCAGCCCACCACGCCACGGAGGCCAGCAGACGTGTCCACGCCCCCCGACCTGACCACCGACGTCCTGATCATCGGCTCCGGGCCGGCCGGGGCCTCGGCGGCGCTGTTCCTGTCGACCTACGGCGTCGACAACCTCGTGGTCTCCAAGTACCGGTGGACCGCCAACACCCCCCGCGCGCACATCACCAACCAGCGCACGGTGGAGATCATGCGGGACATGGGGATCGAGGACCAGGTCAAGGCGAAGGCCACGCCGCACCACCTGATCGGCGACACGGTGTTCTGCTCCTCGCTGGCCGGTGAGGAGATCGGCCGGGTGCGCACCTGGGGCACCCACCCGCAGCGCGAGGCCGACTACGTGATGGCCAGCCCGTCGATGAACTGCGACCTGCCGCAGCACCTGTTCGAACCGATCCTGGTCTCCGCCGCCGCCGAGCGCGGCACCCGGTTCCGCTTCGACACCGAGTACCTGTCGCTGACCCAGGACGATTCCGGGGTCACCGCGCTGGTCCGGGACCGCTCGACGGGCCACGAGTACCGCGTCCGCGCCCGCTACGCCATCGGCGCCGACGGCGGCCGCTCGAAGGTCGCCGCCGACCTCGGGCTGCCGATGGAAGGCGAGATGGACGTGGCCGGGTCGATGAACATCGTCTTCGACGCGGACCTGTCGCACCTGGTCGAGCACCGGCCGTCGGTGCTGTACTGGGTGCTGCAACCCGGCGCGACGATCGGCGGGATCGGGCTGGGCCTGGTCCGGATGGTGCGGCCGTGGAACGAGTGGCTGGTCACCTGGGGCTACGACATCGACCAGCCGCCGCCGGAACTCGACGAGGCGATGGCCACCGAGATCGTGCGCGGACTCGTCGGCGACCCCTCGATCCCGGTGACGATCCGCTCGATGTCGTTGTGGGGCAACAACAAGATGTACGCCACCCGGTACCGGCAGGGCCGGGTGTTCATCGCGGGCGACGCCGCGCACCGCCACCCGCCGTCCAACGGGCTGGGGTCCAACACCTCCATCGGCGACTCCTACAACCTCGCCTGGAAGCTCGCCCACGTGCTGCGCGGCGTCGCGGGCGAGGCGCTGCTGGACAGCTACGAGGCGGAGCGCGCCCCGGTGGGCGAGCAGATCGTGCTGCGCGCCAACAAGTCCATCGAGGAGTTCGGCGCCATCCTGGAGGCGCTCGGGGTGCACGAGACCGAGGACACCGAGGCGATGCGGGCGGCGATCGACTCCCGCCGCGACGCCACGCCCGAGGGCGCCCGCAAGCGCGAGCTGCTGCGCAAGGCGATGGAGCTGAAGAACTACGAGTTCAACGCGCTGGGCGTCGAGCTCGGCCAGCGCTACGCCTCCACGGCCGTCGTCGGCGACGGCACCCCCGAGCCGGAGTACACCCGCGATCCGGAGCTGCACCACCACCCGACCACCTGGCCCGGCGCCCGCCTGCCGCACGCCTGGCTGGGCCGCGACGGGCACAAGGTCTCCACCCACGACCTCGTCGGCCGGGGGCGGTTCACCGTGCTCACCGGTCTCGGCGGGCAGCCCTGGGTCGACGCCGCCGCGGAGCTCGGCGCCGAACTCGGCGTCGAGGTCGACGCGCACCTGATCGGCCCCGGCCGGCCCTACACCGACCTCTACGACGATTGGGCCCGGCTCAGCGAGATCGCCGAGGACGGCGTGCTGCTGGTCCGCCCCGACGCCCACGTCGCCTGGCGCAGCGCCACGCTGCCCGAGGACCCCGCCGCCCGGCTCCGCGACGCCCTCGTGGCGGTGCTGTCCCGCTGAAGTCCGATCGCCCGCACCGCCCGGCGCGGTGCGGGCGCGGACGGAGGTTGCGGGGCGCCGGGCGGGGATGCCACGATCACGGCATGTCTACCGGAAAGGGCGCGACCGCCCTGACGCGTTGAGCGGGCGCCGCGGGCGCCGGGCCCGCCGTTCCCCGCTCCCCTCCGACCGGTCCGCGCTGGACCGGCGCCTCGCGCGCTGGCGGCGCGCGGTGGAGATCCGCGCCGACTGGCAGCGCCACGCGCTGCGCAGCGCTCCCGCCGACCGGGCCGCCGCCGAGGCGGCGATCACCGCGCTGTACGCGAGGGTGGGCGCGCCACCGCCCGCGTTCGAGTGGGTGGATTCCCCGGCCGCCGCCCTGCGTTCGGTGCCCGCGTCGACCGCGCCCGCCCCGGCGCGGTTCGCCGCGGTGGAACACCGGCTGGCGTCGCTGATGTCGTCCCTGCGGGAACGGCTGGGCGATCCCCTCGGCGATCCCCTCCGCGTCCCCGAGCCGCGCGATCCACCGTCCGATCCGGAAACCGCGTTGCGCTCCGGCGCACCGCTGCGCCCGGTGCTGGCCGAGGAGGTGCACCGCGCGCTGCGCCGCCGGATCCGGGACGCGGTGGCCGGACCGGTCAAGTCGGCGCTGCCCGGGCCGACCGGCCTGTGCTGGTTCGGGCAGCACGAGGTCGACTGGATCGCGCACTGCGACGTGCACCGGCGGCTGTGGCGGTTCGACGACGCCGACGCCCTGGAACCGTGGGCGCTGCTGGCCCGCTCCGCCGGCTGGTGGTGGCCGCGCGAGGGCCGGTGCGTGGTCGCCGAACGCCCCGCCGCCGTGCGCGTCGAACCGGTGCCCGGTGCGAGCACCGGTGAGCTGCGGTTGCACGCCGCCACCGGACCGGCCGTGCGGTACCCGGACGGCTGGGCGGTGCACTCCTGGCACGGCACCCGGGTGCCCGCCTGGGTGATCGAGGACCCCGCGCCGGAGCGGATCGCCGCCGAGCGCAACGTGGAGGTGCGGCGCTGCGCGATCGAACGCCTCGGCGGCTGGGAGCGCTACGCCGACGTGGCCGGTCTGGCGCTGGTCGGCGCGGCTCCCGATCCGGGCAACCCGGGTTGCGAACTGCACCTCTACGACGTGCCGTACCGGCAGTCGGGCAGCTCGGTGCGGCTGCTGCTGGCCGTCAACGGCTCCGCCGAGCGCGACGGCACCCGGCGCCGCTACGGCTTGCACGTGCCGCCCTGGTTCCGCGACCCGGTCGACGCGGCCGGGTGGTCCTACGGGCTCACCGGAGCCCAGTACGCGCGGCTGCTCCGCCGCACCTGATCACGACTTCCCGAGGTGATGCAGATGAATCTCGCCGAACTCCTCGACCGCACCGGCCTCGACGCCCTGGACCACCTGGAACGCGAGCTGTCCGTACCGGTGCTCGACGGCCTCCAGGCGCAGGGCGACCTGCTCGTCCTGCCGCTGGCGATGCTCGGCACCGTCACCGTGCCCACCCGCGCCCCCTGGCACCCCGTTCCGCCGGAAGGCGTGGAGCTGCTGCGCGGCGCGGCGGGCGGCAACCCGCACACCCTGGTGTCCGATCGGGGCACCTGCGGGTGGACCCCCGCGGTGCACGACCCGCTGGGTCTGGCCATCGCGGCGTTCGAGAACACCGCCCCGGCGTTCCTGGTGCACCCGGAGCACGGCGGTAGCGGGGTGGCGCCCGGCCGTTGGCTGGTGCGGCGCCAGCAGGAACGCGGCGCCGCCCGCGGCTCCGGTCCCCGCCGCGTCCTGGTCGCCGACTGACGACCGTCCGCTGTGGACGGAAGCGACCAGGGCAGCGGCCATCAGGGCAGCGGTGGGGTCGTGGGCGGTGGGACGCGGTGGTGGGTGCGCTGTTCGTAGGCGTGCCCCAGGGCGAGCAAGTGCGGTTCGGCGAAGGGCGCGCCCATGAGTTCGACGCCGATCGGCAGCCCGTCCGGGGTGAAACCGGCGGGCACGCTCAGCGCCGGGAAGCCGCTGTGCGCGGCGAGTCGGCAGTTGAGGTGCGACTGGCGGGTGCCGAGCTCCGTTGGCGGGGCGGAGACCGACGGGTAGACCAGCGCGTCGAGGTCGTGGGCGACCATCAGCTCGTGCAGCTGCCGCCGGAGCACGTCGCGCCGGCGCAGCGCCTCGTCGTGCGCGTCGTTGGGCAGCGCGGGGCTGTCCAGCAGCGTCCGCAGGCGTTGCTGGACCTCCGGGATCGCCGTCTCGGCGGCCACCACGTCGTCCAGGGTCGTCCGGTCGCGGGGCGGTTCCAGCCCGGCGAGCTCCGGGGGTCCGGGCGTGCGCGCCAGGTAGGCGTTGACGTGGTGCTCGAACTCGTGCTTGATGCGGCTGGATTCCGCGAGCTCGCCGGTGATCCGCGGTAGCGGGCCGAGCTCCACCGGGTGCGCTCCGGCGGCGGTCATGTCCGCGATGGCGGTGCGCACCACGGCGTTGGTCGGCCGCTCGGCCGCCGCGTCGCCGAAGTAGTCGGTGACGACGCCGAGCCGCGCACCGCGCAGCGCGTCGGGGTGCAGCCCCCGCAGGTAGCTCGGCGGCACGTGCCCGTGCGCCTGCGCGGTCGCCGGGTCGGCCGGGTCGGGTCCGGCGGTGGCGTCGAGCACCACCGCGACGTCGCGGACCGAGGTGGCCATCGGCCCGAGCACGTCCTGGCTGCCGGCCAACGGCAGCACTCCGTCGAGGCTGGACAGTCCCGTGGTGGCCCGCAGGGTGACGAGGTTGGTGTGCGCGGCGGGGATGCGCAGCGATCCGCAGGTGTCGGTGCCCAGACCCGCGGGGGCGAAGGCCGCCGCCACGCCCGCCCCGGTGCCCCCGCTGGACCCGCCGGGGTGGCGTCGCTGGTCGTAGGGGTTGCGGGTCTGGCCGCCGGCCGAGCTGACCGTGGTGACGTCCATCGCGAACTCGTGCATGTTGGTCTTGGCCAGCACGATCGCGCCGGCTTCGCGGAGCCGCCGGACTTGCGTCGCGTCGTCGTGCGGCCGGGAACCGCGCAGCGCGGCCGAGCCGCCGGTGGTGGCCATCCCGCGCACGTCGACGTTGTCCTTGAGCACCAGCGGGACGCCGTGCAGCGGTCCGCGCACCGCGCCGCGCCGCCGTTCCTCGTCCAGTTCGCCGGCCCGCCGCGCGGCGTGCGGATTGATCGCGATGATCGCGTTCACGCCCGGCTGGTCGGCGTAGGCGTCCTCGTAGGCGTCGATGCGGCGCAGGTACCGGTCGACCAGCGCCACCGAGGTGGTCCGGCCCTCGGCCAGCAGCCGGGCGGTGCCGACGACGTCGAGCCCGACCACCTGGACCGGGCTGGGCGGTGCGGCCTCCGCCGCCCCGGTCCCGAGCAGCAGCGGTACCGCCAGCACCACCGATAACAGCCGTCGCCTCGCAAGCATGGCCACTCCCCCCAATGGTGGACGTGCCGAGGGTACGAACGCCGGTGTCCCGCCGCAGGACGACCGGGCCGCACCACCCCCGGTGCGCCGGAGCGGCTCTGCCGGGAACACGCGGGAGCGACCGGGGGTGGCGGGTCCGCCGCACTGCGGCGGAAGCGGGGGTCAGCGCCGCACCGGCGCCCTCTCCCGCGCCTGGGTGGTGGCCCGGGCGACCTGGCGCTGCTCCCGCGGGCCGGGGATCCGGCGGGGCCGGGTCCTGCCCCGGTGCGGCGGGAACTCGCGCAGCGGCGCCACGTCCTTCCCGTCGACCCCGGTGACCCCTCCGCGGCGCGGCGGGTCCGCCCCGCGCCGGCGGGTGCGCGCCATCGCCGTCACCAGCTCGACTTGGTCACGCCGGGCAGCTCGCCGCGGTGCGCGAGCTCGCGCAGGCGCACCCGGGAGAGCCCGAACTTGCGGAAGTAGCCGCGCGGACGGCCGTCGACGACGTCGCGGTTGCGCACCCGGGTCGCGCTGGCGTCGCGCGGCTGGCGGGACAGCTCGGCGCGGGCGGCGGTGCGCTGCTCGGCGGTGCTGCCCGGTGCCTTGATGATCCGCTTGAGCTCGGCGCGGCGCTCGGCGTGGCGGGCCACGACGACGCGGCGCTGCTGATCGCGGGCGATCTTGGACTTCTTGGCCACTGCTCCCCTCCCGCCTTCAGACCCGCTCGCCCCGGGCGCGCAGCTCGGCGACGACCGCCTCGATGCCGCGCCGGTCGATCGTCCCGATCCCCTTCGCCGACACCCGCAGCCGCACCCAGCGCTGCTCGGACGGGAGCCAGTACCGGCGCCGCTGCACGTTGGGCAGCCAGCGCCGCGAGGTGCGCTGCTGCGAGTGGGAGACCTGCTTGCCGTGTCCGGGCACGCGCCCGGTCACCTGGCATCGGACGGACACCACAACCTCCTGATAACGACATCCGTTTTCAGTTAGTGTAGCGTCCCGGCAAGCAATTGAAAACCATTGTCGATTGGAGGCGCACGTGCGGAGCCAGCCGACCCGGACCTCCCGAGTGCCGCTGCTGCTGGTGGCGGGCCTTCCCGAGGAACCGGTCACCGCCGTCACCGACGCCGTCCGCGCGACCGACCCGCGCGGCACCGCCGTGGTGCACCACGACCTGCGCACCCTGCCCGAAGGCGTGCTGCGCCGCCACGTCCGGCACGGCGAGGCCGTGGACACCGCGGTGCTCGAACTCGCCCACGGCTGCGTCTCGTGCACGCTGCGGGAGGACTTCCTGCCGCTGCTGCGCCGCTTGGCCCGCACGCCCGGGGTGCGGCGCATCGTCGTGCGGCTCGACCCGGCGCTGGAACCGGAGGCGATCTGCTGGGCGATCGAGCACGTCGTGGTCGACGACGCCCCGGTGGCCGAGGACGTCGAGGTGCGGGCCGCGCTCGCGGTGGTGGACCTGCCGAGCTGGCTCGACGACGCCGGCGGCGACGAGGAGCTGCGCGAGCGCGGGCTCGGCGGCAGCGCGGACGACGAGCGCACGGTCGCCCAGGTCGCCGTCGGCCAGGTGGAGTTCGCCGACGCCGTGGTCCTGTCGGGCGAGGCGGAGCGCTGGCGGGCCAGGCGCACCGAGGCGGTGCTCGCGCGGCTGGCGCCGACCGCACCGCGCGCCGCGCTCGGCGAACTCGACGTGCCCGCGCTGCTGGACCGGATCCCGGCCGATGCCCGGCGCGGCGCGGTCGACGGCGCGCACGGGCCGCTGCTGCGCGGGCAGCCACCGATGGAACCGGTCGCCGGGGTCGCGGTCGTGCTGTTCGAACAACGCCGCCCCTTCCACCCCGAACGCCTGCACGAAGCGCTGGACGCGCTGCTCGACGGGGTCGTGCGCGCCCGCGGCCGGGCGTGGGTGGCCGGTGATCCCGACAGCGTGCTGTGGCTGGAATCGGCGGGCGGTGGGCTGCACCTCGGCCACGCCGGGCCGTGGCTGGCCGCGCTGCCCCCGGAGCGGTGGGCCGAGGTTCCGGTGGAGCAGCGGCTGCGGGCCTCGCTGCACTGGGACGAGCACTACGGCGACCGGATGCAGGAACTCGTCGTCCTCGTCCACGAAGCCGACCCCGGCGACGTGCTGCGCGCGCTGCGCGGCGCGCTGCTCACCGACGACGAACTCGCCTCGGGCGAGCAGGCGTGGCGCGCCCCCGCCGAGTCGGCGATCACCTGGCACGAGGACCCGTGCGAGCCCGCTCCCCGCGACCAGCACGGCTGAGCCCCCGCTCGCGCAGCGGGATCCCGGCGACCACCCCGATCGAGGAGGAAGACATGGCAGTGCCCAAGCGCAAGACGTCCCGGAGCAACACCCGCCACCGGCGGGCGCGGTGGAAGGCCGCCGCACCCGAGCTGGTGCCGATCGTGGTCGACGGCGAGCGGAAGCTGGTGCCGCGCAAGCTGATCCGCCACTTCCACGGCCGCTGAACCGACCGCCGACGGGGACCTGCCGCTCACCGGCAGGTCCCCGTCGGCGCGTGGCGCCCGTTCGCCGCGGCGGGGCCGCCGCCGGACGACATCCGGCTTGACCTCGACCGCGCTGGAATTCCTAGCGTGGTGTTCATGACCGGCACCGGTTCGCGGCTCCGCCGCGGGTGTCGGCCGGTCCTGCCACGATGGTCCGCGCATCCGAGGCCGGATCCGCCGCACCCGCCAGGAGGAACGTCCATGACGACTCCCGCCCGTCGTCTCCCGCGCGCATTGCTGCCGTTCCGGCACCGCGCCTACCGCAGGCTCGCGGTCTCGTTGTTCTTCTCGCTGTTCACCAGCGGGCTGTGGGCGGTGGCGCAGGTGTGGGAGGTGATCCGCATCGGCGGCGGACCGCCGGAGCTCTCAGCGGTGGGCGCGGCGGCCTCGGCGGGCACGCTGGTCTTCGGCCTGGTCGGCGGGGTGCTGGCCGATCGCCTGCCGCAGAAGCACATCCTGCTCGGGGTGCACGGCGTGCAGGCCGCCTGCTTCGGCGCCGCCGCGGTGCTCTCGCTGACCGGCCAGACCCGGCTGTGGCACCTGGTGGTCATCGGGTTCGTCGGCGGCATGGCCTCCGCGTTCTACTACCCGGCGTATTCGGCGTGGATCCCGGCGCTGGTCGCCGCGGACGACCTGATGGCGGTCAACGGGTTCGAGGGCGCGCTGCGGCCCACCGTGCAGCAGGCCGCCGGACCGGCGGTGGCCGGCTTGATCATCGGGGCGCTGTCCCCCGGGATCGCCCTCGCCGCCGCGTCCTGCTGCGCCCTGCTGGCCACCGGGATCCTCACCACCGTGCCCGCGACGCCGTTGCGCGGGACCCGCGGCACCGCCCCGCGCTCGGCGGTGGCCGACCTGCTCGAAGGGTTCCGGTACGTCGCCTCGACCCGCTGGTTGCTGTCGAGCCTGCTGTTCGCGGCGCTGATGGTGCTGGCGGTGATGGGCCCGCTCCAGGTGCTGCTGCCGTTCTTCATCAAGGACCACCTCGGCGGGGACGCCTCCGCCCACGCCGGGATGATGGCCGCCTTCGGGATCGGCGGTGCCGCGGGCTCGGCGGTGATGACCTCGCTGCGGATCCCCCGCCGCTACCTCACCGCGACCCTCGGCATGTGGGGGCTTTCCTGCACCTCGTTCGCGCTGATCGCGGTCAGCGACCGGTTGCTGACGGTGGCGATCGCGGCCTTCGTGCTCGGTGCGCTGTTCTCCGCGCCGATGGTCATCTGGGGGACGCTGCTCCAGCGGCTCGTGCCACCGCACCTGCTCGGCCGGGTGTCGAGCCTGGACTTCTTCGTCTCGATCGCCCTCATGCCGCTGTCCCTGGCCATCGCCGGACCGGTCGCCGCGCTGATCGGCCTCACCCCGACGTTCCTGATCGCCGCGGCGGTCCCGCTGCTGGCGGCGCTGGTCACCATCGTGCTGGCGCGGCTGCCGAAGGAGGAGCTCGCCCACCCGCTCACCGACCCGCAACCGGAACCCGCGGCGGCCTGAGCACCGCGGCACCACCTCGGCGGCGTGCGGACACCGCTCCCGCGCCCGACCGGGGCAGGACGGCAGGTCAGCAGCCGCGCTCCGGCCCGAGCACGCCTCGCAGAACCTCGACCTGGGCGGCGAACAGCTCCTCGGCGACCGGGGCGAACTGCGCGCCGTACTGCTCGGTGAGCTCCCCGTTGACCACCCCCACCAGGCCGCTCCACAGCGCGGTCGCCCGCAGCGCCGTCCAGGCCGACACCTCGGTCCCGAGCTCGTGGGCTCCCCGCTCGAGCGCCGCCGCGAGGGTTGCTCCCAGCTCCGGCCCGGCGGGGGCACCATCGACCTCGGCCACGACCTCGAGCAGCCGGGTGAGGACCCGCGTGCCCGGCCCGGTGGTCATCTCGGCCGGAGCCGCATAGCCGCGCACCGGGGTGCCGTACAGCAGGGCCCACCGGGCGGGGTTCACGATCGCCCAGGAGCGCACGGCGTGCGCCAGGCGCGTGAACCGCTCCGCGGGGTCCGCCGCCGATACCTCCGCGATCGCCGCCTCGACGGCATCGGCGAGATCGTCGAAGGCGTCCACCAGCAGCAGCGTCAGCAGTTCGTCGCGGTTGACGACGTAGCGGTACACGGCCGAGGAGACCATCCCGAGACCGCGGGCGATCTCCCGCACGCTGAGCTGTTCGGGCCCGTGCTCGGCGAGCTGGGCGTTGCCGAGCGCGATGATGCGCCGCATCGTCCGCTCGCGGGCTCGGCTTCGCGCCGTCGGTCGGGGGTCCGGGGTATCCGCCATCCTCGCAGTGTGCCAAACAGAGAGCACCGCTCTTGACGCACCGGGCGAGAGCAGTGTTCACTCTTGCTCAGACAGAGAGCAGTGCTCACAGTTTGCGAAGGGGGAGCGATGCACCACCTGGTTATCGGCGAAGGGCAGATCGGGCGCGAGATCATCGCGCGGGCGATCGGGGACGGGGACACCGCGACGGTCCTGCGCCGCAGCGAGGTCCAGGAGGACGAGGACCGCGGGATCTCGCGGGTGACGGGCGACGTGCTGGATCCGGCCGCGCTGGAGCAGGCGCTGCGCGGCGCCGACGCCGTCCACGCCTGCTTCCACGCCCCCTACGACTCGCGGATCTGGCGGCGCGACCTGCCACCGCGCGAGGACGCGGTGCTGGACGCGGCCGCCCGCCACGGCGTACCGGTCGTGTTCCCCGAGTCGATGTACCCGTTCGTCGGGCTGGCCTCCGACCTGCACGAAGGGGCGGAGTTCGCGCCGCGGGACGAGAAGGGCCGGATCCGGCAACTGCTCATCGAACGGCGCCGCGCCCACGCCGCCCGGACCACGAGCATCGTGGCCTCCGACCTCGTCGGGCCCACCAGCCTCGGCACCGGCGCCTCGGTCGCCTGCACGACCGTCATCGAACCGGTGCTCGCGGACCGGCGCGCGGTGCTCCCGGGCGCCCTCGACGCCCCGCACTCGCTCACGTTCATCCCGGACCTGGCCACCGCGATGCTGCACACCGCCCGGCACCTCGACCGGCTGCCGGTCGACGGCGTGCTGCACGCACCGACCGCCCCGCCGCGGACGATGCGGGAACTGGCCGGACGTGCGGCCGACGTCGGCGGAGTCCGCCGCAGGGCACCGCTGGGCATCCCACGCCTCGCGATGCGCGCCGCCGCACCGTTCTCGACCCTGATGCGCGAGCTGTCCCGGCTCGAAGACCTGTGGCACCACCCGTGCGCGCTGGCACCCGGCCTCCTCACCACGCAGGAAGGGCTCGAACCCACACCTTGGGAAGACGCCGTGGACCGCACGGTCGCGGCCGCGCGCTCCCTCCCGGAAACCGCGCTCCCGCACGCAGATCCAGCAGTCGTCGGCCGGGTGCGGTCGCAGTCGGAGCCGATGCAGCCGGAGAGGTGACTGGCGCGGCTCCAGCGCTCGCGCCCCGGCGGTGGCGCCCTGGTGGAGGCGACGCGACCGGCGAGCTCCGCGGTTTCGCCGGCGCGCGCCTGGCGCAGCCGGACGACAGCGGTGCGGGTCGACTCCGGCAAGCCGCGGTCATCCGGCCATTGACAGCAGTGGCCCGCAGCGATCACCATCCTGGATCGTATGCGATTTCGTAGCTGATCCTGGGAGCTTCCGTTGACCCGCGACCTCGTGACCACCGCCCTCGGACGCCTGCCGGGCGCAGTCGCCGCGGCGCGGCCCAACAGCTCCCCCGCGCAGCACGACGGGGCCGCACGCCTACGACGCCCTCCGCACTCCGCGCCTCGCTGACGGAGCACCGAGCCGACCGGGATGGAGGTCGCGGTGGGAGCGGAAGGCTCCTCCGGCCGCGAGGGCTGCCGAGCGGCGGGATCCGGGACGGCGCTCGCGTCAGCCCGGCACCGCGCCAGAGACAGCAAGGGAGCTGCCATGTCCGACCGAGAACACACCCGGGAGCGATCTCGACGGGACCACCGCCGAGTCGCGGTGGGCACGCTGATCGGCACGACCATCGAGTGGTACGACTTCTTCATCTACGCCAACGCCGCCGCGCTGGTGCTGACGCCCCTGTTCTTCGAGCCGTTCGTGGCCTCCTACGGAGAACTCGCCGGTCGGCTGATCTCGTTCGCCACCGTGGGGGTGAGCTTCATCTTCCGCCCGCTCGGTGCGGCGGTCGCCGGCCACTTCGGGGACAAGCTGGGGCGCAAGGCCATGCTGGTCCTGACGCTGGTGCTGATGGGCGGGGCCACGACGGCGATCGGCTTGGTCCCGAGCTTCGACTCGATCGGGATGTGGGGTCCGATCCTGCTGATCGTGCTGCGCGTACTGCAAGGGTTCTCCGCGGGCGGTGAATGGGGCGGTGCCGCGCTCATGGCCGTCGAGCACGCTCCCGCGCACCAGCGCGGCCGGTACGGCGGCTTCCCGCAGATCGGGGTCCCGATCGGGATGCTGATCGCCACCGCCGTGCTCAGCATCGTCACCATGACCACGTCCGAGCAGCAGTTCCTCGACTGGGGATGGCGGGTCCCGTTCCTGCTGTCGGTCGTGCTCGTCGTGGTGGGCATGGCGATCCGGCTGGGCGTCGCCGAGTCGCCGGTGTTCGCCGAAGCCGAGGACGCGAAGCCAGCCGTCCGGCTCCCGCTGGTGCAGATGTTCCGGTTCAACGGACCGCAGGTGCTCCAGGGGGCGCTCACCTTCGCCGCGAACAACGCGGCCGGCTACATGGTCACCGGCGGCTACGTGCTCTCCTACACCACGGCTGAGCTGGGGATGGACCGCTCCACGATCCTCAACCTGGTCACCCTCACCAGCGCGGCCTGGGTCGTCACGACGATGTCGGGAGCGATCCTGTCGGACCGGATCGGGCGGACCGCGGTGTACAAGATCGGTTTCGCCGTCCTGCTGATCTGGGTCTTCCCGATGTTCTGGCTGATCGACACCAGGAGCGTGATGCTGATGGGGCTGGCGATGCTGGTCTTCAGCGTCGGCATCGGGTTCTCCTACGGGCCGCAGGCGGCCATGCTCGCCGAGATGTTCCCGGCCCACGTCCGCTATTCCGGGGCCGGGCTGTCCTACGCCTTCGGCGCGATCCTGGGAGGTGCCTTCGCCCCGATGATCGCGACCTGGCTCCAAGCCGCGTTCGGCAGCACCATGGCCGTTTCGGGTTACCTGTTCGGCCTCACGGTGATCGGGATGATCGCGGCTTTCACCATCAAGGACCGCACCGGCAAGTCCCTCGGCGCGGAAGCGCTGGACATCCCCGGGGCCGCCAAGCTCAGCGCAGCGATCGACCGGTAACCGAGTGTGGGCGGCCGGGCCGCTCGGCCGCCCACACCGGTCGCGATCGCGGGCACCGGTCCCGAGGACGGGACGACGATAGTGTCCTCAGTGGAGTCAGCGGGCTCGCGGCGCATCCGGAATTCCGGGTCCTCGCGCGAGGTCGAGCAGCGCCCGGCCCCGGTCGGTCAACCGGACCGCCGCCGGCCAGACCGCTTTCACCCGGATCGGCTGCACGGCCGGCCGGATCTCCTTCGCCACCACGGGCAATCCCTCGTACGACTTGCCGACCGCAGGCCGCTGGATCATGATCGCGTACCCCATCCCCCGCGCGACCAACGACCGGGCCAGCTCGAAGTCCGACACCTGCACGGCCACTTCCGGCACCACACCGGCGCGGTCGAACAGCGCCATCGTGTGCTGCGCGGCGGGCGGCACGTCGAGCAGGACCATCGGCTCGCTCGCCAGTTCACCCAGCGACACCACCGGCTGCTCCGCCAAGCGGTGCCCAGCCGGGAGCAGCACGTAGGCGGGCGCCTCGTAGAGCACCACGGAGTCCAGGCCCGTCGGCAGGTTCAGGTCGTACACCACCGCCAGCTCCAGCTCGCCCGCGAGCAACCTGCCCGGGAGTTCGGACTGGCTGCCTTCCACCACTCGCACCTGGACCTTCGGGTGGTTGTCGGCGAACCACTCCAGCAGCGGCGGCACCACGGTCGGCGCCACGGTGGCGTAGCAGCCGATCACCAGCGGACCGTTGAGCTCCGCTCCCCCGCTGGCCACGTTGAGCTCCAGGTCGTCGGCCTGCCGAAGCAGGTCCGCGGCACGGGAGTGCAGGTAGCTCCCGGCCGGTGTCAGCGACACCCCGTGGGCCTTGCGGCGCACCACCAGCTGCGTGCCGAAGACGCGTTCCAGCTCGTTGAGCGCCGAGGCGACCGCCGTCGGCGACACGTGCAGCCAGCTCGCTGCGCTGGAGATCGAGCCCGTTTCCGCGACCGCCTCGAAGTACGTCAACTGCCGAAGCGTGTACTTCGCCATCGCAACCCCGCAGGTCCGTCCACAGCAGCCGATGCGGACATCCACCACTCAGTAGTGGATACATCGAACAAGTTTGAAGTTTACATGGTTTGTTCGCTTCTGCCAGGCTTTTCGGCATCCTCGACGAAGTGGAGGCGGTCAACGATGACGCGCACTGCCGACCCGGCCGAGGCCCGTCCGATCCCGGTCGCGGACTGGGTCACCATCGCAGACCTCTACGCCGATCCCTTCCCCCTCTACCAGCGGATGCGCGCCGAAGCTCCGGTGCACTGGGTCCCCGCGGTGAACCGGTACCTGGTGACCGACTACGCCGCCTGCCACACCATCGAACAGGACCAGGATCGGTTCTCCGCGGACGAGACCGGCTCGCTGATGAAGCGGGCGATGGGGCACAGCATGCTCCGCAAGGACGATCCCGCGCACGACGTCGACCGCAAGGCCTACGGCGGAGTGCTCCGGCCGAACGCGATCAAGAAGCACTGGAACGCGGTCTTCGAGCGGAACTGCACGACCTACCTGGAACGCTTGGCGAAGGCGGGACCGGGCGCCGACCTCATCGCCGAGTTCGCCGCGCCCTACGCCGCCGAGAACCTCCGGCTCGTCCTGGGTTTCCACAACGCGACGCAGGACGACCTCCAGCGCTGGTCGCAAACGCTCATCGACGGGGCCGGGAACTACGCCGACGACCCGGACGTGTGGGCCGAGGCCGAGCGGTCCTGGCACGAGGTCGATGCCGCGATCGACGAGGTGCTGCCGCGCCTGCGCGAGGACCCGGACCACAGCCTGCTGTCCGGGCTGGCCCACCTGCCGATCCCGCTGGAAGCCATCCGCGCCAACCTGAAGATGACCATCGGCGGCGGCCTCAACGAGCCGCGGGACGCGCTGGGCACCACGGTGTGGGCGCTGCTGTCCAACCCGGACCAGCTCAGGCAGGTGCTGGCCGAGCCGTCGCGGTGGTCCGCCGCGTTCGAGGAGTCCGTCCGCTGGGTCGCCCCCATCGGGATGTACCCGCGGGAATCCACCGGGGACACCGTGCTGGAAGGCGTTCTGGTGCCCGAGGGCGCTCGGCTCGGCGTGGTCGTCGGCGCGGCCAACCGCGACCCGAAGGTCTTCGCCGACCCGGAGACCTACGACATCAACCGGGCCAAGCAACCGCACCTCGCCTTCGGCGGTGGCAACCACTTCTGCGCCGGCGCCTGGGTCGCCCGCGCCTCCGTGGTGGGTGTCGCCATGCCGCGCCTGTTCGACGCGCTGCCCCACCTGCGACTGGATCCGGAAGCGCCCGCGCTGTCCGGGGGCTGGGTGTTCCGCGGTGTGCTCCGCCTCCCGGTGCGGTGGGACCGCGGATGACCCCCAACCGACCGGACGACCGAGGAGAGCACCCCATGGCGAAGGTCAACTTCCACCACCCGGACGGCGCGGTGGACGCCGTCGAGGCCGAGTCCGGCACCACCGTCATGCGGGCCGCCGTGCGCAGCGGAGTTCGCGGCATCGTCGGGGAATGCGGTGGGCAGGCCATGTGCGCGACCTGCCACGTGTACGTGCACGAGCCGTTCCTGGACGGTCTGCCGGAGATCGGCGAGGACGAGGAGGAGATGCTCGAGTGCACCGCTGAACCCCGCGACGAGCGGCGCAGCAGGCTCGGCTGCCAGATCCCGCTCGGCGGGGACGTGGCGCGGATCGAGGTCGACGTCCCCGCCAGCCAGGTCTGAGCGATGTCCGCACCGGACCGCGTCGTCATCATCGGGGCCGGGCAGGGCGGGCTCCAGGCGGCGGATTCGCTTCGCTCCGGGGGGTTCGCGGGCACCGTCACCATCGTGGGCGAGGAGGACTGCCCGCCCTACCAGCGCCCGCCGCTGTCGAAGGACTACCTGCGCCCGGGTGGTGAACCCGCACCACTACCGATCCGCGCCGCGGACCACTTCGCCGGGCTCGACGTCGAGGTGCGGACCGGGGCGCGCGCCGCGGTGATCGACCGGGCGCGGCGCGAGGTCGCGCTCGACGGCGGTGGCGTGCTGCCGTACTCGCACCTGGTGCTGGCCACCGGGTCGGCCAACCGGACGCTGCGCGTCGCGGGCGCCGACCTCGACGGCATCCACCACCTGCGCACGCTGGACGAGGCGCGTGCCGTCCGCGCCGACCTCGAACGCGCGCGGTCCGCGGTCGTGATCGGTGCGGGGTTCATCGGGCTCGAATTCGCCGCGGCCGCCCGCGAGCGCGGCCTCGACGTCACGGTGCTCGAAGCGGCCGACCGGCCGATGGCACGCGTGCTGTCCGCGCCGCTGTCGGACTTCGTCGCGACCGCGCACCGCCGGACGGGCGTGGACCTGCGCGTCGGTGCGGGGGTCGAGTCGTTCGAGGGCCGCGCCGGGCGGGTCGCGGCGGTCCTCGGCGCATCGGGCGGGCGGTACCCGGCCGACCTCGTCCTGGTGGGCGTCGGTGCCTCGCCGCGCACGCACCTCGCCGAGCAGGCCGGGCTCGCGGTGGACGGCGGCGTGCTCGTCGACGACTCGCTGCGGACCGACGACGAGCGCATCTACGCGATCGGGGACTGCGCTGCCTTCCCCAGCCACCACCTCGGGGCGCGGACCCGCCTGGAATCCGTGCAGAACGCCACCGACCAGGCGCGGCACGTCGCTCGTGCCATCATCGACGGCCCCTCCCGCTACCGGGACGTGCCGTGGTTCTGGAGCAACCAGGGCGACCTCCGGCTCCAGATCGCCGGGCTCGGACTTCCCGGGGACGACGCCGTGCTGCGCGGCGACGTCGGCGCCGGGAAGTTCTCGGTGTTCCGGTTCCGCGACGGCGAGCTGACCGCGGTCGAGTCCGCCAATCGACCGGCCGACCACCTGGCCGCCCGCCGCCTGCTGGCAGCCGAGTCGCCGCTCCGGCCGGAACAGGCCGCCGACCCGGCATTCGACCTCAAGGCCCACGCCAAGCGCGGAACCGACCGGGCCGGGAGCGCACACCGGTCGTGACCTCGGAACGCACGCCCCGCGGCGTGTCCGCCGCCGGTAGCGGGCACGCCGCGCTGAGCGCCTCCCCGCGATGCCGTCGAGTCGGGAACGCCGAAGACGCGGCCGGTCCTCGCCGCGCCTTCGCACCCGTTGTGCTCGGGGACCGTCAGATGCCGACGGGCTGCCTCTCGGCGTTGACGATCCCCGCGAAGAACGCCGCCAGTTCCTCCTCGGCGTCCAGCGGGAGCACGGTCGCGACGTAGTGGTCGGGACGCACGACGACGAGCGCACCGCCCCGGTCCACGCCGCGCGCCTCGAAGATGTCGTCCCGCGGGTCGGCGGCGTACACCTTCTCGTAGTCGACGAGGTCGAACGGGCCGACCTTCGGCAGGTACGCGCTCGGTACCGCGGCGAGGTCGACACCGGTGTGGTCCTGCTGGTAGATCACCTTGACGTCGAACCACGCGTCGACGTCCGCGCCCTCCGGCGTGAAGGCGACCACCGGCGACTCCGGTGAACCGCTGATCCACTCGGCGAAGTCGGCGGCCTTGGAGCGCTGCCCCGGGGCAGGCCGGTCGGCGAACGCGTAGATCCGCCAGCGCCCGTCCGCGCGGTGGTGGTGCCCCAGGTGCACCGGGTTGGCATCGCAGACCCGCGTGGCGGCGTTGGATTTGAAGCGCTTGCCGATCGGGAACCCGGTCGCCAGCTCCTGGTGCGCGGCGTCGCCGGTGATCAGCGAGGGCTGGTACCGGGTCATCATGCCGGCGGGGAACTCGGCGGTCTTGACGTAGAAGTCCGCCAGCGTGTTCGGGTCGCCGAGTTCCTCGGGCTTGGCGGCCATCATGCTCGACCACTCCCGGTCGAACTCGATCAGGTTCTGCGCGATGACCTGGCGTTCGGCGGAGTAGGTGTCCAGCAGCGATTCCGGGGCGCGCCCCTCGAGCACGTGCGCCAGCTTCCAGGCGATGTTCCACCCGTCCTGCATCGACACGTTCATGCCTTGCCCGGCCTTGGCGCTGTGGGTGTGGCAGGCGTCGCCGGTGATGAACACCCGCGGACCGCGGACACCCACCAGCTCCTCCGGCACGTCGTCGAACCGGTCCGCCAGCCGGTGCCCCACCTCGTACACGCTGCGCCAGCAGACGTGCTTCACCGTCAACGCGTACGGGTGGATGATCGCGTTGGCCCGGGCCTCGACCTCCTCCTGGGTCGTGCCGCGCACCGCGCCGTGGTCGTCCGCGGAGACCTCGCCCAGGTCGACGTACATCCGGATCAGGTGATTGCCCTCGCGCGGGATGTGCAGGATGCTGCCTCCGTCGTGCGACTGGATGGCGCACTTGGTGCGGATGTCCGGGAAGTCGGTCTCGACGAGCACGTCCATCACGCCCCACGCGTGATTGGCCTGGTCGCCGACCAGTTCCCGGCCGATCGACTCGCGCACCCGGCTGCGCGCACCGTCGCAGCCGATCACGTACTTGGCGCGGACGATCCGCTGCTCGCCCGCGTTCGCACCGGCGCTGCGCCGCAGCGTGACCGCGACCGGGTGTTCGCCCTCGTCGGCGATCTCCAGGGTGACGAACTCGTAGCCGTAGTCGGGTTCGAGCCTGGCCGGTGCGTTGCGCGCCGCCTCGGCGAAGTAGTCGAGCACGCGCGCCTGGTTGACGATCAGGTGCGGGAACTCGCTGATCCCGGTCGGGTCATCGGGTGCGCGGGAGGTCCGGACGATGTTGCGCGGGTTGTCCGGGTCCGGCGCCCAGAAGCACATCTCGGTGATCCGGTAGGCCTCCTCGATGATCCGGTCGGCGAATCCGAACGCCTGGAAGGTCTCGACGCTGCGCGCCTGGATTCCGTCGGCCTGCCCGACTTCCAGCCGACCGGGGCGGCGTTCGACCATCCGCGTGACCAGGTTGGGGAACTGGGCGAGCTGGGCGGCGGCGATCATCCCCGCCGGCCCGCTTCCCACGATGAGGACATCGACCTCGTCGGGAAGCTCCGCAGGGCGATCCACTCCCGTCCCAGCGGCCGGCTGGACGCGGGGGTCGCCGGAAACGTACCCGTGGTGGTGGAACTGCACGATCTCTCCTCACGTCATTGCGAGAAAGTCGGTTCTTCCGAGGTGGGATCACGCCTCACGCGTAGGGGCCGGGCATCAGGGTGTACTTCGTTTCCAGGTACTCCTGGATTCCTTCCCGGGAGCCTTCGCGGCCGAGTCCGGACTGCTTGACGCCGCCGAACGGTGCTGCCGCGTTGGACACGACCCCGACGTTGAGGCCCATCATCCCGGTCTCGACCTCCTCGATCAGGCGTTGGCCGCGGCGGGTGTCGCGGGTGTAGGCGTAGCCGACGAGGCCGTACGAGGTCGAATTGGCCAGCTCGATCGCCTCTTCCTCCGAGGTGAAGGTGGCGATCGGCAGCACCGGCCCGAAGATCTCCTGCCGCATCACCTTCGCGTCCGGCGGCACGTCGGTGAGCACGGTCGGCCGGTAGAAGGAGCCCGGACCGTCGATCCCCGACCCGCCGGTGCGGACGACGGCGCCGCGGTCGACGGCGTCGTCGACCAGGGCTGCGACGTCGTCGACGGCCTTGCGGTCGATCAGCGGTCCGATGTCGACGCCGTCCTCGGTGCCGCGTCCGGTGCGCATCCCCGCGACGTGTTCGGTGACGCGCCGGCTGAACTCCTCCGCGACGGATTCGTGGACGTAGCAGCGGTTGGCGGCGGTGCACGCCTGCCCGATGTTGCGGAACTTGGCGGCCAGCGCGCCGTCCACCGCCGCGTCCAGGTCGGCATCGTCGAAGACCAGGAACGGCGCGTTGCCGCCGAGTTCCATGCTGGTGCGCAGCACTCCCCCGGCCGCCTGCTCCAGCAGCCGGACGCCGACCTCGGTGGATCCGGTGAACGACAGCTTCCGCAACCGCGGATCGCTGATCAGCGGCCCGCACAGCGGCCCGGAACGCGACGTCGGCACCACGTTGACCACGCCCTCCGGCACTCCCGCCCGCTGCAGGAGCCGGGTCAGCAGCAGGGTGGTCAGCGGGGTCAGGGCGGGTGGTTTGAGCACGACGGTGCAGCCGGCCGCCAGGGCCGGTGCGATCTTGCGGGTCGCCATCGCCAGCGGGAAGTTCCACGGCGTGATCAGCAGCGAAGGACCGACCGGCCGGTGGGTCACGACCATCTGGCCGTTGCCCTCGGGGCTGCTGCGGTAGCGGCCGTCGATGCGGACGGCTTCCTCGCCGAACCACCGCAGGAACTCCCCGCCGTACCCGACCTCGCCGCGCGCCTCCCGCAGCGGCTTGCCCATTTCGAGGGTCATCAGCAGGGCGAGATCGTCGGCGTGCTCCTGCACCAGGTCGAAGGTGCGGCGCAGGAGCTCGGCGCGGTGCCGCGCCGGGGTGCGGGCCCAGTCCCGTCCCGCGCTCGCGGCCGCGTCCAACGCGGCGGCGCCGTCGGCGGGTGCGGCGTCGGCGACCTCGGCGAGCACCGCGCCGGTGGCGGGGTCGTGCACCGGAAAGGTACCGCCGCCGCCGGGAATCCACTCCCCGGCCACGAACAGCCCGTCGGGGATGCGCCCGAGGAGGTCGCGCTCCGTCGTGGTCATAGTGCTGCCCCCAGCTTGAATCCCTCGTTCTCGTCGCCCTTGCGGGTGTAGGAGAAGCCGTCGGCGCCGACGGTGACGGCCATCTCGCTGCTGTCGGTGCGCTCCTGCAGCGGCTGCGGCTCGCCGTCGAGGTCCAGCACCGGCGAGGCCTCGGTGTACCAGGACGGCACGACCGGGTTGCCCCACCAGTCGCGGCGCTGGTTGTCGTGCACGTCCCAGGTCACGGTCGGGTTGTCCGGGTCGCCGGTGTAGTAGTCCTGGGTGTAGATCTCCACCCGGTGCCCGTCGGGGTCGCGGATGTAGAGGTAGAACGCGTTGGACACGCCGTGCCTGCCCGGGCCGCGCTCGATGACGTCGGACCTGCGCAGCGCACCGAGCTTGTCGCAGATGGACAGGACGTTGTGCTTCTCGTGGGTGGCGAAGGCGATGTGGTGCATGCGCGGGCCGTCGCCACCGGTCAGGGCGGTGTCGTGGACGGTGTCCTTGCGCCGCAACCAGGCCGCGTAGGTGGTGCCCTCGTCGTCCTTGATGTCCTCGGTGACCCGGAAACCCAGGTCCTCCAGGTACTCCCGCCCCTTCGGCACGTCCGGGGTCACCTGGTTGAAGTGGTCCAGCCGCACCAGAGCCCCCGGGGTGTGGAGGTCGTAGCGCCACGCGAGCCGCTCGACGTGCTCGACCTCGTGGAAGAACTCGTACGGGAAGCCCAGCGGGTCGGTGACCCGCACCGAGTCACCGATGCCCGCGGTGAAGCCGTCCGCGCGACGTTCGGTGCGGCAGCCGCGCGCCGCGAACCACTGCTCGGCCCGGTCCACGTCCTCCGGGGCGCGGACCCGGTAGGCGAACGCCGCCGCCGCGGCCACCGGGCCCTTGCGCAGCACCAGGTTGTGGTGGATGAACTCCTCGAACGACCGCAGGTAGATCGCTTCGTCGTCCTCCTCGGTGACCGCCAGGCCGAGCATGTCCACGTAGAACTCCCGGGAAGCCGCCAGATCGGTGACGACCAGGTCGAGGTAGGCGCAGCGGACGATGTCGGGCGGGGGAAGCTCTGATGTCGCAGCCGAGACACTCATCGTTGAACGTTCCTTCGCGTGCGTGGCGCCGTCAGGCGCCGAACTTGGGGGTGTGGACGGGGGCCAGCGAGATGTGCATGGCCTGCTGGTCGGAGTAGAAGTCCAGCGACCGGTAGCCGCCCTCGTGGCCCAGACCGGATGCCTTGACCCCGCCGAACGGGGTGCGCAGGTCCCGGACGTTGTGCGAGTTCAGCCAGACCATGCCGGCGTCGACGCGCTGCCCGAACGTGTGCGCGCGTTCGAGGTCCGAGGTCCACACGTAGGCGGCCAGCCCGTACTTGACGTCGTTGGCCAGCTCCAGCGCTTCCTCGTCGGTGTCGAAGGGGGTGATCGCCACGACCGGGCCGAAGATCTCCTCCTGGAAGATCCGCGCCGTCGGCGGCACGTCCACGAACACCGTCGGCTGCACGTAGTTGCCCGACTCCAGGCCTTCCGGGCGACCACCGCCGGCGGCCAGCGTGGCCTCGGTCTTGCCGATCTCGATGTAGCCGGTCACCTTCTCGTGGTGCTCGGGGTGCACCAGCGCGCCGACCTCGGTGGCCGGGTCGTGCGGGTCGCCGACCTTGATCTTCTCGGCCCGCTCGACGTAGCGCCGGACGAACTCGTCGTAGACGGGGCGCTCCACCAGGATCCGGCTGCCCGCGGTGCAGCGTTCGCCGTTGAGCGAGAAGACGCCGAACACCGTCGAGTCGATCGCGGCGTCGAGGTCGGCGTCGGCGAACACCACCGCCGGGCTCTTGCCGCCGAGCTCCATGGACAACGCCTTCAGCGTGGGCGCGGCGTTGGCGAAGATCAGCTTGCCGGTCGCCGACTCCCCGGTGAACGAGATCAGCTGGACGTCCTCGTGCTTGACCAGCGCGTCGCCCGCGTCCTCGCCGATCCCGTGGACCAGGTTGAACACGCCGTCCGGCACACCGGCCTCGCGGAAGATCTCCGGCCACAGGCTCGCCGACAGCGGGGTGAACTCGGCGGGTTTGAGCACCACGGTGCAGCCCGAGGCCAGCGCCGGGGCGAGCTTCCAGCTCTCCAGCATGAACGGCGTGTTCCACGGGGTGATCAGGCCGGCCACGCCCTTGGGCTTGCGGTTGACGTAGTTGACCTGCTTGCCGGGGACCTTGTACGTGTCGTCGGCCTGCGCCACGATCAGGTCCGCGAAGAACCGGAAGTTCTCCGCGGCCCGCCGGGCCTGCCCGAGCGCCTGGGTGATCGGCAGCCCGGAGTCGAAGCTCTCCCACTCGGCCAGCCGCTCGTCGCGGGACTCGACGATGTCGGCGATCCGGTTGAGGACGCGGGCCCGCTCGCGCGGCAGCATCCGCGGCCACGGGCCCTCGTCGAAGGCCGTGCGCGCGGCCGCGACGGCGCGGTCGACGTCGGCCCGGGTGCCGGCCGCGGCCTGGAGGTAGTTCCGGTTGGACACCGGGTCCAGGACGTCGAACGTGGCGCCGTCCGAGCTGTCGACGAATTCGCCGTCGATGAAGTGCTGGATCCGCTCCGGCAGGTCCTGCGGCACGCGCCGGGCGGGCGTGGCGGCGTCGGTCATGGTCGTTCTCCTCAAGCGGTTGCGGCGGTGCGGGCGGCGATGGTGTCGCTGTCATCGACCGGCGAGAGGTGGTTCGCGCCTTCGGCGAGCAGCGCGCGGATCGTGTCCTGACCCGGTCCGGTCGGCGTGATCAGCGGCGAGCGGACGTGGCCGGAGCTGATCAGGCCGCGCTGCTGGAGCACCCACTTCACCGGGGCCGGGTTGGTCTCGACGAAGATCAGGTCCACCAGCGGGTGCAGGCCGTAGTGCAGGTCCAGCGCCTCGTCGAGCTCCCCGGCGCGGTAGGCCTCGTACATCCGCTTGGTCGCGGCCGGTGCGATGTTGGCGGTGGCGCTGATGAAGCCGGTGCCCCCGAGGGCCAGCAGCGGCAGGCACAGCAGCTCGATGCCGGACCAGACCAGCAGCTCGCGACCAGCGGCCTTGATCACCCGGGAGAAGTGCTCGAAGTCCTTGGTCGTTTCCTTGATGCCGACGAAGTTGGGCACGTCGCGGTGCAGCCGGGCGACCGTCTCCGGTGCGATCTCCACCGCGGTCCGGCTCGGCACGTTGTAGGCGATGATCGGCAGGTCCGGGTACTCCGCGGCGACCGTGGAGTACCAGGCGTACAGCGCTTCCTGGGTGGGCCGCGCGTAGTACGGCGTGATGATCAGCGCGGCGTCCACCCCGGCGTCGTGCGCCGCGCCGGTGAGCTCGATGGTCTCGTCGAGCTTGGCCGAGCCGGTGCCCGGGACGACCGGGGCCCGACCGTCGACGGTCGTGAGCACGGTGCGGATCGCCGCTGCCCGTTCCTCGATCGTCTGCGCGCTCGGCTCACCGGTCGAGCCGCCGATGGAGATCCCGTCGGAGCCCTGCTTGAGCTGCCAGTCGACGAGGTTCGCCAGCGACCGGTGGTCCACCTCGCCGTCGGCGGTGAACGGGGTGATCACCGGCGCGATCGATCCGGTCAGTTCCTCGGGACGGGTGCGCCAGGCACCCGGAGCGTTGCTCATGTCGAACCTCCTGGGGAATGGTTGCGGGTGGTGTGCGCGGCGGTGCCGGTAACGCCGCCCGGAGCGCCCTGCGCACCGCGGTGCTTCAGCGGTCGGAGTTCCGCTCGGCGTCGTAGCGCTCGCGCCATTGGCCGGACAGCGGGTAGAGGCCGTCGACGGACGCGCCCTCGGCGACCCGGGCCGCGATCCACTCCTCCTCGGCTTCCTGCTCGATCGAGGCGTCGAGCACCTCGTCCAGCAGCGCCGGGGGGATGACCAGGACGCCGTCGTCGTCGCCCACGATCACGTCCCCGGGCTGCACCGTCGCACCGCCGCACGCGATCGTGAGGTCGCCGTCCCACGGGACGTGCCGCCGCCCGAGGACGGCCGGGTGCGGACCGCTGGAGAAGGTGGGGATGTCGAGTCCGGCGACCGCGGTCCAGTCCCGCACGCCGCCGTCGGTGACGATGCCCGCCGCGCCCCGGACCTGCGCCCGCAGCGCCAGGATGTCGCCGACCGTCCCGCTGCCGCGCTCACCGCGGGCTTCGACCACCAGGACGTCGCCGGGACCGAGCGCGTCGAAGGCCCGCTTCTGCGCGTTGTACCCGCCCCCGTGGCTGCGGAACAGGTCCTCGCGACCGGGCACGAAGCGCAGCGTGCGCGCCCGGCCGATCATCTTCCGCCCGGGGCTGTTGGTGCGCACGCCGTCGATGGACAGCTGGTTGTGGCCGTGCTTGCGCAGCTGCGCCGACAACGTCGCCACCGAGACCTGCCGCAGCTTCGCCACCAGCTCGTCGGTGAGCTCGAACGGGGCCGGCTCCGGGACGAGCCCGGCGGCCTCGCGGCTCCCCCACGCCTCGGCGCGCTGGTGGTCGTCGACGGCCGGCTGCGCGCTGAAGTCCGGCAGCGGGACCGCACCCTCGACCACGGTGGTCCGCAGCCGGCCGGTGCGGTGCTCGGTGTCCGGGACGTCCACCTCGACCTCGATGACATCGCCCGGGACCACCACGGAGGACCCGGCGGGGGTGCCGGTGAGCACCACGTCCCCCGGCTCCAGGGTGATCAGCTGCGACAGGTCCGCGACCAGCTCGCCGAACGGGAAGGCGACGGCGCCCGCGGAGTCGTCCTGCACGAGCTCGCCGTTGACCCACGTCCGGACCCGCAGCGCGGCCGGGTCGAGCTCGGCGGCGGGCAGGGCCGCGGGCCCCAGCGGCGTGTAGCCGTCGCCGCCCTTGGAGCGCAGGTTCGAACCCTTGTCAGCGGCCCGCAGGTCGTAGACGCCGAGGTCGTTGGCCGCGGTCACGGCGGACACGTGCGCCCACCCGTCCGCGCGGGCGATCCGGCGGGCGGTCTTGCCGATCACCAGTGCGATCTCGCCCTCGAAGGCCAGCAGCTCCGCGCCCAGCGGGCGTTCGACGGTCTGGTCGGTGGCCGCCACCGAGGTCACCGGCTTGAGGAAGTACGACGGCTTGGCCGGGGTCCGGCCGCGTTGGGCGATCCGCGACCGGTAGTTCAGGTGCAGCGCGATCACCTTGCCCGGTCGCCCGACGAGTGGGTGCCGAGCGAGTCCTTCGGAGGGGGAACCGACATCGTCGTGCGTCATGCCAAAGAACGTATACGATGACGTATCTGATATCAATGCCGCGAGTACGCTCGCGACGGGACGACCGGACGCGCCACGCGCCTCGGGCAAGATGAAGTGGACGTCGATCGAAACGAGGACCCATGACCACGGACGCACCGGCCGGCCGCGTCGCCGCCAGCAAATCCCAACTGGCGTACGAGTGGCTCCACGAGCGGATCGTCTCGCACCGCTTCACCCCCGGCTACCGGTTGGTGCTGAGCCAGATCGCCAACGAGCTCAACGTCAGCACGGTCCCGGTCCGCGAGGCCATCCGGCGGTTGGAGGCCGAAGGCCTGGTCACCTTCGAGAAGAACATCGGCGCGCAAGTCGCCATGGTGGACGAGGGCGAGTACGTCGCCACCATGCAGACGCTCGCGGTCGTCGAAGGCGCCGCCACCGGGTTCTCCGCCCCGCTGCTGACCGCCGACGACCTGGCCGGCGCGCGCGAGGTGAACCAGCGGATGCGGGAGTGCTTGCAGCACTTCGACCCGCGCCGCTTCACCGAGCTCAACGAGGAGTTCCACGCCGTCCTGTTCGCCCGCTGCCCGAACGAGCACATCACCGACCTGGTGCACCGCGGCTGGAACCGGATGCGGATGCTGCGCGGCTCGACCTTCAGCTTCGTTCCGGGCCGCGCGGTCGAATCCGTCGCCGAGCACGAGCAGCTCGTCGCCCTGATCGAGGACGGCAGCGACCCGGTCGAGGTCGAACTCGCCGCTCGTCGGCACCGCACCGCCACCCTCGACGCGTTCCGGCAGTTCCAACGCGACCACGACCAGCACGGACCGTCCCACGGCGGGCAGGCGTAAGCGCGAGCGAGCCGGGCCGCGCCGGAACGCGACCCGACCCGCACCGGCCATTACTTGGTCTCGCCCGCGAGATCGACCTCGCGCCCCTCCCGGGTGGCCCGCACGCAGGCCGCCGACACCAGGAACGACAACGCCCACACCAGCGCGAGCAACCACAGCCCGCCACCGGCCGCGAGCACCAGCCCGGAGGCGATCATCGGGGTGAAACCGGCGCCGAGGGTGGAGGCGCTCTGGTAGGCCAGCGACGCGCCGGTGTAGCGCATCCGGGTCGGGAACAGCTCGGCGACGAACGCACCGAACGGTCCGAAGATCACCCCCTGGACGATGCCGTTGGCCAGGAAGAGACCGATCGCGAAGCCCCACAGCGTGCCCGTTTGCAGCAGCAGGATGATCGGGTACGCCAGCACCGCCCCGGCGAACATTCCGGTGACCATCACCGGCTTGCGGCCGAACCGGTCGGACAGGCGGGCCGCGAACCAGATCCCGACGATCGTCAGCGTCGCCCCGACCGCCTTGACGTTGAGCACGCCGGTCCGGTCCACGCCGAGATCGATCACGTGGGCCACCGCCCACACCGTCATCAGGCCCTGCACGGTGTAGGAGCTCATCCCGGCGATGATGCCGAGCACCAGGTTGCGCGGGTACTGCGTGACGACTTCCAGCAGCGGGATCTTCCGGCGCTCGGCCTTCTCCTCCAGGTCCAGGAACAACGGCGTCTCCGACACCTTCAGCCGGATCACCAGGCCGACGGCGATCAGCACGGCGCTGAGCAAGAACGGCACCCGCCAGCCCCAGCTGAGGAACTGCTCGTCCGGCAACGTGGAGAACGCCGACACCACCAGGGTCGCGAGCACCGCACCGGCCGGCCCGCCCATGTTGGCGAAGCTCGCCGCGAACCCGCGCCGCTTCGCCGGGGCGTGCTCGAGCGCGACCAGCATCGCGCCGCCCCACTCGCCACCGACGGCCAGACCCTGCACCAGCCGCAGCACGACCAGCAGCACGGGTGCCGCGACACCGATCCGGTCGCTGGTCGGCAGCATGCCGATCGCGGTGGTGGCCGTGCCCATCAGCACCATCGACACGATCAGCACGCCCTTGCGGCCGATGCGGTCGCCGAAGTGGCCGAAGATCGCGCCGCCGAGCGGGCGGGCGACGTAGCCGACGGCCAGGGTGGTGAACGAGGCGAACAGGCCCACGGCGGGCGGCATCCCGGCGAAGAACAGTTCGCCGAACACCAGGCTGGCGGCGGTCGCATACAGGATGAAGTCGTAGAACTCGATGGCGCTGCCGATGAAGCTCGACGCCAGGATGCGCCGCATCTCCCGGGAGTTGAGGCTGTCCGATGCGGACTCCCGGTCCGCGGGGGCGGTGGTCCGCTGGTTCATGGTGCGACCACCTCTGCGCGCGTGACGTGGGATCCGGGCGGCGACGTGCCGAAGGGCAGCACGTCGAGGTCGTCCGGGACGACGAACGTGCCCTGGCACCGCTCGGCCGCGGCCTCCCACACCGACCGCGGCGTGGTACCGGGCACCAGGTGGTGCAGGGCCAGCGCCCCGGCGCCCGCGGCGTTGGCGATGTCCACCGCCTGGTCCGGGCTGGTGTGGGACTTGGTGTGGTGGTCGATCGAGGCTTGCGCGGTCGGGCCACCCCCGGCGTAGGTGCGGTGCACCCAGTCGAAGTCGATCGCCTCGTGCAGCAGCAGATCGGTGTCCCGGGCGAGGCGGATCAGGTTGTCGCACGGCGCGGTGTCGCCGGAGATGGTGACCGAGCCGTGCGCGGTGTCGAAGCGGAACGCGAACGCCGGCGCGATCGGCGGGTGGCGCACGAGGGTGGCCGTGACGGTGACCAGGTCATCGGCGTAGATCTCGAACGGCCGCACGCCGTCCGGCGTCGGGTTGTCGTTCGGGTGGTAGCCGGTGGCCTCCGGGACGCGGATGTCCTCGGCCCGGAAGTGGTCGAGCGGGCTGGGCCGCAGCGCATCGAGCACGCGGTCGTTCAGGTCGGTGGCGTAGGCGGCCATCAGGTGCCGGAACATCGCCGCCGTGCCCGGGGTCGGCTGCTCCGGGAACACCGGGGCCGGTGGCACCACCGCGCGTGGTGCGACGGGCGGCAGCGCCCCGCGGTCGCCGGGCCCGATGATCCGGACCGGGTCCTGGTCCTCCGCCAGCGCGAACATGCCGAAGATCGCCAGGCCCGCCAGGTCGACGGTGTGGTCGGAGTGCAGGTGCGTCAGGAACACCGCACGCAGCGAGCTGATCGGGATGCCGGCGAGGTTCAGCTGCCGTCCGACCCCGTGACCGGCGTCGACGAGGTAGGCGCGGCCGCCGACGAGGACGGCCGTGGCGATGCCGGAACGCTCACCCGCGTTCTCGCCCGCCCACCAGCGGGGCCCTCCTGCGGTCCCGAGGGTGACGACCCTCGGCCTCGGATCGGCGGCGTTGCCGAGCCGGAGGTGTGTGGTGTCGGTCATGCCGACGATTGGAAACCGCTCCACCGATCGAAACAAATACCGAATTTCAGGTGTACCGATAGAAGACGACTATGAGTCTGGGCACCCCAGCATCCCGTGGAACGCCTGCGCGGCGGGCGACAGCCTGCCCGGGCGGCGGAAGAGGTAGAGCCGGCGGTTGAGCACCGGCTCCACCGAGCACAGCACCGCGCCTTCGAGCTCGGCGAGCCGCGCGAGCGGGCGCGGAAGCACCGCGCACCCGGCACCGGCGACCACCAGGTGCAGCGCGGACTCGCGGTGACCGACCTCCACCACGACGTTGAGCTCGACGCCGCGCCGCTCCGCCTCGGCGCGCAGGAGGTCGCGCACCAGAGTGCCCTCGAAGCCGGTCACCACGTCCCTGGCGAGCAGCTCGTCAACGGTCATCCGACCGTCCGGCGACGGGACGCTGCCCGGCGGCATGGTGATGACGAGCTCCTGCTCGCCGATCGGGACGGTCTCCAGCTCGTCGTCCGAAGGCGATGTCACGCCGGAGAAGCCGAGCTCGGCCTGCCCGGTGCGCACGGCCGCACGCACGTCGTCCTCGGATTCCGGCTGGCTCAACCGCACCCGGACCTGCGGGTGGCGAGCGCGGAACCGCCCGATCACCTCGGCCAGCGGATCCAGCGCGAGCGTGGGCAGCGTGACCAGGTCCAGCCTGCCCGCCATCAGCCCGGTCACCTCGCGCACCGCGGCCCGCCCGGTCTCCATCTCGCGCAGCGCCCGACGGGCGAAATCGATCAGCGCGGTGCCGGCCGCGGTGAGCCGCACGCTGCGCGGCAACCGGTGGAACAGTTCCGCACCGAGTTCCCGTTCGAGGACCTTGATCGAATGCGACAGCGAGGGCTGCGCCACGTGCAGCGCGCCGGCGGCTGCGGTGAACCCACCGTGGTCCACCACGGCGAGGAAGTACTCGAGCTGACGTCGTTCCACGCGCACACCCTAGGCGGCCCCACCAACCCCGGCCGACGAGCACGACGGCGCAGAGCGGCTTCAGGGGCCCAGTGCATACGAAATGTCCGCGGCGCTCTTGCGGACCAGATCGATGATCGTCTCCCGCACCGCGACCGGGCGGGCGGCGCTCGCGGACGGACAAGGAGTCCCGCATCCGGGTGAACCTGACCCTCCGGGGTTTATGTCAGTTTGACAGTAATGTACCTTCCGATCTCGTGGTCGAAGATTCGTGGTCGCCGCCGGAAGTTCTGGTCACGGTGGATCTGGTGATCCTCACGCTGCGGGAGGCACGGCTTCAGGTGCTGCTCGTGGAGCGCGGAGTCGAGCCGTACCGGGGTGCGCGCGCGCTGCCCGGCGGTTTCCTGAACAACGCCGGGGAGGACATCCTGGACGCCGCTCATCGCGAGCTGCGGGAGGAAGCGGACCTCGACGGCGCGCAGCTGCACTTGGAGCAACTCGGCACCTACGGTGCGCCGTCACGTGATCCGCGTGGCCGGGTGATCTCGGTGGCCTACCTCGCGATCGCCCCGGGCCTTCCTGAACCGGTCGCGGGCACGGACGCGGCGGAAGCCGGTTGGGTGCCCGTCGAGGACCTGCTCACCGGGTGGTCGAAGCTGGCCTTCGACCACCGCCAGATCCTCACCGATGGGGTGGAGCGTGCGCGGAGCAAGCTGGAGCACTCGGCTCTCGCGACCGCGTTCTGCGACGGCACGTTCACGATCGCGGAACTTCAGCAGGTCTACGAAGCGGTCTGGGGCGTCGAACTCGACCCCCGGAACTTCTACCGGAAGATCCAGGCGGTACCCGGGTTCGTCGAACCGGCGGGCACGGATCGCAGAACCACGGGAGGACGTCCCGCTCGGCTGTTCCGAGCAGGGCCGCGAACCGTGCTGCACCCCCCGCTGGTCCGGCCCGGTCGAACGACGAGCGAAGGGGAACGATGACGGACCACATGGTGGTGATACTGACCGCCCTCAACGTGGAGTACGAAGCCGTGCGGCGGCGGTTGGTCAACCTCCGAACCCACATCCACGTGCGCGGTACCCGCTTCGAGGTCGGGACCCTCGCTGCGGGAGGTGAAGTGGCGCTCGCGCTGACCGGCAAGGGCAACCATTCCGCAGCGGTCCTGGCCGAGCGCGCGATCGAGGAGTTCGAACCGGTCGCCGTGCTGTTCGTCGGTGTCGCGGGCGCGCTGTGGGATGCGACTCCGCTCGGGGATGTCGTGGTGGCCACGCACGTGTACGCCTACCACGGCGGGACCAGCGAGGACGACGGGCTCAAAGCACGGCCCAGGGCATGGGAAGCCGATCACAGGCTCAGCCAGCTCGCCTCCCACATCGCCCGAACCGGGCACTGGGCGGAGGAGGCCGATCCTGGAAAGCGGCGACCCAGCGTCCACTTCGGTCCCATCGCCGCTGGCGAGGTCGTGCAGAACTCGAGGATCTCCGCCGAGGCGGAATGGATCCGGCAGCACTACAACGACGCCGTGGCGATCGAAATGGAATCCGCCGGCGTCGCCCAGGCCGGACACCTGGGCGGCTCCCCGGTGGCCATCGTGCGCGGCATCAGCGACCACGCCGACGGGACCAAGAACACCGACGACGACGGCAGGTGGCAACCACGGGCCGCCAACAACGCGGCAGCGTTCGCGAACCGACTGGCAGACGAACTCATCGGAGAACAGGAGCACTCGACGATGCGCCACCGCGACACGGACCGCACCGGGGACGTCACCAGCATCGCCTACGGAAACGTCGGCATCCAGGCCCGGGACGTCAGCAATAGCTCCGTCTGGATGGGCATTCCCGGGCCTACCCCGCCCACGCCCGATCTCGCCGCCCAACTGGCAGCCGTCCGCGAGGAACTGGCCCGCGCGCGATCGAGCGGGCGGCTCGACGCGGCTACCTGCGATGCGGCGCAGGACGAGCTCGACCTCGTCGGCAAGGCCTTGGAGGAGAGCACGCCCGACGCGAAGAGCAAGTCCGTCCTCGCGCTCAAGCGACTGCGCGGCTTGATCGACGAATCCGCCGAGATCGCGGCCAAGGTCGCCGCGCTCATCACCGCCGTGAGCGGGCTGTCGTGAGCGACGGCCACACGAAGAACACCGCGGAATCCGGCTCGTTCGTGGGGATCCAAGCCGATGAGGTGCACAACTCGACCGTGTACCAGGTGCTTCCCGGGGACCCGCCCGAAGTGAAGTACCAGGTCGGTCTGCGGTACCTGGATGACGGCGTACCGTCACGGGCACGGGACCTGATCACCGAAGCCATCACCCGGAACTACGAGAACGCCGAAGTGCGGTTCCACTGGGTGCTGGCCATGCTCAGCAAACGCTCGTACCGCGACCTCACCGCCGAGGAACGAGCCCAACTGGCGCGTCTGCCCGACCACCTCGCCAAGTATTCGGACAGCGAGTGGAAACGCGCGCTGCATGCGGTGACCGACCTCCTCGGCGAGCTCGACGGTTCCGAGAGCGACCCCAGCGGAGCACTCGGAAAGCTGAAAGCGCTGCCTTCCCAGCAGCGCGATGCGATCGTGCGGCACTGCGATCTCGTCCTCACCGGCGGCATGAAAGACCACTTCTGGGCAAGGATTCGCCGAGAAGCGGACCGGATGAGATGCCACGACGACCGGCTCGACCGGGTGTGGGCCTACTTCCACCCCCGCCCCGCCGGTCCGCGTGCCCGCCGCCCCACACCGAACGCCTGCACGCTTGGCGACCGCTTTCGCACCGCCCTGTCGACCACTTCCTTGGCCCTCGCCATCGGTTACCTCGGCTGGCTCGTCCTGAGGCAGCCGACCCCGCTTCCGGTCATCGCTTACCTCGCTGCGCTCGCCGCAGGCTGCGGTGCCGCCAAGTCCGGATTCGAGTGGCACTACCGCGTGCACCGACGCAGGGCCAAAGACCGCGAGCATTCCGGGAGTTTCGGTCCGACCGAGAACGCGGAAGCAGGATTCGCCAACGACGTCGATCGCTCCTTCCGATACTACTCCCACAAGTACGCCCCGAAGGGCGTGAACACCGACTCCTGGCTCCTGAGCACCAGGTCTGCTCGGGCGGCGCGGCGAAACGAGATCGTCGAGCTCTACCGCGAGAGCAGGATTCCCATCGCCAAGGTCAACTGGCTGATCCGGTACGTGATCCGTCAGGTCAGGAAGCAATGGCGGGACGAGACGCTGTTCGAGTACCGCGAGCGCTACCGGACTTCCCTGGCGACCAAGGCCTGGTGCTTCCTCTGCCTCGCGATCACCGCAGCATCAATGTCCATCGTCGTCATGGCGGCATTCCTGACGGACCCTCTCCCCGCGGTGGGCGCCGCGCTCATCGCGCTCGTGAGCACACGGATCGCCGCTGCCACGTGGTCGCTCATCATGAGCGAACGTCGCCGCGTCGCTGAAGAGGAACGGGAGTACCTCCGCACCCTGGAAGAGAGGGAAGCCGAGCACAGCAGGTGGAAGAGCAAGCTCGAAGCGACCTGCCCCACGGAGAACGAGATGGAAGCGTGGCTGGCGTGCGACAGGGCGCTCCTCATCGACGAAGCACTGCGCCACTACCGACTCGCCTGGCGCGACATCATCGCCCACGCCATCGTCCAGAGCCCGGCGAAGAACAGCAAACAAGCCCACGTCCCAGGCGGTCCTTGGCGCTACTCCAAGTACGACCTGCACCTGTTCCTCATCACCTCGGACGGCGTTCGAGAGCTCACCAGGCAGCTCGACTTCGAAAGCGCATCATTCCACGGACACGAGCGGGGGAACTTCCGATTCGACGCCGTCTCCTCGCTGCACGTGGTCAAAGCCGGCGAGTACGACTACACCATCGACCTCACCCTCACGAACGGTCCCTCCCGGACCATCCGCGTCGCAGAACCCGAGCAGAGCGCTGAGCTCAGCACCGAGGGCGAGGCAGGCCTGCCCGAAGTGAGCCTCGACTCCGCTGGATTCACCCACGCCCTGCACGTGCTGGAGGGCATCGCAGCCGAAGGCAAGGCATGGCTAGAACGCACCGACGCCCGGAAAGTACCGATCGATGCCGACACCACGAGCCTGATGCCCCTCACCTAGTACCGGGGAAGCTCCAGCGAACCATCCGGGCAGCCTTGCGAGGCTACGCTGCGCGAATCGGTCGCTGTCGACCAGGTGCTCGGTATCGGGCGCGGCTGCAGTGGCGGACTGCTCGGTCGGGTCGGTGAGCTCACCGCGGGCGGCTTGCCCCCCGCTGGGGCAGCGGAGACCGTCCACGTCGGGTTGCGTCCCCTGACGAGCTTCCGCCCGGCCGTTCTCGCACCCCGTACGCAGCACCTCGTGGAGCCAAGGCGGGATGTTGCTGCTCGCCGTGGCGCGTGTTGGCGTCACAAGGGTCGGTGGACTGCCCGCGGCCGTTGCCGGGTACTCCGCAGTCGCACTGTGGTTATCGCTTTCGAGCGATCTCGGACGACCGGAGGCGGGCGCCGTGTCGCAACCCGGCAACCGAAGGTGGGGACGGATGAGTACCCGTGACCGCTCCGCACCGCGGAGCGCTCCGCAACCGGACAGCTACCTGGTGCGGTTCACCGACACGCCCCAGGGCCGTATGCGCAGCCGGACGCTGGGTCCCGCCGGCGACGAGGCGCCGCACGTGGTCGCGGTCCAGGGGATGGCGGTGTCGGAGTACCTGCTGCCCGCACTCACCGCGCTGAGCGACCGTGCCCGGACGCACTTGGTGGACCTGCCGGGGCTCGCCGGTAGCGGGCCCGCGACGGAGCTGCTCGACGTACCGGGCTACGCCGCCGCCGTGACCGCCTGGTTGGATGCCGCGGACCTGCCGCCGGTCGTGCTGGTCGGGCATTCGAGCAGCACCCAGGTCGTCGCCCGAGTCGCCGTGGCGCGTCCGCGTCGGGTGCGCGCACTGGTGCTGGCGAGCCCGACGGTGGATCCGGCGGTCCGGTCGTGGCCACGCCTGATCCTGCAGTGGCGCCGGGACTCGCGCTACCCTCTGCCCGGGTTGCAGCAGCAGCACACCCCCGAGTGGGTCCGTGCGGGCGCGCGCCAGCTGCGCAACCTCGTGTCGGTGCACCTGCGCGATCACCTCGAGGACGTGATCGGGGCGGTGCGTTGCCCGGTGCTCGTCCTGCGCGGCGAGCACGACGAGGTTTCGACCGAGTCGTGGGCGCGGTCGCTGGCCGATCTCGCCCCGGAAGGGAGGTTCGAGGCCGTGCCCGGACCGCACACGTTCGTCTGGAGTCACCCGACGGCGTGGTGCACGCCGATTCACGACCTCATCTCGCGGGCATGGGACGCGCCGGCGCAGGGGTGAGGCCGCGGCAGGCCGTCGCCGCCTTCGATTCCGCGTCGGCGATGCTGCGCGTGCTCTCCCGCCACCTGCACGGGGGCAGCAGCCCCGCCTTGGGGCTCGGGCCGACCGCGCGGCTGGCGGGACCTGGCCTCCTGCCCTGGGTGAACCGGCTCCCCTCCGCCTTGCGCGAACGGGCGTACGCGTGGTCCGGTCAGCTCGAAGCTGTCGGCCAGGACCGGCTGCGCCATGTCGACATGGAGGACGTGGCCGGCTGGGTCACCGGGCACTACCCGCGCCGCCGAGGTCCCGCGGTGATGATCGGTTCTACCTCGGGTGCGAGCACCCACCTCGCCGCGCTCGCCGGCGTGCCGTGGTTGCCGCAGACCGTGCTGGTGCCGGTCCGGCACCGCGGGCTGCACCCGGACGAGCCCAGAGCCGCGGTGGACGGCCTCGCGGCCGCCCGCGCCGCCATCCTCACCGCCAACCCGACCGTCGGCCTGCACCACATGCACGATGCCAACCAGGACCGGCTGATGATCCGGCGGATGGCGTACTTCCGGCTGAAGTACCGGCGGCTTCCCGCCGCGTATGCCGACTTCCTCCGCGCCCGGCTGCAGCCGGGCGGCACCGTGCTCGTCGCCGACTGCGGTCAGCGCTGGCCCACGACGACCACCGGGGAGCGGCAGGTGTTCCAGCACGGGGCCGTCGGCGGGCTCACCGCCGAGGAGTACGCCGAGGGCGGTCCCCGCGTCGCGCGCTTCCTGGCCGAGCAGGGCTCACCGTACTCCCGCTGGGACGCACCGCCCCCCGACACCTCCAGCCCCGAGGCCGAATGGGGCTTCGATCCCGCGCTCCTGCCCGATCTCGCCCGGCTGTGCGAACAGGAGGGATGGCGGCTCGAACGGCTGCGGTTCGAGCACCCCGATACCCTCAGCGCACCGGTCGCGAGGATCTACCGGGACTGGTACGCCGAGCACGGCATCCCCCCGGACCGGTTGCTCGTCGGATGCTTCGCCCTGCTCGACGTGCACCTGCCGCTGCGGCAAGGGCGGGTCCCGTACTGGACGACGTTCGGCACCCGCTCAGCGCGCGACACGCTCCTCGACCACCTGGCCGACGGCCCGGACTACGACGAGATCGACCTCGGGCTCTTCTCGCACGGCACCTGCTCGGCAGGCCTGGCGAACATCGAGGACTGGGACGAGGTCCTGCGCCTGGCCCGCCATCGAGGTGACTACTGCGGAGTCGACCGCGAGGTGTACCCGCAGGACTTCGCCAGCAACGTCCGATTCCACGCGCAGCTCGCCGCCCGGGGCCCGGCGGCGCCTGTTCCCCACCCCGCACCGTGGGAGTGGGTCCGGCGGCGCCTGCAGCACTCGCCCGATCCGGCCGTGACCTACCTGGTCGAAGACAGCGCGTAGCGGCACGGGACCGACCGGCCGAGGCCGTGCCGCTGATTCCGCGAGTGCGGCGCTGACGGCAGCGGGCTCCTGGGCCCCCGAGGCTGCCCCGCGCCGACCAGATCACCGGGAAACCGCGTCCGCGTCAGGATTCCGCAGGCGTTGAGCCGTCGGGGTCTTGCAGGTCCGGTGCTTTGACGCGCTCGGGTGCGAACACGCGGCGGAGCATGGGTTCGAAGAACTCCAGCGTTTCCGTGGGGTAGTTCGGGTCGAACGAGTTCTGGTCGTAGTGGGCGCAGAAGTCCACGCAGTCCTGGTACCAGGGGTGGCCGGCCCAGCGCTCGCGGGCGTGCGGGTCGGCGCCGACGTGGTGGAACCAGTACGCGCCTTGGAACACCCCGTGGTGCTTGACGACCCAGTAGTTGCGTTCGGACACGTAGGGCCGCAGGACCGCCGCGGCGACTTCGGAATGGTTGGCCGGGCCGAGCATGTCGCCGATGTCATGCACCAGCACGCATACGACCATCTCCTCGTCCTCACCGGCGCGGTAAGCGCGGGTGGCGGCCTGCAGGCAGTGCTGCAGGCGGGTGATCTGGTAACCGCCGTGGTCGTCCATGTCCCGCAACCAGCTCAGGACGCGGTCGGGGAACCGCGCGAGCTCGGCGTCCTCGTAGCGACCGAGGAGCCGGTAGTCCTCGGCGGTCCCGTCGGCCATCGCGGTGAAACCCACCGAAGGCTGCTGCGCGCCGTCGGGCCCGCCGGGCCGTTCGAGGTTCGTGCTCATGCGTTCTCCTCGATGTGGGTGGGCTGCTGCGCTGCCAGCGGCTTGTGCTCTCCGCGCAGCACGCGGCGCCGCGCGAGGAAGTCGTCGAACTCCATGTAGACGTCCTGCAGGTGGCGGACGCCGCTGGACGGGTCGTACGGCAACCGGCCGTGCAGCACTCGGTGCGAGTGCACGGTGAGCAGGTCGCCGTCCTCGGACTTGAACGTCGCCCGGTAGCGCCCGGAGTCGATGATCCTGCCCAACTGCCGGTACGCCTCGTAGAAGGCCTCCACCTGGTCGAACGGGACGGACAACGGTTGCGCGAGCTGGTTGGAGAACCGGAAGACCTTGACCTCCCCGTCGGTGTCGAGCTGGACCATGGGGTTCTCGGCCCAGGTGTCCTCGTCCTCGCTGAACAGCTGGTACGGCACGGGACCCGGCACAGCACGTCGAAGTGCTCGGGCGCGTTCCGGCGCAGTTCCGCGAGGGCGGCCCAGCCGTCCACGAGGGTCGACTCCCCGCCCGTGGTCCGATTGGCCAGGAAGTGCAGCAACTGGATCGACGGTGGCCAGTTGTAGCTGGGCAGATCCGTGTGCGGCTCGAGCTCGCCGGGCGTGTGGGCCACGTTGTAACCGGCGGGGTCGTGCCGGACGTTGTGCACGCGCTCGAAGGCGACTTCGCGGACGTGGCCGACCGCCTCGGCGAACCGCTCGACCTCGCCCTCGACCGAGGGAACGCCGGTCACCACGGCCGCACCGTGCTCCCGCACGGCATCGAGGTAAGCCAGCTCCCCGCTGACCGTCCCCACCACCTCGTGGTGCGGAATGCGCGGGACCTCAGCGCCCGCCGCGCTCCAGAGCGTCACGCGGTGCCGACGCGGGGCCTTCGGCTCGGTGGAGTAGTCGTGGCGGCGCAACCACTGCGACGAGTACCGAGCGCGCCGCCCATCGTTCCACCGCACGTCCAACCCGTGTTCCGGGTCGAACGATGCCTCCGCCGGTGCGATCCCGTCCGGGATCGACGCGGTGAACAGCTTTCGCTCGCTGGACTGGAACACCCGGCGCTCCGCGACTCCCCGGCTTCCTGCACGCCCACCCGGACATCGACGTGCGCCTGATCTGCGCCGTCTGGTCCGAAGCGCTCACCCCCGGCGAGGTCGACGTCGACATCCACCAAGGACGCGGGCACTGGACCGGTGTCCACAGTGAACTCCTGCACCACGACGACGCGGTGATCGTCCACGGCCCCGAGCACCTCCACCGCTACGGTCCCGTCCGCTCCACCGATGACCTCGCGAACCGGCCCAGAATCCAGATCCTCGGCTTCGACGACGTCTGGCAACGCCTCCTGCCCACCGGGACACCGTCACCCGGTAGCGCCACCACCGTCGACACCAGCATCAGCGCACTCGAACTCGCCGCCGCCGGCCCGGCCTGCGCGATCATCCCCGAACGGTTCGCCCGCACCGCCGTCGCGACCGGTCGGGTCAGCCTCGCCCTCGACGCGGCCTGGCCCATGCGGCAAGCCCACTACCTCGTGCGTTCCCTCGACGCACCGCCCCCGTCACCGACAGCGCGCCGCTTCCTCCGCTGGCTCGCCGGGATCGAGCACCAGGACGCACTCCTCGCGGAAACCGGCCGCTGACGCGAAACCGTTCCGCGGCAACGGTGCGACGGCCTTGCCGGTAGTGCTCCCGGTCAGGTCTTGGCGGTGGAGGTGACACCGGGGATCTCGCCGCTGCGAAAGGCGTCGACGAACAGGCGGTGGTCATCGCGGACCACGTCGGCGTAGTCGAGCGCGAAGTCGCACAACCACCGGGTGAACTCCTCCCCGTACCCGTCGACGACGGCCGCGATGGCCTCCTCCGTCTGGAAGGGCACCAGCGCCTGGTCGGAGTCGGAGTCGGACACGCAGTGGATCTTGGCGATGGCGCGGCCGAGGTAGTCCAGGACGGGCGCGATCTCGGCCGGTTCGGTCAGCTCCTCCCAGGCCAGATCGGATTCGTAGGGCGAGACCTCGTCGACGACGTAGCCGACACCGTCGATCTCGGTGTAGCCCAGCATCGGGTCGGCGTGTGCCTGCAGCGCGCGTTGGGACAGCACGGTGCGCTGCCCGTGGTGGCGGAAGTGGGTGCGGATGTTCCCGTCCGGAACGACCCGGGAAGGTGCCGCGACGTTGCCTTGCTTCATCGACACCACGATGTCGTTCTCCAGCGCCTCGTTCTCACCTTCGATGAGCACGCTGTAGGCCGGGAGGCCCGCGCTGCCGATCCCGAAACCGCTGCGCCCCACCAGGTCCTTGACCTCGTAGGCCACCTCGCGCATCTTCTTGTCCTGCGGGATCGTGGTGAGGTACCGGCGGAAGGCGGCCAGGACCCGCTGGTATTCGGGCGCTTCCAGGCGGCGCACCTCGGGCCCTTCCCGGAACTTGCGGCTGTAGCCTTCGGTTTCGGTCATGCCGTCGAGCATGCTGCCGCGGGACCGCAGGCGGGCCCGCTGCAGGACCTCGTGGATGGCGCCGTCCGTGGTGTTCAGCCGCAGGGAGAACGCGGAGTCGCGCTCGCCGCGCACGAACTCGCCGACCTGGTCGAGGTAGGCGCGGGCGGCGGTCCGGACGAGATCTTCGATGTCGGTGTCCGGCAGTGCCTTGCGCCAGCCCAGCAGGGCGACGCTGGCGGCGAAGCGCTGCAGGTCCCAGGTGAAGTGACCGAGGTAGGCCTCGTCGAAATCGTTGACGTCGAACACGAGCACGCCTTCGCCGTTCATGTACGTCCCGAAGTTCTCGGCATGCAGGTCGCCCTGGATCCACACCCGACGGGTGCGGTCATCGGCCCACGGGTCTTCGAGGCGCGCCACGTCGGCGTAGAACAGGCACGCGCTGCCCCGGTAGAACGCCCAAGGCGAGGCGGCCATCTTGCGGAACTTGGTGCGGAACGCCACCGGCGCCGCCTGCATGAGGTCCGAGAAGGCCTCCACCAGCGTGTCGACGATGAACCCTCGCCGCCGGTCCTGGTCGGCGACGCCGAGACGTTGCGCGAGCTCGGACATGACCTGGCCTTTCCCGATCGGTTCGACCGCCGACGGTCTCGAGGTCGGCGCGCGATCGTCTGTCGTTCGGCACCACGCGTGCGGCCGGAACGGTAACGCGACCGTACCCCCTTCGGGGCACCACGGCCGGGCGGCCGTCGGTCGACGAGGTCGGCCACCGGCTCGGAACGCGACCCGGGTGGCGGAGCGGTCCGCGACGTCGGCTTCGTCGGACGGCCGGCAGGTGACGCAGGACTCGCCGGAGACTGTCGCCGCCGGGCAGGACCACGTGGAACGGGTCAACGAAGCCGAAAGGTGTCCGCGTCCGCGCGAGGTCCGCCAGCGGACGGGCCGCACCACGGGGCTAGCATGCGCGGCAGTCCCGCCAGCCCTCGACTCCAACGGCCGACGAGGAGCCACCACGATGCCGTACCTGCTGCAGATGGACTTCCCCACCCGCGGTCCGTTCGGATCGGCGATGGCCGAAGCGTTCGCGGAACTCGCCGCCAGCATCAACGACGAACCCGGCTTCCGCTGGAAGATCTGGACGGAGAACGCGGACGCGGGCGAAGCCGGCGGGATCTACCTGTTCGAATCCCACGAGACCGCGCAGCGCTACCTGCACAAGCACACCGAGCGGCTGAGCGGCTTCGGCATCACCGGCGTCACCGCGAAGATCTTCGAGGTCAACGAAGCCCTGTCCGCGATCAACCACGCTCCCCTCCCCCGCGCGTAGACCCGGCCCAGGCCGCCGCCGCGGTCCGCAGTCCCGAACGCGCCTTCCCGCCCCTGTTCGAGCCGGTCCGCTCCCGGCAGGACGAACGAGCGCTGGAAGCACTGCGGCAGCTCGTGCGGGCGGCGTTCTCCAGCCGAAACGGCCCCGTGACCTGCGAAGGCAGGACGCGGGGCCGTTCGGCGTGGATCAGGGCGCGTAGGTCAGGCCGTGCCCGAACGGGAAGAGCGCGCCGTCGGTGGTCTCGGCGTAGCCCGGGGTGTCGCTGTGCTGCTCGAGCACGGCGCGACGGGTGCCGGCGAGCGCGAACGGCATCCGGCCGGTGGGTGCGGACGCGCCGCTGAGCACGTCCATCAGGGCTTCGTCGGAGGTGCCGAAGGTGGCCAGGACGGCGCCCGCGTTCCGCAGCCCGCTGGCCTGGTCGAGCACGTACGGCTGGCGGAAGTAGACGTTGAGCACCACCTTGCCGGGGTCGCCGACCTCCCGCATCACCTGCTGCACCACGTCCAGCGGCGGGGTGACCTGCCACGACCCGGCCTCGGCCATGCCGGAGAAGTCCAGGATGCCGGACTCCCACGGGTAGGGGCCGCCGAAGCGCAGGCGATCATCGGTGCATTCCTGCGCGCCGTAGGCGTTGCAGGCGTCCGCGGCGCCGTAGGGGCTCTGCCCGTCCAGGCCGCGCACCCCCTCCAGTTCGATCGGGTTGATGTGCTCGGGGTCGAGCCCGGTGGCCGGGTCGTCGCTGCGGTAGTCCGAGGTGTTCGCGGCGTGCGCCGTCATGTCGATGAGCACGTGGTCGGCGCCCGCGGCGCTGGGTCGATCGGCGGCGTTGCCGTTGATGACCTCGTAGCCGTAGCTCTCCACGACGACAGGGTCGATGCCGCCCAGCACGTAGACCGTCGAACCCTCCGGCAGCGGGAGGGCCGACCGCCCGTCGGCGGCGGGCCGGTGCTGCAGCAGCACCGCGGACTCGCGCTGCAACTGCCGGGCGGTCTCCTGGTGCTCGGGGTTGCCGACGATGCCGTTGGCGGCGGAGGCGTCCACGTAGGGGTCCTCGAACAGGCCCAGCCGGAACAGCGGCAGCAGCAGCCGGTGGGCCGCCTCGTCGATCCGCTCCTCGGTGACCAGGCCGTCCGCGACCAGGCCGGTGATCACGCCGACCTCGTCGAACCCGGACAGGGTGTCGGTCCCGGAGTTGATCGCCGCAGCGATCCGTTCGGCCACGGAGGCCTCTTCGAGACCCCACGCCCGGTCGTTGATGATGCCGGTGTCGGAGTTGACGTAGCCCTGGAAGCCGAGCTGCTCCCGCAGCAACCCGTCGATCGTCTGCTCGCTGAAGGCGAAACCGATCTGGTCGTAGTCGACGCCCTCGTGGGTGACGTCCACCGGGACGCCGTAGTACGGCATGATCGAGGACACCCCGGCCTCGATGGCCGCCTCGAAGGGCCGGAGATGCGCGCCGAACGCACCACCCGGGTAGACCTGGGTCTTGCCGAACGCGTAGTGGGGATCCAGCCCCAGCTCCTGCGGCCCGCCGCCCGGGAAGTGCTTCATGGTCAGCGCGACGGCGCTGTCGGGCGACAGCGACACGCCGTGCCGGTCGGCCTGGCCTTGCAGCGTCCCCACCAGGGTGGTCATGATCTGGGCGGCCAGTTCGGGATCCTCGGTGAACGTCTCATGGGTGCGGTACCACCGTGGCTCGGTCGACAGGTCGGCCATGTAGCCGTACATGCCGCGCAGCCCGATCGCCTCCCACTCGGCGGCCATCACCTCGGCGAAGTCCTCGACCGCGGACAGGTCACCGGTCGTCGGTCGCTCGCCCGCGGCGGCTCGGCGGCCCAGCGCCGCCGCGGCGAGGCCCGCCTCCTTGGGGAAGGCGGTGAAAGCACCGCTCGACTCGTTGATGCCCTCCCGGGCATCGGCGTCGATGTGGTTGCGCGCGTTGGACTTGTACAGCACCGGGATGCCGAGCCGGGTGGACTCGCTGCGTTCCTGGATGGTGTTCATGTGGGTCGCCGCTTGCTCCGGCGAGAGGGTGGCGCCCTCGCCGGGGTCGCACCGCTGCCGCCCCTCCCGCACCACCTCGTTGCGGAAGACGAACCGGTGCATGTGCTGGGTGTGCTGGTAGTCGTCGGCCAAGCCGGTGTCGACCGCGCCGCCGCAACCGGCGTTCAGCGTGTCGATCAGCATCAGCCCGGCCTTCTCCGCCAAGGTCATCCGGTGGAGGAGGTCCTGGGCGCGCACCTGCGGGGGCAGGTGCCAGTTCTCGTACGGGTCCACGCCGCCGTTGGCGTTGAGATCGCGGAAGCGCTGGTCGCCGCGCTCGATGATGGGCTTGGCCCGGGCTTCGACCTCGGGAACGTCGTGACCTGCTCGCTCGGACGCGTCCGGCGACGACGCGAGCGCCCCACCCGGCAGCATGGCCGGAACCGCGAGAACCGCCGCGAGAGCGGCGACCGCCGACCCAGGAGGATAGGTGCGGTGACGTCTCAATTCCTGACTCCCTTGTCCGAATTGGATGTTCATCTTGCGGCCGGGCGGACATCACCTCCCGCAACCGGCGGCATCACGCGCCGTTGACCGGAGTCACATGGTTCTCGCGCGGCTGCCCGCGGGGCAACGCGTTGCCGTTTGTTGTCACGGCGCGGCACTGCTGCGCGGCGGCGAACGGGCCGCGTGCGGCAATTGATGACAACCACGTGCCATGGCCGTGCGCCCCTGGCTATGATCACCGGTTCCGCGGCAAGGGGCTTCCGGCACGAGGACGATCGCTCGCCGCACTCGTGCTCGACACCCGCACCGGCGTCGCGATCGCAGTTCCGGCGCTCGCGCCCCCGCCCCCGGCTCCAGTCGGCACCCTCCCCCGGAGCGACGCCCACCAGGACCGGAGGCGCGGGCGACGGCCGACCTCGGGCGGCGGTAGTGTCGTGCAGATGCCCGGCGACCGGTCGACCGGGCCGAGCCGGAACGGATGCGGGAAGGGAGCAGTGTGGGCGAGCGGATGCAGATCGGTGAGGTGGCCGAACGCACGGGGCTGTCCCTGCGCACGATCCGCTACTACGACGAGGTCGGACTCGTCGTGCCCAGCGCCCGCAGCCAGGGCGGCTTCCGCCTCTACACCGAACCCGACATCGACCGGCTCCAGCTGATCAAGCGCATGAAACCGCTGGGCTTCCAGCTCGAGGAGATGCGGGACCTGCTGGCCATCCTCGACCCCACGCCCGACAGCCCCGCGATCGAGGACCCCGAGGCGCGCCTGGCGGAGTTCAGCGCCACCGCCGAGAACGCCTGCGAAGACCTGCGCGCGAGACTGCGCATCGCCGAGGAATTCGCCGCCACGATCCGCAGCCACCTCGACGCGGGCCGCTGAACCGCACCCGGCGGCCTGCCCCCGGCGTCCGCGGGTGGACGTGATCCGGCACTCATTTGCTCCCCGCCCCCTCCACGCCTCCCACCCCCTCATTTAACGTGAGGGGAGAGTTGCGGGCCATCGCGGCCACCGATACCGCGACCGAGCCCGGGGTCACCGACGTCCCCGACTCCGATCACGAGCCGAGGAGCGTCCATGTCCGCCGAGCAGGCCGCGGTGATCTGACCGCCCGCCGCGCCGTCACCGCCGACGGCTCCTCCGCAGACGACTTCAGCGCCCCAATTCCCACCGCGTTCCGCCGCGCCGCCGCGGTGGTCCTTTCGCGCCGCGATGCGGCGCCCGAGCATGTCAGGTTGTTCCGTGTCGAATCCTTCGTCCCCGCCCCTCGCACGCCTGCGGCCGGGTAGGCCGTCCTGGCTCAGCCCCAAGGTCGCCCGCACCGAGATCCTCGGCGGGCTCGTCGTCGCCCTGGCGTTGATCCCCGAGGCCATCTCGTTCTCGATCATCGCCGGTGTCGACCCCAGCGTCGGCCTGTTCGCCTCGTTCACGATGGCGGTCGTCATCTCCGTGGTCGGCGGGCGCAGCGCCATGATCTCCGCCGCGACCGGCGCCATGGCGCTGGTCGTCGCCCCCTTGGCCCGGGAGCACGGGTTGGGCCACCTCGTCGCGGCGGTGATCCTGGGCGGCGTCTTCCAGGTCCTCCTCGGTTCGCTCGGGGTGGCCCGGCTGATGCGGTTCGTCCCGCGCAGCGTCATGGTCGGCTTCGTCAACGCCCTGGCCATCATGATCTTCATGGCCCAGGTCCCCGAGCTGATCGACGTGCCGTGGCAGGTCTACCCGCTGTTCGCCGCCGGGCTCGTGATCATGGTGCTGTTCCCGAAACTCACCAAGGTGATCCCGGCACCCCTGGTGTCGATCGTGGCGCTGACCTCGCTGACCATCGCGGCCGGCATCGCCGTGCCCACCGTGGGCGACAAGGGCAGCCTGCCCTCCTCGCTGCCCGTGCCCGGGGTGCCCGACGTCCCGTTCACCCTGGACACCCTGGGGCTGATCGCCCCCTACGCGCTGGCCTTCGCCCTGGTCGGGCTGATGGAATCGCTGATGACGGCCAAGCTCGTCGACGACATCACCGACACCCGCTCGAACAAGACCCGCGAGTCCATCGGCCAGGGCATCGCCAACATCGTCACCGGCTTCTTCGGCGGCATGGGCGGCTGCGCGATGATCGGCCAGACCATGATCAACGTGAAGACCTCCGGGGCGCGCACCCGCCTGTCCACGTTCCTGGCCGGGGTGTTCCTCATGGTCCTGTGCATCGCGTTCGGGCCGCTGGTCTCGCAGATCCCGATGGCCGCGCTCGTGGCGGTGATGGTGCTCGTCGCCTTCGGCACCTTCGACTGGCACAGCATCGCCCCCACCACCCTCAAGCGGATGCCCACCGGTGAGATCCTCGTGATGGTCGTGACCGTGGCCATCGTCGTGGCCACGGACAACCTCGCCATCGGCGTGGTCGTCGGCACCATCACCGCGATGGTGATCTTCGCCCGCCGCGTCGCCCACCTCGCCGACGTCACGGCGATCACCGACCCCGACGGCGGCCAGGTCGTCTACCACGTCACCGGCGAGCTGTTCTTCGCCTCCAGCAACGACCTGGTGTACCGGTTCGACTACACCGCAGACCCGGACAAGGTCGTCATCGACCTCACCGACGCCCACATCTGGGACGCCTCCACCGTGGCCACCCTCGACGCCATCACCACCAAGTACGAGGCCAAGGGCAAGTCCGTCGAGATCGTCGGGCTCAACGAGCACAGCGCCGCCATGCACGGCAAGCTCACCGGCGAACTCGTCGGCAGCCACTGACGGCAGGCGGCGCGGGTCCACCGGAACAGCGGTGGACCCGCGCCCGCGTCGCCCGAGAGGGGGGCCGCCGCCGGGCGGGCCCGTCCGGCTTCGGGTGGGAACGCCCGGGGGTCAGGTGGCGGTGCGGCGACCGGTGAGGACGTCCGGGGCGAGCAGCGCGGCGAGCTGCTCCTCGGTGAGGGTGGTCCGCTCCCGCACCAGATCGAGCGCGGGACGGCCGTCCCGGTGCGCCTCCACCGCGATCGAGCACGCCGTCTCGTAGCCGAGCGCCGGGCTCAGCGCGGTCACCAGGCCGGTCGAACCCGCGACGACCGCGGCGAGGTGGTCCCGGCGGGCGCGGATGCCCGCCACGCAGTGCTCGGCGAGCACCCGCAGCCCGGCGGTGAGGTTCCCGAGCCCGGAGCCGAGAGCGCGCGCGATGATCGGCTCGAACGCGTTGAGCTGCAACTGGCCGCCCTCCGCCGCGAGGGTCACCGTCACGTCGTTGCCGATGATGTCGAAGGCGATCTGGTTGATCGCCTCCGGGATGACCGGGTTCACCTTCCCGGGCATGATCGACGACCCCGCCTGGCGGGCGGGCAGCTCGATCTCGGCGAACCCGCCCTGCGGACCGGACGACAGCAGCCGGAGGTCGTTGCAGATCTTCGAGACCTTGACCGCCGTGCGCTTGAGGACGCCGGAGAGCTGGACGAACACCCCGACGTCCTGCGTGGCCTCGACGAGGTCGGGGGCCGAGACGAGCGTGCTGATCCCGGTGATGTCGCGCAGCCGCGCGACCACGGCTTCCCGGTAGCCGGGGCGGGCGTTGAGGCCGGTGCCGATGGCCGTTCCGCCGAGGTTGAGCTCGTGCAGCAGCAGCCGCGCCTCGGACAGCCGGTCCTCGTCCTCGCCGAGCGTCACCCCGAACGCGCCGAACTCCTGGCCGAGCGTCATCGGCACCGCGTCCTGCAGCTGCGTCCGCCCCACCTTGAGGACGTCGGCGAACTCGGCGGCCTTGCCCTCGAACGCCTCCCGGAGCCGGGCCAGCGCGCCCAGCAACTCCCGGAGGTGGGCGTCGAGGGCGAGTTTGACCGCCGTCGGGTAGACGTCGTTGGTGCTCTGCCCGAGGTTGACGTGGTCGAGCGGGTGCACCGCGGCGTAGTCGCCGCGCGGCAGGCCCAGGACCTCCAGGGCGCGATTGGCGATCACCTCGTTGGCGTTCATGTTCGTCGAGGTGCCCGCCCCGCCCTGGACCAGGTCGACGACGAACTGGTCGTGCAGGCCCCCGCCGCGGATCTCCTCGCAGGCCGCGACGATCGCCGAGCCGATGTGCTCCGGCAGCGCCGCCACCGCCACGTTCGCCGACGCCGCGGCCTGCTTGACCGCGGCCAGGGCGTCGATCAGGTGCGGCCGGGCCGCCAGGGTCTCACCGCTGATCGGGAAGTTGGTCAGCGCGCGGGCGGTGTGCACGCCGTAGTAGGCGTGCTCGGGCACGGTGACGGTGCCGAGCATGTCCTGCTCGGTCCGCCCGCGGGCGGTGCCGCCCGCCGCGGGAGTCACGACCTCGCCCCGTCCCGGGCCCGGTCCACCCCGGTCCAGGCCAGCGCGATCGCTCCGTCGAGCAGGGCCCGTTCGGCCTCCGCACCGACGCAGTGCGCGGCGAAGGCGCGCTGGTGGTTGGTGGCAGGCAGCGACCCGATCCCGATGTAGGGGTGGATGGCCGGCACGACCTGCGACACGTTGCCCATGTCGGTCGACGCCCGGTTCATCCGGCCCGCCAGGTCCCCCGAGGCGAACTCGCGGCCCAGCTCCACGGCGTTGGCCCGGTAGTGCTCCAGCGTGCGGGCATCGGTGCGGAACTCGGCGTAGGGCTTGCTCTCCGCCTCCACCTCCAGCACGCACCCGGTGGCCAGGGCCCCCGCCTCGAAGCACCGCAGCACCCTCGGCTCGATCTCGGCCAGCTCGGCCAGGCTCTCCGCACGCACGTACCACCGCCCCGACGAATCCTCCGGGATCGCGTTGGGCGCCGACCCCGCGGCGGTGACGACCCCGTGCACCCGCGAACCCGACGGGAGTTGCTGGCGCAGCAACCCGATGGCGACCTGCGCGACGGTGAACGCGTCCGCCGCGTTCACCCCGTCCTCGGGATAGGCCGCCGCGTGCGCCGACCGGCCCCGGTAGGAGATCCGGGAGTGGCTGACCGCGAACGGCCGCGCCTCGGCGACGTCGACCGGCGCCGGATGGACCATCATCGCGAGATCGACGTCGCGGAACGCGCCCCGGTCCAGCATCTCGATCTTGCCGCCGCCGCCCTCCTCCGCCGGGGTGCCGTACACCTCGACGGTCAGCCCGAGATCGTCGGCCACCTCGGCCAACCCGAGCGCGGCACCCACCGACGACGCGGCGATCAGGTTGTGCCCGCAGGCGTGCCCGAGCCCCGGCAGCGCGTCGTACTCGGCGCACAACGCGATCCGCAGCGGCCCCGAGCCGTACCGGGCCAGGAACGCCGTCTCCAACCCCAGGTAGGCCGAGGTCACGGTGAACCCGCGACGCTCGAGCAGCTCCGGGACCGCCGCGGCGGCGTGGTGCTCCTCCCAGGCCGTCTCCGGCCGGGCGTGCAGCGCCGCCGACAGCGCGACCAGCTCCTCGGCCGCCCGGTCCACCGCGGTGCGGACCGCGGCCTTCTCGCGGGTCACCGTGCTCGACATGGGTTCCTCCTACAGGTCGCCGGGAACGCCGTACGACGGCGCGGTCGCGGGCCGCAGCCCGCGGCGGACGTAGTCGTCGCGCTGCGGGAGCCACACCCGCACCGCTTCGGTCAGCTGGTCGATCGGTGCCTCGGACCAGTCGACCCGCAGGTCGGTCACCCGCCACTCGACGTCGGGGGCGACGACGGCCACGCCGGCCGAATGGACCGGGCCCTCCTCACCGCCCGCGTCGAGCGCGGCGCGCAGCGCGGCGAGCAACCGCTCCTCCAGCTCGCCCGTCGCCGACTCGAACACCTCGACCATGATCGACGGCAGGTCGCTGGTGACGAGCATGTTCCCCGCCGCCACCGAGTGCGGACCGACCGCGCCACCGTGGGTACCGAGGGTGCGCTGCCCGCTGAACCAGGCGGCCGGGCCGGTCGCCCCGACCGCGGTCAGCTGCCGGTAGTCCAGATCGGTGGCGCCCTCGCCCACCTCCGCCAGGGCCCGGTCGGCATCGCCGTGGGCCGCCAGCCGGTCGAGCAAGCGTCCGCCCAGCCGCGGATCGGTCACGTTCTGCGACGCGGCCGCGCCCACCCCCGGCCTCAGGTGCACGCACCGGGCCGCCACCGCCGGGCTCGACGAGCTCACGGCCATGCCGAAGCGCCCGTCCTGGCGGGCTGCGATGGAGAAGGTCACTGGTCGCCCTCCGGGATCACGGCGATGGCGTCGATCTCGCACAACCACTCCGGGCGCGCCAGCGCGGACACCACGACCCCAGTGGAGATCGGGTGCACACCCCGGGTCCAGCGCCCGACGGTGCGGTAGACCGCCTCGCGGTAGCGCGGGTCGACCAGGTAGATGGTCAGCTTGACCAAGTGCTCCATCCGGCTGCCCGCCTCGCGCAGCAGCAGGTCGATGTTCGCCATCGCCTGCTCGGCCTGGGCCCCGACGTCACCGATCCCGACCGACTCGCTGGTGTCGAGGTCCTGACCGATCTGGCCCCGGACGTAGACGGTGTTGCCCGCGACCACGGCTTGGCACAGGTCGTTGTCGAGGTTCTGCTCGGGATAGGTATCGCGGGTGTTGAACGGGCGGATGCGGGTGTGGGTCGGCATCAGGCTGCTCCGGTGGTGGTGATGGATTCGGCGTGCTGGTCGGCGGCGGACCGGCGCGGGTCGTGCGCTCCACCGCCGTCGTGGTAGGCGAGGTAGCCGCGCTGGATCGCGATGTGCTCGGCGACGTACGCGGCGTCGTGCCACACCCCCCAGATGAAGCTCGATCCGCGTCGCGACTGCCAGGGCAGGCCGAGGAAGTAGATCCCGGGCTCGGCGGACACACCCCGGGCGTGCCGGGGTTTCCCGTGGTCGTCGAAGGCGTCGACCTGCAACCAGCTGTAGTCGGAGGCGAAGCCGGTCGCCCAGACGATCGAGGTGATCCCGGCGCCGGCGAGGTCCAGTTCGACGAGCGGGTCGACCACGCAGTCCGGGTCCGGCCCGAAGGTGCGGGCCTCCGGCTCCTCGGGCAGGTCGAGCCCGTTGCGCGCGACGTAGTCGTCGGCCTCGTCGAGCATCGCCAGGTAGTTGGCGTCGCCGCCCGCGATGTTCTCGCGCAGGTCCGGCGCGAAGCGCAACCGGCCGTCCTCGTACGCGCGGGTCATCCCGACGAGGGTGATGCCCTCCGCCGCCAGCGCCCGGAAGTCGACGGTCCGGCCACCGTGCGCGCCGCTGACCGCGATCGTGACGTGCTCGGCGCCCCGCGGCGGCGCCGCCGCTTCCCACTTGTTGAGCACGCCGAGCCACCAGCAGAAGTCGCGCCCGCGGTACCGCCGCGGGGGCCGGTCGTGCGGACCGACCGACAGGTGGACCTTCCGGCCGGACCGCCGCAGCTCGTCCGCGATCTGGACGCCCGACGAGCCCGCCCCGACGACGAGCACGGCGCCGTCGGGGAGCTGCTCCGGGTTGCGGTAGGAGCTGGAGTGGAGCTGGACCACGTCCGCGTCCTCGGGGACCACCGGGGGGATGACCGGCTTCTGGAACGGTCCGGTCGCCGCCACGACGTGGCGCGCCTCGATCGTCCCCTCCGAGGTCCGCACGTGGAAGCCGGGGCGCCCGACGTTCTTCCGCACGCGCTGGACGTCCACGCCGCAGCGGATCGGTGCGCCGATCTTGTCGGCGTACTCGACGAAGTAGTCCGCCACCTGGTCCTTCGACGCGAAACCATCAGGATCGACATCGGCGAACAGCAGTCCCGGGAAGCGATCGTGCCACGCCGGGCCGTTCGCGACGAGGGAGTCCCAGCGCCCGGTGCGCCAGCGTTCGGCGATGCGATCGCGCTCCAGCACCAGATGCCCGATCCCGCGCGCGCCGAGGTGTTCGCTCATGGCCACCCCGGCCTGCCCCGCGCCGACGACGAGAACCTCGGTCTCGTGGTGCGACATCTCAACCTCCGTTCCAGGAGTCACGACGTTCTCCCGATGAGCCGAGTTTCGGCGATTCCACTGCAACAGTCCAAGACATGTTTCCGAATACCTGCATCAGACGAACCGATGCAACCGTGCCGCACGTCCGTGCTGACGTTCAGGAGCGGGCGCCGCCGGCGGAAGCCGGGCGCGCGGACGCGTCCTCCCCGGAGCGGGCGGGCAGGTCCTGGTCCTGGAGCAGGCCGCGCCCGGCCGTCTCGCGCATGCTCAGGGCGGCGACCAGCCCGATCACGGCGGCGACCATCAGGTACGGGCCGGGGACCAGGAGGCTGCCGGTGGCCGAGATGAGGACCGTCATGAAGAACGGCACCGTGCCCGCGAAGAGCGCTGCGGTGATGTTGTAGGCGATCGACAGCCCGCCCTGGCGGGTCCGCGTCGGGAAGGTCTCGGCGGCCCACACGGCGTGGGTTCCGAGGATCGCCGAGAGGATCGCGGCCAACCCGAGCGCCGCGACGACGGTGCCGACCATCCCCGTCTGCATCAGCAGGTAGGCGGGTGTGGCCGCGACCAGCAGGACGACGGCGGCACCGACCATGACGGGCTTGCGGCCGACCCGGTCGGACAGCCGGCCGAACGCGGGCACCAGCACCAGCCCGAGCAGCGAGGCGAACGTCGACAGCAGCGCGGCGCTCTCGGCGGAGTGCCCCAGGTGCTCGGTCTGGTAGTTCACCAGGTACGTGAGCACCGCGTAGAACAGCACGTGCATCATCGTCATGAGCCCGGCGGCCTGCAGCAGCTGCCGCAGGTTGACGCGGAAGAGCTCCGCGACCGGGCTGCGCGACACCGAACCGGTCGCCTCCAGCGCCCGGTACTCCGGCGTGTCCTCGATCTTGGTCCGGATGACGTAGCCGATGACGCCCATCGGTGCCGCGATCAGGAACGGGATCCGCCACCCCCAGGCGGTGATCTGCTCGGGCGTCAGCGAGACCGAGAGCAGGTAGAAGGCGAGCGAGCCCGCGAGGAAGCCGAGCAGCGACCCGACCTCGAGCCAGCTCACGCCGAAGCCGCGCCGGGACCGGGGCGAGTGCTCGGCCAGGAAGCTGGCGGCGCTGCCGAACTCGCCGCCGGCGGCGAAGCCCTGCACCAACCGGACCGCGACCAGCAGGATCGGCGCGGCGATCCCGATCGTCCCGTACCCGGGAAGCAACCCGATCACCAGCGTCGCGATCGACATCACGATGATGACGATCGACAGCGTGCGCCGCCGACCGATGCGGTCGCCGAGCGGCCCGAACACCAGCGCGCCGAGCGGGCGGATGCCGAACGAGACCGCGAACACGGCGAACACCGACAGCACGCCGGCGACCTCGTCCTCGGCCGGGAAGAACACCGTCGCGATCGTCGTGGCGAGGTAGGCGTAGACGGCCCAGTCGAACCAGTGGACGAAGACGCCGATCGCGCCGGCGGCCACGCTCCGGCGCAGCGAGGCGGGATCGGCGTGGACGGCCGCGTCGCGCGCGGTGTCCGCGGCGGAACGTGCGGTGGGATCGGACACGGGGACCTCCAGCGGGCATCGCGAGAAGACGACAGGCCCGCGCTCCGGCGCCCTGCCGAGAACGGCGCTTCCGGACGTCGGCGGCCGTTCGTGGGGCGACGCTAAGCGGCCCAGCTCACATCGGGCAAACAGAGATAACTTGTCCGTTGCATCGGATTCGCCGATGCACTACCGCGAGAAGGCCCACGTGAGCGCGTTGCCGGGCGCGCTCGGCGGCGGTGCCCCTCCGGTCGGCTCGCCGGATGCCCGGGTGCGACCCCGGAGCGTCACGACCGGGCGCGACCTCCCGGCGCCGGCTCCCCGGTCGCCGAGCGGAGCCGTTGGACGACCTCCCGGGCGCTGTCGGTGACGGCGCGCGCCCGCGCGGTGCGCCGCACCGACTCCATCCACGCCACCACGACCGACAGCGACGGGACGTCGTCGGCGATCGGGCGAGCCTCGACGAATCCCCCACCGTAGGTCCCGTCCAGCACCGGCCGCTGGTTCAGCAGGGAGAAGCCGAGCCCCCGGGCGACCATCCCGCGCACCGCCTCGACGCTGCTCGACCGGTAGGCGATCCGCGGCGGCGCGCCGGCCGCCGCCAGCAGCTCGCGGAAGTACTCGCGGCTGTGCGGGAGGTCCAGCAGCACCATCGGCTCGTCCGCCAAGTCGCTCAGCCGCACCGCCGAGCGGTCCGCGAGGGGGTGCCCCGGGGGCAAGACCACGTACGGCGGGACCTCGGCGATGACCTCCCGCGCCACCCCCTGCCCGAGGCCGAGGTCGTAGGTCACGGCGACCTCGACCGTGCCGCTGCGCAGCGCGGTGCTGACCGCGGCCGCCTCGAGCTCCAGGACCTCGACTTCGAGCCCGGGGCAGCTCCCGCTCAACTCCGCGAGGAGGTCGGGCAGCACGAACGGGACGAGGGTGACCATGCACGCCAGCTTGATCCGGCCGCGGACGTCGTCGCCGCGGCCGCGCGCCGCGTCCAGGACCTCACCGACGTGCGCGAGCAGTCCGCGCACGTCGCGCAGCATCTCCTCGCCCGCCGCCGTCAGCACGAGCCCGCGGGCGTGCTGGCGGATGAACAGCGGCGTGCCCACCTGCCGTTCGAGCTGGGCGACCGCCGCCGACACCGCCGACTGGGCCACCCGCAGCTCCTCGGCCGCCTTGGTCATGCTCAGCACCGACGCCGCCTCGACGAAGTACCTCAGCTGCGCGAGCGTCACGTCCGGCTGCCTGCTCACGACGTCGCTCCGCGCGTGGACTCCCGGGCGGCGGACCCGTGCTCGGCGAACATCGCGACCTCCGTGAATCGCCGACCCGCCCGGAAGCCCGCGCACCGAACGGCATCAGCACAGCAGTTGTCGTACCTCGTGGACACCGGCATGCTAGATGCAACGGTGCGCGCCAGCCCGCGGGCCCGCGCGACCGCTCCCTCATTTCAGCAGCCGTTTGAGGCCCCACCCGATGCCTCGTTTGGCGAGGTCCCCGGCGGCCGTCCGGAGGTTCAGGCCGGGTGGTTCGGCGGGCGGCGCGGGGCGGTCGCCGGGTCCTGGGGCGGAGCCCGCGAACTGCATGGAGCGGTAGGGCCAGTCCTTCTCGGTGTTCCACTGGCTGACGACCAGGTGCAGGTCGTCCAGCGTCGAACCGGGCACGATGTAGGGACCGTAGAGCTGGGCGACGTGCCCGCCCGCGTGGTCCTCGCGGTGCCAGGAGGCGCCGTGCAGGACGGTGCCGCGCCCCGCCTCGTAGAGGTTCGACGTGGGCCCGTCCAGGTTCAGCACGTCGATCCGGTAGTTGCCCGCGTCGAACAGCGCCAGCAGCCACCGCCCGTCCACCCGGCGCAGGCACAGCTCGCCGTAGGCTCCGGTGAGGACGAGCGTCGGCGGGTTGCCCCAGGCCCAGACGCCCTCCCGGAAGCCCCAGCCCTCCCACGCGCGCGGGTCCGCGATCCGGTCGGCGGGCACCCGCTGGAGCAGCAGACCCCGGTCCCGCTGGAACCCGGTGGAGAAGGCGTACACGAAGCCGTCCTCGCCGAGTTCCCAGGTCAGCATCTGGAACAGGCCGCCGAGGTGGTCACCGGGCCAGGTGGCGCCGGTGTGGTGCCAGGTCTCGCCGTTGTCGGTGGAGCGGTGGATCTCGGACCAGTGCACGTGACCGATCCCCGCGCACACCATCACGTGCAGGTACATCTCGTCACCGATGGTGATGAGATCGGTCGGGAGCACGGTGCTGACCCGCAACCCGTTGATCATCGAGTCGTGGTGGTACGGCAACGCCTGATCCGCGTACCGGCGGCGGGGCCCGATCGAGCCGGTCCACTCGATGCCCGCCTGGCGGGTCGCGGGGTCCGCGAACAGCACCACCGGGGACCGCCACCCGGGACCCCCGACGCCCGCCCGCTCGAAGGTGTCGCCGAACACCGCGACCAGCCGCCCGTCCGGAGCCGTCGCCATGACCCCGAGGTCCGTGCCACCGATCCCGAACTGGTCCGTGTGCCCAGGACCGGTCAGGTCCTTCACCTTGCGCACCGCCGCACTCCTACTCACACATTGGTACTCACGCGCTGGCTCCAGTGTCCCGCCGGCGAAGCTCCGCCCGCGACGGCCGACGCCCACCACCGACTGTAGGTCCTGCGCTCGTCCGGTGGCAGCAGGCACCGCAGCCGACGGGCCGCCCGGGAGCTGCGGTGTCGGCGCGAGCACCACCGCAGCGCACCCATCCGGCCTCGGGAAGTCCGAAGTGGACCACCGCGCGAAGGTCGCCGCGACGCCTGCCCCGTCAGCGGCACCGACCGCGCTCGGAACGAGCATGCCGAAGCCCGGATGGTCTCGGCGACCACTGCGGCGAAGGCGGTGGTCCCGGCCGAGCCACCGCGGTCGGTGGTGGCGGTGCCGGTGCGCACGGTCTCGTCCACGCCCTCCTCGACCAGGCGGCCGGCGCGGCGCAGCGCCTCGTCCCGCGCGGCACGGACGCGCTGCCGTCCGGCCATCGTGGATGTTATAACCTCACTGGTCAACACCGACACCGGAGCACCGCTCGAACCCACCGGACGCTCACCACTGTGCTTGTGAGCAGACTGATAACGTTGCCCGCGAGGCGCCACCAGCCCTGTTGTAGGCTATAAGCGAGCGAGGAGGTCGCGGGACGATGGCAGAACCGGCGGCGCCGCTGGCGACCAAGGGCGACGTGGCCTACGACGAGGTGCGGAAGAAGATCCTCTCCGGCGAGCTCCCGCCGGGGTCGGTGATCAACCAGGCCACGCTCGCGCGCACCATCGGCATCAGCACCACCCCGCTCCGGGAGGCCCTGCGGCGGCTGAAGTCCGAAGGGCTGGTCGAGCTCGGCGCGCACCGCGACGCCAAGGTCACCGAGCTCAAGGCCGAGGAGAACCGCGACCTGCTGGAGATGCGGCGGTCCCTGGACCCGATGGCCGCGTCGCTGGCCGCGCAACGGCGCACCAAGGACGACATCGCCGAGATCCGCGCGTCCCTGGCGGGTCTGCGCGCGATGCCCGGGAACCCCGACTACGAACATCTGCTGCACCACCGGCGCTACCACCGGGCGATCTACCGGGCCGCGCACAACGAACTGCTCGTCGAGGCGCTGGAAGGGCTGTGGGACAAGGCCGACCGCTACCGCAGGTTCGCCTTGGAGGTCGACCGGGGGCCGGACGCCAGGGCCAAGAAGGACCAGGAGCACCAGATGCTGGCCGACGCGATCATCGCGGGCGACTCCGACGGGGCCGCCGCGGTGATGACCGAGCACATCGACACCAGCCTCGCCGCCCAGGCGACCCGGCGCCTGCCGCGGTGACCACCGCGAACTGGCGGGTCTGGGCGCTGCTCGGGCACGCGACCCTGACCCAGCTCATCACGTTCGTCCTGCGCCCCGCCACCACCTACCGAGCACTGGAACTGGGCGTTCCGGCGTCCTGGCTCGGCGTGCTCGCCGGCAGTTTCGCCGTGGTCCCGCTGGTGCTCGCGCTACCCGCCGGGCACATCGTCGACCGGCTCGGCGAGCGACGCATCATGCTGGCGGGCAGCCTGCTGATGTGCGCGGCGGGCACGCTGCTGCTCGTGCTCGGCCACACCGTGCCCGGCCTGGTGGCCGGCAGCGTGGTGCTCGGTACCGCGCACCTCGGGGCGATCGTCGGGCAACAGGCGCTGGTGGCCAACAGCACGTCGGCGGGCCGGATGGATTCCGCGTTCGGCTACTACACCTTCGCGGCCTCGCTCGGCCAAGCCGCCGGACCTCTCCTGATCGTGGCCTTCGGCGGTACCCGGGCGATCCCGGACACCGCCCCGATCTTCCAGGGCGGCATCGCGATCGCCGTCGTGCTCTTCGCCCTGACCTTCGCGATCGAAGGCACCGAGGCCGCAGCCGGCCCGGCCCCGGCGGAGAACGTCGGCGTGCGCTCGCTGCTGCGGCTCCCCGGACTGCCCGGCGCGCTGCTGACCGCGTGCACCGTGCTCGCCGCGGTCGACATCTCCCTGGTCTACCTGCCCGCGCTCGGGGCCGAACGCGGCATCGCCGCGTCGTTGATCGGCGCGCTGCTGGTGCTGCGCGCCGCGTCGTCGATGGTGTCGAGGTTCTTCCTCGGGCGGCTCTCGGACCTGCTCGGGCGCCGCCGCCTGCTGGGCCTGAGCATCGTGGCCGCCGCCGCCGGGCTCGCCGCGGCCGCCGCCCCGGTCCCGGTCTGGCTGCTCCTCATCGCGGTCGCGGTCGCCGGGTTCGGACTGGGCGTGGGCCAACCGCTGACGATGTCCTGGCTCGCCGAGTCCGCCCCGCCAGGCGCACGCGGTCGCGCGATGTCCTTGCGGCTCACCGGGAACCGGGCCGGCCAGGTCGTCATCCCGGGGGCGGTCGGACTGGTCGCGGCAGGGGTGGGTGCCGCGGGAGTGCTCTGGGTGACGGCCGCGGGACTCGCCCTCACCGGCGCCCTGACCCGCAACCTCCCCGTCGACCGGCGTCCCGGCGACTGACCCCGTCCTGGCCGGGCGCGAGCGGCCCCGCTTCGCCGGGGAGCACGGTTTTGGTACTTCACCATTGAAAAAAACCAGTACTGGTTCTAGGGTCCTGTCACGGCCAACTCGGCCGACCACGAGAGGAACCTGTCACCGTGCAACTGCTCGTCCTGCCCGGGGACGGCATCGGTCCCGAGATCACCGACGCCACCCTCCGGGTCCTCACCGCCACCGACCGCCTGCTCGGCCTCGGACTGGAACTCGAAACCCACGACATCGGCCTGAAAGCGCTCGCCGAAGAAGGCACCACGCTGCCGCGGCGGGTGATGGAGCGGATCCCGCAGGTCGACGGCGTCGTGCTCGGTCCGGTGCAGCACTACGACTACCCGCCACGAGCTGACGGCGGGATCAACCCTTCGGCCGAGCTGCGCACCGCCTTCGAGCTGTTCGCCAACGTGCGGCCGTGCCGCTCGCACCCCGACCTGTCGATCCTGCGGCACCCGATGGACCTGGTGATCGTTCGCGAGAACACCGAGGGCTTCTACTCCGACCGCAACATGGTCGCCGGAACCGGCGAGTTCATGCCCGACGAGGACCTGGCGCTGTCGGTGCGCAAGATCTCGGCGAAGGCCTGCGAGCGCATCGCACGCGCGGCGTTCGAACTCGCCCGCACCCGGCGCAAGAAGGTCACCGCCGTGCACAAGGCCAACGTGGTCAAGCTCTCCGACGGCCTGTTCCTGCGCGAGGTCCGCGAGGTCGCCGCCGACTTCCCCGACGTCGAGCTGGAAGAACTGATCGTCGACGCCGCGGCCGCCTTGCTGGTGCGCCGACCGCACACCTTCGACGTCCTGGTGACCACGAACATGTTCGGCGACATCCTCTCCGACGAGGCCTCCGAACTGTCCGGCAGCCTGGGCCTCGGCGGCTCCATCAACGCCGGCCACGACATCTGCGTCGGCCAGGCCCAGCACGGATCCGCCCCGGACATCGCCGGTCAGGGGATCGCCAACCCCACTTCGCTCATCCTCTCGGCGGCGATGCTGCTCGACTGGCTCGGCACCCGGCACACCGCCCCGGCGCTGACCGAAGCCGCTGCCCGGATCGAGTCCGCCGTCGGGGCGGCCCTGTCCGACCCCGCCACCCGCACCCGCGACATCGGCGGCTCCCTGGGCACCGCCGCGTTCACCGACGCCGTCGTGGCAGCACTGGACGAGGAGGGCGGCGCGTGATGATCCGGTCCACCAACCCCGCCATCGGGACCGAACTCGCCCGGTTCGAGCCGCACACCAGCACCGACGTCGACGCCGCGCTCGACGCCGCCGCGTCCGCGCAGCGGCGGTGGCGGGGGCTCCCGATCGCCGAACGGGTCGGACTGCTGCGCTCGATCGCCGCCGTCCTGCGCGCGGGCCGCGACGAGTACGCCCGGTTGATCACCGCGGAGATGGGCAAGCCCATCGCCGAATCCCGGGCCGAGATCGACAAGTGCGCGCTGACCTGCGAGCACTACGCCGAGCACGCCGCCGACCACCTCGCCGACCGGCCGATCGAGTCCGGCGCCGCCGAATCGGCGGTCGTCCACGATCCGCTCGGCGTGGTGCTGGCGATCATGCCGTGGAACTACCCGTTCTGGCAGTTCTTCCGCTTCGCCGCGCCGGCGCTGGCGGCGGGCAATGGCGCGATCCTCAAGCACGCCAACAACGTGCCGCGATGCGCGCTGGCCGTGGAGGACGTGGTCCGCGAGGCCGGTGCGCCGGAGGGCCTGTGCCGCAGCCTGCTGCTGCCGGTCCCCGCGGTCGCCGACCTCATCGCCGACGACCGCATCGCTGCGGTCACGGTCACCGGTTCCACCGAGGTCGGCTCGATCGTGGCGGCCCAGGCCGCCGCGCAGCTCAAGAAGCAGGTGCTCGAACTCGGCGGGTCCGACCCGTTCATCGTGCTGGCCGACGCCGACATCACCGCCGCTGCCGACACCGCGGTGGCAGCGCGGTTCACCAACGTCGGGCAGAGCTGCGTCAACGCCAAGCGGTTCCTCGTCGAACACGCCGTGGCCGATGAGTTCGTCGCCGCCTTCACCGGAGCCGCGGAGGCGCTGCGGGTCGGCGATCCCACCGATCCCGCCACCAGGATCGGCCCGATGGCCCGGGCCGACCTGCGCGACGCGCTGCACGACCAGGTCCGGCGCACGGTCGACGCGGGCGCGCACGTCCGCACCGGCGGACAGCCGCTGGACGGCCCCGGGTTCTTCTACTCGCCCACCGTGCTCGACCACGTCACCCCCGGCATGGCCGCCTTCACCGAGGAGACCTTCGGCCCGGTCGCCGCGATCACCCGCGTCGCCGACGCCGAAGAGGCGCTGACCCTGGCCAACCGGACCGAATTCGGCCTCGGCGCGGCGCTGTGGACCCGCGACCTGGAGCGGGCCCGGGTCTTCGCGCGCCGGATCGACGCCGGCGCGGTGTTCATCAACGGCCTGGTCGCCTCCGATCCGCGACTCCCCTTCGGGGGCATCAAGAAGTCCGGCTACGGCCGCGAGCTCGGCGCGGAGGGCATCCGCGAATTCGTCAACGTCAAAACGCTCTGGATCGGTGCCTGATGAACGCACAGCCCGACGACCCCTGCTGCGCGGACTTCCCGCCCGCGGTGCTGCGCCCGGCCGAACTCGACGCCTTCTCCCGAGGCGGCGGCGCGAGCACCATCCCGCTGGTCACCCGGGCGCGCGGTGCGCAGGTGTTCCTCAACGGCCAGACCCTCTTCGACGGTGGCGCGGGAATCCCGCTGCACACCCACAACTGCCCGGAGAGCGTCGTCATCCTCGATGGTGACGCGATCGTCGAGATCGACGGCACCGAACACCGGCTCACCCGCTTCGACACCACCTACGTCGCGGCCGGGGTCCCCCACCGCTTCCGCAACGCCTCCGACACCGCGCCGATGCGCATCCTCTGGACCTACGCCTCCGTCGACGCCACCCGCACCCTGGTCGGCACCGGCGTGACCACGCGCGTCGACGCCGAGCACGGCACCACCGCCGGCTGACCCACCGCCACCTCACCGGGGCGGCCACCACGGCCGCCCCGGGCGACACCTCCTGCCCGGAAACCCGAGCCCGCTAGGAGCAGCAACGATGCTCGCCACCTTAGGCTTCTTGACACTCGGCACGTTCATGGTGCTGGTCATGCGCAGGTACGCCACCGCGTTCGTCGCCATCATCACCGCGCCCGTGCTCTTCGCGGTCATCGCGGGCCGCGGCGCCGACCTCGGCGACATGGCCATGGCGGGGATCGAAACCGTCGCGCCGACAGCCGTGCTCCTGCTGTTCGCGGTCCTCTACTTCGGCGTCATGATGGACGCCAAGCTGTTCGACCCGATCAGCAACGGGATCATCCGGCTGTCCCAGGGCGACCCGGTGCGGATCTGCGTGGGCACCGCGGTGCTCGCACTGCTGGTCGCGCTCGACGGCGACGGCACCACCAGCTACATGATCATCTGCTCGGCCTTCCTGCCGATCTACCGCCGGATCGGGATGAACCCGCTGGTCATCGCCACCATCGCGACCATGGCGCTCGGTGCGATCTCCGGCTCGACACCGTGGGGCGGCGCGGCCACCCGGGCCATCTCCGTGCTCCACCTCGACGCCACGACCTACTTCACCCCCCTGATCCCGAGCCTGCTGCTGACCTCGGCGCTGATCATCGTGGTCGCCTACCTCCTCGGGCGGGGACAGCGCAAGCGCATCGACGACGCGGTCCTGGCCGAGGTCTCCCGCGAACTGCGCGAGCAGCGCACCGACGTCGAAGCGCGCGGCTGGCGCCTGTGGTTCAACGCCGCCCTGACCGTCCTGCTGCTGGTCCTGCTGGTCCTGGGCGTGGCCGAGCTGGTCACCCTGTTCATGGCCGGGTTCGTGATCGCGCTGCTGGCCAACCACCCGAAGCTCGCCGAGCAGGGCGAGGTCATCCGCAAGCACGCCGCCAACGCCGTGCCCGTGGTCATCCTGGTGCTCGGGGCCGGCATCTTCACCGGGATCCTGTCCGAGACCGGCATGGTCGACGCGATGGCCCGCACCCTGCTCGCCGCGGTGCCCGACTCGCTCGGGAACCTGATCCCGCTGTTCACCGCGCTGATCGGGCTGCCGCTGAGCTTCTTCATGTCCAACGACGCCTACTTCTTCGGCATCCTGCCGGTGCTCGCCGAGTCGGCGAGCCACCACGGCATCCCCGCCTACGAGATCGCCCGGGCCGGCGTGGTCGGGCAGATGCTGCACTCCATCGGCCCGGCATCGGCGCCCCTGTGGGTCCTGCTCGGTTTGATCGGCAAGGACATCGGCGAGCTCCAGCGCTTCGCGCTGCTGCGGGTCGCGGTCGTCTCGCTCGGCATGGTGGGCTGCACCGTGCTCACCGGCGCCATCACCTTGACCTGAGAGGAGAACTCCATGATCACCGAGATCGCGCACATCCGGATCAACAGCGGCGACGAGGAGGCGTTCGAGGCGGCGGTCGCCGAAGCCGTCCCCGTGTTCCGCGCCGCGGCGGGATGCCGGAGCGTCCGGCTCGTCCGAAGCGTGGAAGACCCCCTGCTGTACCGGCTCCTGGTCGAGTGGGAGACCGTCGAGCACCACACCGCGATCTTCCGCTCCTCGGAAGGGTACGCCCGCTGGCGGGAGCTGGTCGGGCCGCACTTCGCCGAACCACCGGCCGTCGAGCACGTCATCGACGTCCTGCCGCTGTGACGACGGGCGCGTCCTAACCTGGTCCAGGACCGCGACCGCAGCTCGCGGCGACCGGGAAGGAGGGGACGCGCACCGTGGCACCGACCCCGCTGGCGCGCCAGACCGCCGAACGCATCGTGAACCACCTCCGCGAGCGGCAGGTGCCCCAGGGCGCCAAGCTGGTCGAACGCAAGCTCGCCGAGCACCTGCGCGTGTCCCGGTCACCGATCCGCAGCGCGCTGCGGCTGCTGGCCGACGACGGTGTCGTCGGCCTCGCCGAACGCGGCGGTTACACCGTCCTGCGACCACCCGAGGAGCTCCCCGCGGCGCGGACCGAGGCCGACGACACCGAGCAGCTGTACCTGCGCATCGCCGCCGACCGCCTCGACGGCAACCTCCCCGATCGGGTCACCGAGAACGGGCTGGCCCGCGACTACGGCCTCACCCCCGCCCAGCTCATCCGCATCCTGCGCCGCATCAGCGGCGAAGGCTGGATCGAACGGCTCCCCGGCTACGGCTGGGAATTCCAGCCGATGCTCACCGAACTGCGCTCCTACCAGGACAGCTACCGGCTCCGCCTGGCCATCGAACCCGCCGCCATCCTCGAACCGACCTTCGCCCTCGACCGCACCGCCATCGAGGAGGTGCGCGCCCAGCAGCGGCGCCTCGTCGACGGCGGCATCTGGAACATCGGCAACGCGGAGCTGTTCGACCTCAACAGCGGCTTCCACGAAGCCGTCATGCGGTGCAGCCGCAACACGTTCTTCATCGACACCCTCCAGCGCATCGACCGCCTGCGACGGCTCATCGAATACCGCCGCTCGCTGGCCCGCGACCGCGCGATCGTCCGGTGCCGCGAGCACGTCGAGATCGCCGACCTCCTGCTCGCCGACCGCCGCCGGGAAGCATCCGCCGCCATGCACCGCCACCTCACCACCGTCAGCGCTGAAAAGGCCACCGCCGACGACGACCGCGGATGACGGGCGGAACCGACCGGCCGTGGTCCGGAGCCGGGCCGGCGACGGGTCACCGCGGCGGTTCGAGCTGGTCGAGCAGCGCGCGGAGCCGGACGCGGTACCGCTCGACGTTGTCGAGCTTGATCCGCTCGTAGCCGCGGACCAGGTCGGGCAGTTCGGCGAGCTCCACCGCGGTGGGCAGGGACCGCTCGGTGAGCGCGTGCAACGCCACCTCGACGGCGCCGCGGTACTCGGTGATGAGCTCGCGTTCGACCGTGCGGACGTGGGCGCGGCCGAACGGGTCCCACGCGGTGCCGCGGAGCCGCCGCAGGGCGCGCAGGACGCGGAAGGCCGGGCGGAACCAGGGGCCGAGGGCGATCTTGCGGTCCATCCCGAGCGCGCGCAGCACCGGCGGGTGCAGCCGGTGGTGGACCTTCGCGCCCGCGCCCCACTGGTCGCGCACGCTCTGGTCGAAAGCGGGATCGAGGCACAGGCGTGCGACCTCGTACTCGTCCTTGTAGGCCATGAGCTTGTGCAGGTTGCGGGCCACGGACGCGGTCAGTTCGGTGCTGCCCGGCCGCACCGCGTGCTCCCGCGCGCGGACGTCGGTGACGAAGCGCGCGTAGGCCGCCGCGTAGCGGGCGTCCTGGTACTCGGTCAGGTCCGCCGTCCGCTGGGCGATCAGCTCGTCGATGCCGAGCCGCACCGGTGCCGGCTCGTCCTCCGGGCGCGCGACCAGGCACCTGCCGTGGCCGAACGCGAGGAGGTTGGTGTCCACCTGCGCCCCGTTGAGCCGGATCGCGGTCTCGATCGCCTCGGCCGGTAGCGGCAGGGCCCCGGCTTGGTACGCCGCGCCGACCAGGAGCATGTTGGCGAACTGGCCATCGCCGAACAGCGCCGCCGAGCGCTCGTCGGCGGGGAGGTGGTGCGCGGTGGCGACGCGGCCGTCGAGGGCGGCCCGCACGCCGTCGGCCTCGGGGAAGCGCTGCTCGGGGTCGACGACCATGTGGCCGGTGGGGACCTCCGCGGTGGACAGCACGGCGATGGTCCGGTCCGGGGCGGTCGTGCGCAGGTGGGCGGGGTCGGTGGCCACCAGGGAGTCGCAGCCCAGGTAGAGGTCGCATTCACCCGCGGCGAGCGCGGCGGCGCGGGTCCGCGGCGCCGTGCTGATCTTGACGTCGGAGACGACGGCGCCGCCCTTCTGCGCCAGCCCGGTCCGGTCCAGGGCCCGGACGTGCCTGCCGTCGAGGGCGGCCGCGGTGGCCAGCACCTGCGCGACGGTGACCACGCCGGTGCCGCCGACCCCGGTGATCCGCATGGCGAAGTCGTCGGCGGGCACGCGGCGGACCGGCTCGGGCAGCGGCCCGGGTTCCCGCGGGCGGGCGGGGGTGCGCCGCCGGGCGGGAGTCACGGTCGCGAAGGAGGGGCAGTCGCCGTCGAGGCAGGAGTAGTCGAGGTTGCAGGAGGACTGGTGGATGCGGGTCTTGCGCCCGAACTCGGTCTCGACGGGGTGCACCGACAGGCAGTTGGACTTCCGGCCGCAGTCGCCGCAGCCCTCGCAGACCCGCTCGTTGATCATCACCTTCGCCGTCGGGATCGGCCGCTTCCCGCGCTTGCGCGCACGGCGCTTCTCCGCGGCGCATTCCTGGTCGTGGACCAGCACGGTCACGCCGGGCTCGGCGGCGAGTTCGGTCTGCACGTCGAGCAGGTCGCCGCGATCCCGGACCGCGACCCGCCCGCGCAGCGCGATCCCGCCGCGACGCAGCGCCTCGCGGGTCATGCGGGGTTCGTCGGAAGTGACCACGACCTTCGTCACGCCTTCGGCGAGCACGGTGGCCACCAGCCGGCCGAGCCCGCCTTCGCCGCCGACGGCGTCCTGGCCCCCGGTCATCGCGACCGCGGAGTTGAACAGGACCTTGAAGGTGATCGGCGTTCCGGCGGCCACGGCGGCCCGGACCGCCAGGCTGCCGGAGTGCGCGAAGGTGCCGTCGCCGAGGTTCTGGACGAAGTGGGCGGCGTCGACGAACGGCGACATGCCGATCCACTGGGCGCCTTCCCCGCCCATCTGGGTGAGCCCGGTGACGGTGCCGACCTGTTCTTCCGGCATGGTCAGGACCATGGCGTGACAGCCGATTCCCGCGCCCACCAGAGCACCGTCCGGTGGTGCGGTCGACGAGTTGTGCGGGCAGCCCGAGCAGAAGTACGGGGTGCGGGTCGCCAGCGGCAGCGAAAGCCGGCTCCGCGGACGTGGCTCCGCCGGGGTGGCCACGGCGACACCGCGGGCGCGCAACCGCTTCCCCAGCCCGGCGGCCACCGCATCCGGGTCGAGCTCCCCGACGTCGCTGAACAACCGCGCACCGGTGGGGTCGTGCTTGCCGACGACCGGCGCGGCCTCGGGCGTGCCGTAGAGGACGTCGCGCACGGCGGTCTCCAGGAAGGCCCGCTTGTCCTCGACCACGACGATCTCGTCGAGACCGCGCGCGAACTCCCGCACGATGCCCGGTTCGACGGGGACGACGGCGCCGAGCTTGAGCAGGCGCACCCCGGCGCGTTCGCAGGCCGCCTCGTCCAACCCGAGGGCGTCCAGCGCCTGGCGCACGTCCAGGTAGGTCTTGCCCGCCGCGACGATGCCGATCCTCGCCCGGTCGCGGGCGCCGAGGATGCGGTTGACCCCGCTGCGGCGCAGGTACTCCAGCGCGATCGGCAGCCGGACCTGCTGGAGGCTGCGCTCGAGGCCGGCCAGCTCGGCGCCGAGCAGCCGGGCGTGCGGGACGTGCCGGTAGGCGGCGGTGTCCGTCAGGTCCGGCGGTGACCAGGCGGGGCTGAGCGAGGCGGTCGAAGCGCCGTCGGCGACGTTGGTGACCACCTTCATCGCCGCCCACACCCCGCTGGCGCGGGAGAGCTCGACGGCGTGCCGCCCGAATTCGAGGACCTCCTGCGAGTCGGCCGGGAACAGCGTGGGCATCTGGAGGTCGGCCAGCGCGGGCTCGGACGAGCAGGGCACGCTGGAGGACTTCGCGCCGGGGTCGTCGCCGACCAGCGCCACCGCTCCTCCCGTCGGTGCGGTGCCGATCAACGCCGCGTGCCGCAGCGCGTCGGTGGCCCGGTCGAGACCGGGGGCCTTGCCGTACCAGATGCCGGTGACGCCGCCGGTCGTCAGGTTCGCGACCTGCCCGGCCAACTGGGTGCCCGCCACCGCGGTCGCGGCCAGTTCCTCGTTGAGCGCCGGGGCTTGCACGATCCGGTGCTCGTCGAGCAGATCCCGGCGGCGTTGCAGCTCCAGGTCGTAGCCCGCCAGCGGCGAGCCCTCGTAGCCGCTGACGTAGACCGAGCCGCGGTGGCCGCGCGCGGCGTCGTGGCGCTGCCGGTCCAGCAGCATCCGCACCAGCGCCTGCACGCCGGTCAGGTACACCGTCCCGTCCGCGGCGAGGTAGCGGTCCGCCAAGGAAGGAGGCGTCGATCCGGGCGGCCCTGCGCGGCCGGTGCCCGTGGTGGCGTCCATCGGGTTTCCCCTTTCCTGTCGTGCTGACGACTGGGAGCGGGACGAGGAGAGCGCGAACGCTAAGGACCGCAGGACCGAGCGGTCAAGCGGCTGCTCGGATCATGGGCCACCGGCCGCGATTCGACGCCCAGGAGCTGCCGGTGGTGATCCGCTGGCCGCCTTCCGCGATCGATCGGCCGACCCGCGGGGACGACGGCCCCGGTGCTGGACCACTGGCCGGAGGCACCCGGCCCGGGACTCGCGCCGACTGGTCCACTGGCGCGGATGTCCACCCGACGGTTCCACCCCCGAGCACCGCCCGGTTACCTTCGCCGCTCCAGTTGCCCCCCATTTCGCCGACAACGACATCCAGTCGCTCCGCTCAACGCCGAGCGCGAACACCGGGGATGCGTCATGTCCGACACCTTCGTCATCGTCAACACCGCCGCGGCGGTGCTCGCCACCGTCCTGCTGATCATCCGCTTCCGCGTGAACCCCGTGATCGCCCTGCTGGCCGGGGCCTCCTACCTCGGTCTGGCCTGCGGCCTCGGGGCGGACGGCACCATCGAGGCCATCACCCGCGGATTCGGGGACCTGATGGCCGAGATCGGCCTGCTCGTGGCCTTCGGCGTCCTCAGCGGCGCGCTGCTGCAGCGGTCCGGAGCCATCGAGCGGCTGGTCGAAGCCCTGCTGCGGTTCGTCGGCCCCCGGCGCATGCCGTACGCGCTGTCGATCACCGCGGCCACCGCGCTGCAGTCGATCTTCCTCGACGTGCTGGTGGTGATCACCGCACCGCTGGCCCGGCGGCTCGGACTGCGCATGGGCGGGGCCGGTGTGGCGCGCATGATCACCGCGCTCGCCATCGGCCTGGAGGTCGGCGTGGTCATGGTCGTGCCGGGCATCGGGTGCCTGGCGCTGGCCGGGCTGCTGGAGGTCCCGCTCGGCACGATGCTGCTCTACGGACTGCTGGTCGCGGTGCCCACCACCGCGCTCGCGGTCGGGGTGATGCAGCTGGTCTTCCGCCGCGGCTGGTGGAACGACCTCGACGAGCCCCCGGCACCCGACGATCCGGCACCCGACGACGCCCCGAGCCCGGGAGCGGGTGGAGCGCCGGACCGGACCGCGGCGTCGGGCGTGGCGACCGCGGCCCCACGCCAGCGGCAGGGCCGCACGCTGGTGCTGTTCACCCCGCTCCTGGTCGCGTTGTTGCTCATCGCCACCGGTGCGGTCCTCGACATCGCCGGCATCCGGATCGCGCCGCTGGCGTTCGCGTGCCACCCGGTGATCGCGCTGCTGCTCGGGTTGATCGGCACCATCGCCGTCACCCGCCGCGCGGCCGGTCCGGAGGCGGTGCAGGAAGCGCTGGGCAACGGGTTCCGCGACAGCGGCCAGATCCTCATCCTCAACGGCGTGGGCGGCTCGCTCGCGCTGACCATCGACAACATCGGGCTCGGCGACATCCTCGGTCGGCACTTCACCGCCCACACCGCCGCACCGCTGCTGGTGGTGTGGGTGATCGCCGCGGTGCTGCACATCGCGGTCGGTTCGGTGACCATCTCGGCCATCACCGCCGCGAGCATCCTCGCCCCGGTCGCCCCGGCGATCGGACTCGACCCGGTGTGGATCGCGCTGGCCGCGGGCGCGGGGTCGCTGTTCGCCATCCACGTCACCAGCAACACGTTCTGGCTGATGCAGTCGTTGGCCGGGCTGAGCACCCGCGGCACGCTCAAGACGTTCACGGTCGGGGTCTCGGTCGCCTCGGTCATCGGCATCGGCGTGATCGTGCCCCTCTCGGCCGTGCTGCCCTGAGGATCAGCGCCGCAACTCCTCGTGCATCTTGCGGATCAGCGGGGAGATCCGCGGCATCAGCCGGCGGCTGAGCACCACCTCGGTCGAGGTCCGCTCCACGCCGTCCACGGCGATGATGCGCTGCAGGACCTCCTCCAGCCCGGCGTTGTCCTTGGCCACCACCCGGCACAGCAGGTCGAAGTCACCCGCGACGGCGTTGGCCTCGATGACCTCCGGGATCCCGGCCAGGCCGGCGAGCGTGCGCTCCAGCTTGCCCTGCGCCAGGTTGAGCCGGACGTAGGCCAGCCCGGCGTAGCCCATCCCGGCCGGGTCGAACTGCGGCCGCCAGCTGATCAGCACGCCGAGCCGGCGCAGCTTGTCCACGCGGGATTGGACGGTGGCGCGGGCGACGCCGAGCCGGCGGGCGTACTCCCGCACCCCGGCCCTCGGCTCGTCGGCGATCAGTCGCAGCACCGCCGTGTCGAGCGGTTCGAACTTCGATGGCACGTGGCCCTCCTGGTCCTCGGCTGTGGGAGCCAGTTGCCCACAGCCGGACCCGCCTTGGCAAGCACCCGGCGCCGCACCGCCGGCGGCCGTGGCCACCTGCGCACCGGTGGACGCGCCGCGCCGCACCCGGGTGGACCAGTGGTACGAGTTCCGGGTCCACGATTGAAACACCGGACCACCTCGGTCCATCCTCTGCTGCACCGCGGTGTTCGCGCCCGCCGCCCCGAACGGGGCAGGCCGCGGCGGCAGGTGCGGGCGGACGTTCCGACGGAGGGGCCCATGGGAGAAACGCTCGCCGAGAAGGTCTGGAAGTCCCACGTCGTCCACGCCGAACCCGGACGCCACGACCTGCTCTACATCGACCTGCACCTGCTGCACGAGGTCAATACCCCGATCGCCTTCGACGGGCTGCGCACCGCCGGACGCACCGTGCGACGTCCGGACCTCACCCTCGGCACCGAGGACCACCTCGTGCCCACCGCGGACCTGTTCAAGACCATCGAGGAACCCGCGATGCGCCGCCAGGCGGCGCTGCTCGCGCGCAACTGCGCCGAGTTCGGCATCGAGGTCTACCACCGCGGCGACCGCCAACGCGGCATCGCGCACGTCATCGCCCCGGAGCTCGGCCTGGTGCACCCCGGCATGACCGTGGTGTGCTGCGACTCCCACACCACCACGATGGGAGCCTTCGGCGCCCTGGCGATCGGCATCGGCACCTCGCAGGTCGAGCACGTGCTGGCCACCCAGACGCTGCCGCTGACCCGCCCGAGGACGATGCGGGTCACCGTCACCGGAGAACTCGGCGCCGGCGTCACCGGCAAGGACCTCGTCCTCGCGCTCATCGCGCGGATCGGCACCGCGGGCGCCCAAGGCCACATCATCGAGTACCAGGGCAGCGCCATCGAGGCGCTGTCGATGGAAGCGCGCATGACGGTGTGCAACATGACCGTCGAAGCCGGCTCGCGGGCCGGGATGATCGCCCCCGACGAGACCACCTTCGCCTACCTGCGCGGCCGTCCGCACGCCCCGGACGGGCCCGGCTGGGACGCCGAACTCGCCCACTGGCGCACCGCGCGCTCGGACCCGGACGCGGTGTTCGACAAGGAGGTCGTGCTCGACGGCGCGTCGATCAGGCCGTTCGTCACCTGGGGCACCAACCCGGCGCAGGGCGTGCCGATCGACGGTGCGGTGCCGGACCCGGCTTCCTTCGCCGACGCGCACCAGCGGGCCGCGGCGCGGCGAGCGCTGACCTACATGGACCTCCGGCCCGGAACCCCGATGCGCGACATCGCCATCGACGCGATCTTCATCGGCTCCTGCACCAACGGCCGCATCGAGGACCTGCGCGCGGCGGCGGCGGTGCTGCGCGGTCGGCAGGTCGCCCCGCACGTGGAGACCTACGTGGTCCCGGGCTCCGACACCGTCCGCGCCCAGGCCGTCGCCGAAGGCCTGGACGCGGTCTTCGCGGCCGCGGGCGCCGCGCTGCGCACGTCCGGGTGTTCGCTGTGCGCGGCGGTCAACGAGGACCGGCTGCGACCCGGGCAGCGCGCGGCCTCGACCAACAACCGCAACTTCGAAGGCCGCCAAGGCAAGGGCGCCCGCACGCACGTCGTCTCCCCCGCCGTCGCCGCCGCCAGCGCGGTCGCCGGGCACCTCGCGACACCGGAGGACCTGTAGATGCAGGAGTTCACCGTCCACATCGGACAAGCGGCGCCGCTGCGCATCAGCGACGTCGACACCGACCAGATCATCCCGGTGCGCTTCCTCACCCGCCTGACCAAATCCGGGTACGGCCGGGACCTGTTCGCCGACTGGCGCGACGACCCCGATTTCGTCCTCAACCGCGCCCCCTACGACCAGGCGAGCATCCTGGTCGCCGGCAGCGACTTCGGCACCGGGTCCTCCCGGGAGGCGGCCGTCTACGCGCTGCTCGACCACGGCATCCGCACCGTGATCGCCCCCCGCTTCGGGGACATCTTCACCGGCAACGCCTACCAGAACGGGCTCCTGCCGGTCGCGGTGCCGGTCGCGGTCGTGGAACGGCTCTGGGAACTGCTCGCGGACGATCCCACCAGCCCGGTCACCGTCGACCTCGAACGCTGCCGGGTGCGAGCGGCCGGGATCGACGAGCCCTTCGAGGTCCCCGGCGAGGAACGCCACCGCCTCCTGCGCGGGCTCGACGACATCGCCCTCACCCTCCAGCACACCGACGCCATCGCCCGGTACGAACAGCACCGGCGCCCGGCGCTGCCCACCACGCCCCGGCTCCCCGCTCGCTGAGGTTCGCGTCGCCCCGCCGCCGTTCGGGCGCCCGGGACGCGGTGTGCGGGGCGCCTCAGGCGCCGAGGGAATCGCGCCAGAACAGTTCCGCCAGGCGGTCGATGGTGCGCTGCATCTGTTGCAGGGCCTCGGGAATCCGGTCGCGGCCGAACCGGCTCCGCGGGCCGTTGAGGGTCAGGACCGCGACGAGGGTTCCCGCGGTGTCCCGGATCGGGCGGGACAGCGAGAGGACTTCGTGCTCCAGCTCGTTGTCGATGATGGCGAAGCCCTGCTCCCGCACCTGGTCGAGTTCCTTGAGCAGCATCGCCCGGTCGGTGATGGTGTGCGGGGTGAAGGCGTCGAGCTTCTCGGGCAGCACCGCGCGCAGCTTGTCGAGCGGCTGCTCGGCGAGCAGCACCTTGCCGGTGGAGCTGGCGTGCATGGGGTAGCGCTGGCCGACCATGTTGCGGGACAGGACGCCGACCACGTGCGAACCCGCCGCCTCCGCGACCAGGTCGAGGCCGTCCTGCGCGTTCGGGATGGACAGGGTCACCGACTCGTTGAACTGGTCCGCCAGCTCCTGCAGCAGCGGCTGGGCGTGGGCCACCAGACCCGCGTACGGGTCGGCGTGGCGGCCGAGCCGGGCGAGTTCCCAGCCGAGGACGTAGTTGGTGTCGACGCGGTCGACCAGGCCGCCCTGTTCGAGGCTGTAGAGCAGGCGGAACGCGGTCGGCCGGCTCAGCCCCGTCGACTTGGCCAGCGTGGTGACCGTGGCCCCGGTGCGCGGTTGAGCGGCCAGTTCGCGGAGCAGGCGGACGGCTTTGGTCACCGACTTGTTGACCATGTCCGCATGCTCGGGCCCGTCGCCCATCGCCGTTCCGCCTCCTGCGACGCCGCAGCGTCGAACTCCGCTGGACCAATGCCGAGGGACCAGTTTACCAGGAGGGCGTTCACTTACTGGACGCGACGGTGCCGGGCGTCGCCTCCGCGGGACGTGCCGCACCGGGAGCCCGACGCGACCGGAGCATCGCGCGAGACCCCTTTCCGGCACCGCGGGTGCACCGGCTTTCGACCACCTCACTGCGGCTAGACGTTTGAAAAGTGAACGTAGTGTTCGACAACACGCAGTGTGAAGCAGCGCGGGACGCGTTGTCAATCCTCCTGCGCCGGGCGAACGTTCTTGACCCGACGGGAGCCGCTCTGCCAGAGTTCTCGGTCACATCGTTCACATTATGAACGACCCAAAGAGGGCGAAAGGCCCGACGCGGGCTCGTTCGGCTCGTGCAGCACGTCCCGGATGCCTGCCCGCTGCGGTCCGGCCGGGCAGGCCGCCGGCGTGCACCCCTACCGCAGGCACGAAGGGACCAAGCTGGTGGTCAACAACGCAGTTGAGAGCACCGCGCGCGGATCGGCCGCCCGGAGACGTTTCCTGATCAGGCTCACCGTCGTCGTCTCCGGTGGCATGTTCATCGACGGGTACGTCCTCGGCATCGTCGGCACCGTGATCGGCGCGATCAGCACCGAACTGGACATGTCGGTGTACGGGGAGGGACTGGTCGGCGCCTCCGCGCTGATCGGCATCTTCGCCGGCGGGCCGCTCGGCGGGTGGCTGGCGGACAAGTTCGGCCGCAAACCGATGTTCACGATCGACCTGGGCATCTTCGTGGTCGGCTCGGTGCTGCAGTTCGTCGTCGATTCGAGCTGGCAGCTGTTCGCCGTGCGGCTGCTGATGGGCGTCGCGATCGGCGCCGAGTACTCGATCGGCTGGCCCCTCATGGCGGAATTCGCCCCCGCCCGCCTTCGCGGCAGGTGCATGTCCTTCGCCGAGGTGGCCTGGTACATCGGCTTCGTGATGGCCTTCGTCGTCGGCTACGTGCTGACGACCGCCCACTCCGCCGATTGGCGCGTCGTGCTCGGGACCAGCACGCTGCCCGCCGTGGTCCTGTTCGTCGGCCGGCTGGGCATGCCGGAGTCGCCTCGCTGGCTGATGAGCAAGGGCCGGACCGAGGAGGCGGAGCGGATCGCCGACGCGTGGATCGAGGACGGCGCGGACCGCGCCGACATCACCGGCGAACAGCAGCGGCGGGGGACGTTCGGCATGCTCTTCTCCGCGCGGCACTGGCGTGCCACCGCTTTCATCTCGCTCTTCTGGTTCTGCACCGTCACGCCCTACTTCGCCATCGCGACGTTCTCGGCCAGCGTGCTCGCGCAGTACGGGCTCGGCGAAGACGGCTTGGCGGGGGCCATCGGGGTCAACGGGGTGGCCCTCGCGGGTGTCGTCGTCTCGTGCCTGCTCATCGACCGGCTCGGCCGGCGCAAGCTCATCATCCCCCAGCAGTGGGTGTGCGCCGTCGTCCTGGTGATCATCGGCCTGTGGACGTCCGCGCCGCCGCTGGTCGTCCTGAGCTGCTTCCTGGTCTTCGCCTTCGCCAACGCCATGTGCACCGCGCTGACCGGTGTCTACCCGGGCGAAGTGCTCCCCACCGAGATCCGCGGCCTGGGAACGGGTTTCGCCACCGCGGTCAGCCGGGTCGGCGCGGCCCTCGGGACGTTCCTGTTCCCCTGGTCCATGACCGACCTCGGTGCCGGACCGACGATGCTCGTCGCGGCCGCCGTCTGCGTCGTCGGGGCAGCGGTGTCCCAGGTGATGGCTCCGGAGACGGTGGGACGCGCCCTGCACGAGATCTCCGCCCCGGGTGGGCGGTGACGTCCCGCTCCCGGCATCACCCGGTGGCGCGCGGGCACCGCCCCGCGCGCCCTAGGTGAGCAGGCCCCGGGCGATCTCGCGCGCTTCGGCCAGCAGGCCCTCGCCGTGGATGCCGTGGTGGGCGAACGCCCCTTCCAGCAGCAGGAAGAGGTGGCGCGCCAGGCGCTCCGGCTCCGCGGCGCCGGGTTCGTGCTCGGCGATGAGCTCGCCGAGGCGGTCCTCGACGGACCGCTTGTGGTACCGGATGATGGCGTACGCGGGGTGGTCCGCGGGCAGCTCGGCGGCGGCGTTGAGGAAGGCGCACCCGCGCTTGCTGGTGCGGGCGTCCTCGGCGTAGACGTCGAAGAGAGTCAGCGCGCGGGGAGGCTCGGCGGCGGCGAGGCGCTCTTCCAGGCCCCGCCACCACCCCGAGTGGCGGTTCTTCAGGTAGGTCGCCACGAGGACGTCCTTGGCGCCGAAGTTGTTGTAGAGCGTGCGCTTGGTCACGCCGGATTCCGCGGCGATCGTGTCCACCCCGACGGCGTGGATGCCGCGGTCGTAGAACAGCTCGGAGGCGACTTCCAGGATGCGCCGCGCCCGCGGGGTCAGGTCCCCCGCGTCGGCCACCTCATGCTCCACGCCACACCACCTTGACTTTCACAGGGCTGTAAAAATACCTTGTCCAGCGTTATACAGACCAGTATAGGAGGTGTCGTGCTGCGGCGGCTCGGACCCGCGGTCCACGCCGACCCGCGATCCATCCAAGCTGCCGGTTCGGCGAACGCGCCCTTCGCCGCTGCGCACACCGCGAACGCCCGGCCGGTCCCGGCCGGGCGAAGCCGTGTCCCGCGAACGGCGCGCCCGCGCGGACCCTCCGGCGGTGCTTCGCCGGAGGTGCGACCGCCCACGCCGCTTCGAGCGCACCACTCGCGCACGGCGTCCCCGGCATCTCGCCGCGCACCGGCCCCGCCGCGCCGACGGCACCGCACGACACCACATCGCACGCAGAGTAAGGAGCACGTGTGGCTTCCCCAGCAGAAGCGGACCGGAGACCGAACCGCCTGGCCGAGGTCTGGCGCGGCCTGTCCAAGCCGGTGTTCGTACCGGCGCTGCTGATCATCCTCGTCGCCCTGGCCTTCGCCACGTGGTACGGGGCCGCCTACGGCGACGACGCCGAGACGGCGTTCACGAAACTGCGGGACGGCATCGGCAGCACGGTCGGCTGGTGGTACGTCCTCGTCGTCACGACCTTCCTGGTCTTCGCGTTCTGGGCGGCGCTGTCCAAAGTGGGCAACATCCGGCTCGGACGGGACGACGAGCGGCCGGAGTTCTCGCGGTTCTCCTGGTTCGCCATGCTGTTCTCCGCCGGCATGGGCATCGGCCTCGTCTTCTGGGGCGTGGCCGAACCGCTGAACCACCTGATGTCCCCGCCGGAGATCGCGGGCAACGCAGCGGGCACGGCGGAGGCCGGCCGCGCCGCCATCGGCCAGGCGCTGTTCCACTGGGGGCTGCACGCGTGGGGCATCTACGTCGTCGTGGGGCTCGGGCTGGCCTACATGTCCTTCCGCCGCGGTCGCCCGCTGTCGATCCGGTGGCTGCTCGAACCGGTCTTCGGCCGCAAGCTGATCGAGTCCTGGGTCGGCCACGCCATCGACGTGTTCGCCATCGTCGGCACCATCTTCGGCGTCGCCACCTCGCTCGGGCAGGGGGCGCTGCAGCTGCAGGCCGGCCTGGTCCACCTCGGGTGGTTCAGCCCGTCCAACACCCTGCTCCTGGGACTGGTGGTGGTGGTCACCGCGGTGGGCACCCTGTCCGTGGTCAGCGGCCTGAACAAGGGCGTGCGCTGGCTCTCCAACGCCAACATGACGCTGGCGGCCGTGCTGGCCCTCTGCGTGCTGCTGGTCGGGCCGACGGTCTTCCTGTTCCAGTCGATGGTCCAGAACACCGGTGAGTACCTCCAGACGATCCCGGAGCTGATGTTCGTCACCGGCGCCGGCGCCACCGACGGCTGGACGCTGAGCTGGACCTTGTTCAACCAGGGGTGGTTCCTGAGCTGGGCACCGTTCGTGGGCATGTTCATCGCCCGCATCTCCCGCGGCCGCACCATCCGGGAGTTCATCCTCGGCGTCATGCTGGCACCCACGGTCATCGCGATCCTCTGGTTCACGATCTTCGGCAGCACCGGGATCCTCCACCAGTTGCGGAACGGTTCGATGGTCGGCGCGGACGGCACCATCGACACCAACACGTCGTTGTTCCTGCTGTTCGAGAACCTCCCCGTGGGCGGGGGGATCGTGGTCGCGCTGTCGGTGATCGCCCTCCTGGTGATCACGTTGTTCTTCATCACCTCCTCGGACTCCTGCTCGCTGGTGGTGGACGTCCTCTCGCACGGCGGGCGCACCGAGACGCCGCGCGCGACGCGCGTGTTCTGGGCGGTGATCATCGGCGTGGTCGGCGCCTTGCTGCTGCTCGCCGGCGGGGAAGCCGCGCTCACCGTGCTCCAGGTCAGCTCGATCGCCGGTGCTGCGCCGCTGTCGATCATCTACGCGCTGGCCGTGATCGCGCTGGTGCGGATGTTGCGCTTCGAGATGGCCACCATGCCGCGCTACGTGCGCATCCGGCCCCAGGCCACCCCGTCGGCGCTGGTGGCGACCGCCCGCAAGGAGGCCGACGACGAGGAGGAGCTCCACCGCAGCCTCCGCGAACTGCTCAAGGAGCACGGCGGGCAGGCGGCGCAGCCGCGCGGTCGCTTCAAGGGCGCCTCCGCGGCGCTCGGCGGACTCGAAACGGCCGCGGCCGGGAACCCGACCGCACCGGCCGCCCGCGGTGCGGACACCACGGTGCTGGCCGTCCACGACGTCCCGGCGCACGCCACCACGGTGGACTTCGAGACCGGCGCCATCGGGCTGGACGGCGACTCCACCTTCCGCGACCCCATCGCGGGCGAGGTCTTCGACACGCCGGAGTTCACCGCCTCCGCCGTCGGGGCCGAGCACGAGACCGAGGAGCTGCTCCGGAAGTACGCGCCCGGCAACGGCCGCTGAGCCGGAGCCGGTCGCCGAGGAACGGGGGCGTCAGCACGCGCGGTGCTGGCGCCCCCGTCGTGCTACCGGCCCCGGCGAGCGGCTCGGCGGTTCACGCGAGCTGCCCGAGCAGGTGGCCCATGCGATCGCGCTTGGCCGCCAGGTAGTGCGCGTTGTGCTCGTTCGGCTCGGCTTCGAGCGGGAGCCGCTCGCTGATGGTGATCCCGCACTCGGCGAGGGCGCGGCACTTGTCCGGGTTGTTGGTCATGAGCCGCGCGGATCCGACGCCGAGCCCGGCGAGGATGCGGGCCGCCGGCAGGTAGTCCCGGCTGTCGACCGGCAACCCCAGCGCCTGGTTGGCTTCGAGGGTGTCCATGCCGTGCCGCTGCTGGAGCTCGTAGGCGCGGAGCTTGTGCCCGAGCCCGATCCCCCGCCCTTCGTGGCCCCGCAGGTAGACGATGACGCCCCGCCCCGCGGCGGCGACCGCTTCCACGGCCATCCGCAGCTGGGCGCCGCAATCGCAGCGCAGCGACCCGAGGAGATCACCGGTGAGGCACTCGCTGTGCAACCGGACGAGCACGTCCTCGGCGCCCTCGACGTCCCCCATCACCAGCGCGAGGTGTTCGGCACCGCCGGCCTCGGACCGGTAGCTGATCGCGCGGAAGAGGCCGAGATCGGTCGGGAGCTCGGCCTGCCCGGTGCGCCGGACCGCGCTGCCGTGCTGCGGCATCCACTCGACGAGCTCGGCGATGGAGATCATCGGGATGCCGTGCCGGACGGCGAAGCGGTCCAGCTCCGGGCGGCGCATCATGTCCCGGCGATCGGGGCTCACGACCTCGCAGAGCAGCGCCGCACCGCTCAACCCGGCCAGGCGGCACAGGTCGACACCGGCCTCGGTGTGCCCGGTGCGGTGCAGCACGCCTCCGGACTTCGCCCGCAAGGGCAGGACGTGGCCGGGACGGGCCAGGTCCGAGGGCGCGAGCAGGGGGTCCGCGAGCGCGCGGATCGTGCTGGCGCGGTCCGCCGCGCTGATCCCGGTGGTCGTCCCGTGCTTGTGGTCGACGCTGACCAGGAACGCGGTGCCGTGGCTCTCGGTGTTGGTCGCGACCATCAGGTCGAGCTGGAGGGCGTCCGCCCGGTGCTCGTCGATGGCCACGCACAGGAAACCGGAGGTGTGCCGGAGGAAGAACGCGACGTCGTCGGTGGTCGCGTGCTCGGCGGCCATGATGAGGTCGCCTTCGTCCTCGCGGTCCGCGTCATCGACGACGAGGACCATCCCGCCGGCGGCGAGTGCGGCGATGGCTTCGGGAATGCTCGACGAGGGCATCGATCTTCTCCTGCGCACGGGTATCGCTCGGGTTGGACGCTCCCCGCGGCGCGCGGACCGGACGAGCGCGGTCCGGCGTGGCGCCGTCGTGATCAGCGCAGCAAACCGATCTATTCGTTCACTATCCGAACGTTGATGACGATGCCACCGCGCGGCAGCCGGGTCAAGCGCGAAAGTCTGCACCAGAACCGCAGAACTCGGGGTTGACGCCGAAAGCGGCCGAGGTCACAATACCGGCTAAGCGTTCGTATATTGAACGAACTGTTCGTCTTTTCGTGAGTCATCACCGAGTCCGCCGCTGCCGGAAGGGCGCCGCCGCTCCGCGTCGGGTTCCGCCGCGAGGTGTCCGGCCCGTTCGGGAGTCGAATCGCGAGGGAGTGCTGTCACCGTGACCGAGAAAGCTGACGTCGTCGTGGTCGGCGGCGGGATCGCCGGGCTGATCACGGCCCGCGAGCTCGGCCGGCAGGGCGTTCGCGTCGTCGTGCTGGAAGCCAGGGACCGGCTGGGCGGCCGGGTGTGGACCGACCACCGCCTCGGCCGCGACCTGGAGCTCGGCGGGACCTGGTTGCACTGGGTGCAGCCGCACGCGTGGGCCGAAGTCACCCGGTACGGCCTCGAGGTGACCCGCGGACCGCGCCCCGAAGAGGCGTACTGGCTGGCCGGTGACGAGGTCCGGTCGGGAACCCTCGACGCCTTCATGGAGCTGATCGACCCGGGCATGCGCCGGCTCCTGGACGGGACGATGCGGTGGATCCCGCGCCCGGACGCGCCCGCCGCCGCACCCGGGCTCGCGTCGGTGGACGGCTTCAGCGTCCAGGACAAGCTCGACGAGCTGGACCTGCCGGTCGAGGAGTACCGCGCGAACGAGGCCGCCTGGGTCGGGCACTTCAACGCCCCCCTCCAGGACGGCGCGTTCACCAGCGCGCTGCGCTGGACCGCCGCCACCGGGGGCTCGTGGCACCTCATGCACGAGGCTTCCGCGGTGTTCCGCCTCGCCGCGGGGACCCGGTCGCTGGTCGAGGCCATCGTCGCGGACACCCGCGCCGACTTCCGCACCTCCACCGAGGTGCGCCACGTCGAGCACCACCCGGACGGCGCCGTGGTGACCACCGCCGCGGGAGAGCGCATCGAGGCGGGCCGGGTCGTCCTGACCCTGCCCCAGAACCTCCTCGGTGGACTGGCCGTCGAGCCGGAGCTCAGCGCCGGGAAGCGGGCCGCGAGCGAGGAGGGGACCGCGTCGCGGGGCGTGAAGATCTGGATCCGCGTGCGCGGGCCGATCGCCCCGTTCTTCGCCTACTCCTCCGCCGCGCACCCGCTGTCGGTCGCGCGCACCGAGTACGTCGGCGACGACGACGCCGTGCTGGTGTCCTTCGGCGCCGACTCGCGGCGGATCTCACCGCACGACATCGACGCCGTCCGGGAGGCGCTGCGGGTGTGGCGGGACGACCTCGAGGTCCTCGAGGTCACCGGGCACGACTGGATGGCCGACCCGCGCTCGCGGGAGACCTGGCTGATGCAGCGCCCGCACCAGCTCACCCGCTACTCCGAGGAGCAGCGGCGCCCCGAAGGCGTCCTGCACTTCGCCAGCAGCGACAACGCCACCGTGTGGGCGGGCTTCATCGACGGCGCCATCGAGAGCGGGCTGCGCGTCGCCCGCGAGATCGGCGCGGACCTCGGCGCCGCGCGCTGACCCCGGCACCCGAATGGGAGGGAACGCGATCATGACCACGTCGTCTCCAACGATCGAGGCACGCCACTTCCGCGACGTGATGGGGCACCTGCCCACCGGTGTCGTCGTCGTGGCGGGCCGCGAACCGCGCACCGGGACCCCGGCGGGACTCGTCGTCGGGACCTTCCAGTCGCTGTCGCTGGACCCACCGCTGGTCAGCTTCAGCGTCGCGACGACCTCGACCAGCTGGCCGAAGATCCGCCCGGCCGGGTACTTCAGCGCCAGCGTCCTCGCCGACGGGCAGGACGACGTCTGCCGCGCGCTGTCGAGCAGGGGTCCGGACAAGTTCGCCGCGGTGGGGTGGCACGAATCCGGCGACGGCAGCCCGCAGATCTCCGGCGCGCACGCCTGGATCGACTGCCGGGCGGTGCACGAGCTGGCGGGCGGGGACCACCGCATCGTGATCGCCGAGGTGCGCGCCCTGCGAGCGGGCACCGGTGCACCGCTGGTCTTCCACCGCGGCCGGTTCGGCGGGTACCGCGCGATTCCCGCCTGAGCACGACACGAGCGCACCACCCACGACGGGACCTCCACCGACCTCATGGACAGGAGTGGACGATGACGTCTCACCGCATGCGGCTGTTCGCCTTCGACTTCCAGGGCCCCGCGCACCTCTCGGCCGGGCTGTGGCGGCACGAGCTGGACCAGGGCTCGCGCTACAAGGACCTGCGCTACTGGACCGACTACGCCAAGCTCCTCGAACAGGCCCGGTTCGACGGCGTGTTCTTCGCCGACAACGTCGGCTACCACGACGTCTACCAGGGCAGCGCCGCCTGCGCGCTCGCCGACGCGGCCCAGATCCCGGCCAACGATCCCTTCCTCGTCGTCTCGGCGATGGCCGCCGCCACCGAGCACCTCGGCTTCGGCCTGACCGGGTCCACCTCGTACGAGCACCCCTACGCGCTGGCCCGCCGGTTCAGCACCCTCGACCACCTCACCGAGGGGCGGATCGGCTGGAACCTGGTGACCTCCTACGCCGACAGCGCCGCGCGCAACCTCGGCAACGGCAGGCTGACCCCGCACGACGAGCGCTACGCCGTGGCCGCCGAGCACCTCGAGGTCTGCTACAAGCTGTGGGAAGGCTCCTGGGAGGACGACGCCGTCGTCCGCGACGCCGCCCGCGGCGTCTACGTCGATCCGGAGCGCGTGCACGACATCGACCACCGCGGGACGTACTTCACCGTGCCCGGGTTCGCGCTGTGCGAGCCCTCCCCGCAGCGCACCCCCGTCCTGTTCCAGGCGGGCGGGTCGTCGAGGGGGCGGGCGCTGGCCGCGGCCGGCGCGGAAGGGGTCTTCGTCAACGCCGTCTCCAAGCCCGCGCTCAAGCGGCAGGTCGACGCGCTGCGCGCGCTGGCCGTCGAGCACGGTCGCGACCCGGACGGCCTGAAGGTGCTGCAGATGCTCAACGTGGTCTGCGCCCCGACCGACGAGCTGGCGCACGCCAAGTACGAGGAGTACCGCCGGATGGTGAGCTACTCCGGCGCGATGGCCCGCTACAGCGGGTGGACCGCGCTCGACATGTCCCGGTTCGACCCGGACGTGCCGCTCAGGCACGTCAAGACCGAGGCCGGGCAGACCATGGTGGACCTGTTCTCGAAGATGGACCCCGACAAGGAGTGGACCCCCCGGGACATCGCCGAATTCATGGGCATCGGCGGCACCGGCCCCACCATCGTGGGTTCCCCGGCGACCGTCGCCGACGAGCTGATCCGCTGGGTCGAGGAGACCGGCATCGCCGGCTTCAACCTCGCGCATGCCGTGAAGTACCGGGACATCGCCGACTTCGTCGAGCTCGTCGTGCCGGAGCTGCAACGCCGCGGAGCGATGTGGACCGAGTACGCCGGGTCGACCCTGCGGGAGAAGCTCTACGGCCCGGGAACCGTGCGGCTGCTCGACGACCACCCCGGAACCCGGTTCCGCCACCACGCCGCCGTCGGCGCCGCGCGCTGACCCGCCTGCCGGAAGGGGACGACACCATGCGGACCAGCGAACTCCGGGGAGTCGCGACGGCGCTGCGGGACGCGCGCCGGACCGGGGTGCCGATCACCGCACCCTCGAAGACCGGACCGCACCTCGACGCGGACGAGGCGTTCGAGGTCCAGCGGATCAACGCCGAGGCCGCCGTGGCCGACGGGGACCGCGTCGTCGGGTACAAGCTGGGCAACATCGCCAAGGCCATGCAGGACGCCTTCGGCCTCGACCAGCCCGACTACGGGCACCTGCTGGCCACGACGTTCGCCTACGAGGGCACCGAGGTGGACCGGACGCGGTTCATCGCACCGTTCGTCGAACTCGAACCGGGCTTCGTCCTGAAGCGCCACCTCCGCGGCCCCCACCTCACCGTGGCCGACGTCATCGACGCGATCGAGTACGCGGTCCCCGCCATCGAGATCATCGACTCCCGCATCCAGGACTGGGCGATCGAGCTGCCCGACACCCTCGCGGACAACGGATCGACCGGCGCGGTGATCCTCGGCGGGACGCCGCGGCGCATCACCGACCTCACCTTGAGCGATACCCCGGGGTCCCTGCGGTGCAACGGCAGGCGCGTGATGACGGGCAACACCCGCAACGTCCTGGGCAACCCGCTGGCCGCCACCGCGTGGCTGTGCAACCGGCTGGCGCCGCACGGTGTGGAGTTCGAGCCCGGGCAGGTCATCCTCCCCGGCAGCTGCCTGGAAGCGGTGCCGATGGACTCGACCGACCGCTCCCGGACCGACCGCTCTCGGGCCATGCACTGGTCGGGGACGTTCGACGGCTGGGGCTCGGTCGAGTTCGAGGTTCCCGCGAGCACGGCGACGGAGGTCTGATGCGCATCGAACGGATCGACGTGTTCCAGGTGGATCTCCCCTACTCCGGCGGGGTGTACCGGCTCTCCGGCGGCCGGGAGTACCGCGGCTTCGACGCGACCGTCGTGCGCGTCCGCACCGAGGACGGGATCGAGGGGTGGGGCGAGAGCACGCCGTTCGGCTCGACCTTCGTCGCCGCCCACGCCCTCGGCGTGCGCTCCGGGATCGCCGAGATCGCCCCGAAGCTCCTCGGTCTCGACCCGAGGCGCGTCGACCGGATCAACGACGCGATGGACGCGGCGCTGGTCGGTCACGAGCACGCCAAGAGCGCGCTCGACGTCGCGTGCTGGGACGTGTTCGGCAAGTCGGTCGGGCTCCCCGTCTGCGAACTGCTGGGCGGCCGGACCGGGGTCGCGATGCCGGTGATCTCCTCGATCCCGATGGGCGGTCCGGACGAGATGCGCGAGCTGGTCGCCCGGCACCGCGCGCTGGGCTACCTCGGCCACTCGATCAAGATCGGCGGCGAGCCCGCCGAGGACGCCGAACGGATCGCGGCGTCGTTGGCGGACCGGGAACGGGGCGAGTTCTTCCTGGTCGACGCCAACGGCGGCATGACCGTCGAGAGCGCCCTGCGCATGGTCCGGCTGCTGCCGCCGGGGCTCGATGTCGTGCTGGAGTCGCCGTGCGCCACGTGGCGCGAATCCCTGGCGCTGCGGCGGCGCACCGACGTCCCCATCGTGTTCGACGAGCTGGCGATCGACACCGCCTCGGTCGTCCAGGCGATCGCCGACGACGCGGTGGAAGGCATCGGGATCAAGATCTCCAAGAACGGCGGGCTCACCCGGGGACGGCGGCTGCGGGACCTCTGCGCCGCGGCGGGGTACGCGGTCAGCGTCCAGGAGACGACAGGATCCGACATCGCCTTCGCCGCGATCGTGCACCTCGCCCAGACCGTCCCCGAGCGGTACCTCCGGTGCGTGCTGGAATGCCGGGACATGGTCTCGCTCACGACCGCGGACGGTTCCTTCGACGTGGTCGGCGGACGCGTCGTCGCCCCCGACGCGCCGGGGCTGGGCGTGGCGCCGCGGCAGGACGTGCTGGGCGATCCCGTCGCCGCTTACCACTGATCCGGCCGCCGCTCGCCGAGCGGGGCGGCGGCCGGATCCGCGACCGGCTACTCGGGCCCGGTGGCGGCGAGGATGGCGTCGCGGCGCCGCCGTTCGTCGTGCTCGATGGCGCGGGCGCGGTGCAGGGTCGCCCAGGCCTCGTGCGCCGGGACCACGACGACCCCGTCCTCGTCGGCCGCGATGAGATCGCCGGGGCGGGCGACGACGCCGCCGACGGCCACCGGGACGTCGACCTGCCCGGGACCGTTCTTGTACGGGCCTGCCGGGTTCGCCGCGCGGGCCCAGACCGGGAACCCGAGCCGCTCCAGCTCGGCGATGTCGCGGGCGGCACCATCGATGACCATGCCGGTGATCCCCCGCGCGCGGGCCCGTTCGGCGATGAGCTCACCGATGAGCGCCCGGCTGGTGTCGCCGTGGCCGTTGACGACCAGGAGATCGCCCGGCCGGGCGGTGGCCAGCGCGCGATGCACGGCCTGGTTGTCGCCGCGGGGAACCCAGACGGTGCGGGCGCGGCCGACCGCTCGTGCGCCCTTCCACAGCGGGCGGATACCGCCGTCGAGCAGGCCCATCCGGTCGCGGGCGTCGCCGATGGCGGCCACCGCCAAGGACGCGCAGGCGGTGCGCAGGTCGTCGGTGGCGCCCTGCTGCTCGTCGGCGAGGGCGTGGTGCACCTCGGCGGTCGCCCGGGTCATGGGTCCGCGCTGGCCGAGGGCGTCGAGCAGCGCGACGGCGGCGTCGGCCTCCCCCGCGCGGCGCGCGGCGTGCCTGGCGGTGCCGGTGCGCAGCCGTTCGCGGGTGGCGGCCCCGCTGCTCAGCTCGCCGTCGATCTGCTCGGCGACCCAGTCCTCCGCGCCCGCCGCCCGGGCGGCCTGCAACGACTCGGTGATCAGCGCGCCGAGCCCCTTCATGAAGGTGCTGCGCAGCAGCTTGCGCGCGGAAGCCGCGCCGGCCGTCCCGGCGATGGTCTCGGCGCGGGCCCCGAACGCGGTGAAGTGGTCGGTCACCGCCGCGGCCGCCTGCCCGCTGACGAGCACGTGGGTGGCGACGCCGAAGCGCGGGACGGAGCCGATCACCGAGACGTCGGCGAAGCGCTCCGCACCGACGATCGCGGCGAGGGATTCCTTGAGCTCGGGCGAGCCGGCGTTCATGTCGGCGTAGACCGCCGCGTCCGCGAGGTGCCCGGCCACCGCTTCGGCGGCGGCAGCGGCGTGCGCGCCACCGACCAGGCTCAGCACCAGATCCGCTCCGGCGGCGGCCTCGGCGGCGGTCCCGGCCCTCGCGACACCGGCGGGGGTCGCCGCCGGTCCCGGGTCGTAGCCGGTGACCGTCCAGCCGCGTTCGGCCAGGCCCGCGCCGTAGCGGGCACCGGCTTCGCCGAGGCCGAGGACGCAAACGTGCATGAGGGGCTCCTTCGTGGGTGGCGGGCGCTCCCGGTCGGGGACGCGCCCGGGCGCGGATTCAGTCCTGGGCGTCGCCGGGGCCGGAGTCCGGCAGGTAGCTCCCGGCGAAGGCGACGAGACCGAAGACGACGGCGGCGGTGATGCTGGGCAGCAGCAGCACGTCCGAAGCACCGGTGACCACCCCGGGCCGCAGCAGCAGCACGCCGATGACCTGGGTGGCGACGAGGAGCACCGCCAGGGCCAGGAAGACCAGCAAGGTGGTGACGAACAGGATGCGGATCGGTTTCCGGAGGCGGTGGCGCGCGGTGGTGGTCATGGGTCGCTCCTGCGAGGTGGTGTCGGACGGCGGTTCTCGGGCGAGCCGGTTCAGGGGGCGAAGACCGGCAGGACACCCCAGGCGATCAGGCAGCCGATGAGGGTGATCGGCAGCATGTAGTAGCCGATCAGCGGCGCGAACGTCCGCTCCGGCTGGGCCCCGGTCAGCCCGGACGCCACGAAGATCGACCCGGACGCGGGCGGGGAGGCGCCCTCGGTCGAGGCGAACACGAGGATCGCGGTGACCGCCAGCACCGGGTCGACGCCGACGCCCACCAGCGAGAACAAGGAGACCTGGCCGACCGCGGTCAACGTCGCCGTGGACGACAGCGGGCCCGCGATCACGGCGATCAGGATCCCGACCAGCACCACCACGACGTACTTGTTGACCGCTAGTCCGTTGAGGATCGCGTCGATGTCACCGGCGAGCCCGAGCCCGTCGAGGACCTCGCTCGCCGCGACCGCGAAGAACAGCAGCGCCCCGACGGTGGCGAAGCGCGGCATCGAGTCGGCGAGGAACCCGAACCAGCCCCGCGCGGTCCTGGGCAGCCGGTCGCGGCCGACCAGCAGCGCCAGCGCGGTGATCATGATCGGGATCCAGGTCAGGATGGAGATGTCGTCCACGGACCCGCCGAGGCGCTCCGCCGAACCGAGGAAGGACGCCACCGGCCCGACCGTCACGAGGATGGGCAGCAGGGCGCCGAGCGCGATCGCCGGGGCCCAGCCACCGGCGCGCACGCTGCTGCGCAACGGCACGACGGAATCGGCGGGGATCGGGGCGATCCGGTCCCGCCGGACGAACCAGCCGATCACGAGGAACCGCCACAGCAGCTGGTACGCGCCCGCCGCGAGGAGTGCGAGGTAGATCTGCCCGGTCGTCACCATCGACCCGGCGAACCCGATCATGATCACCATCGAGGCGCTCGGCGGGAGCGCCGCGCCGAGGCCGCCGTTGCCCGCCAGGACGGTGGCGCTGCGCTCGGGCTTCCACCCGTTGCGCACCATCCACGGCCCGGTGAACGAACCGGTGGCCGCGGTGTTGCCCGAGTTCGACCCGGACAGCGCGCCCATCACCGCCGACCCGGCGGTGTCCACCAGCGCCGGGCCGCCGCGCAGGCGGCCGAACAGCGAGTTGAGGATCGCCAGCAGCTTCTGGATCAGGCCGGTGCGGTCGACGACGTAGGCCATGAACACGAACGCCAGCGCCGCGTACAGCACCTCCTCGTCGAGCGCGCCGGTCACGCCGTCGAGCAGCGCGGCCGGGGCCCGCGGGCCGGCGAACGCCGCCGTGGCGAGCAGGCCCAGCAGCATGGCCTCGCCCATGTTCCGCCGGAGCAGCACGTTCCACACGATGATCACGGTGATGAACGCGCCGAGCGCGTACAGAGCAAGAGGCATAGTCATCAATCCCCGGCATCGCCATCGACACAGAGCGACAAGAGGTTCCATACAGCGGTAACTCTCATCATTGTGTGAGCTTTCTACGCGAGGGCTGGACCGCCCGTCAACACCCGGACACCGGAAGGCGCCCCCCAGGAAGCGCCAAGGGTTACCACTGCGTGAGAAGATCGGTGGGCAACCGAGGAGCAGAAGGCGAGGGGCACGACACGATGCCAGCGGAGAAACCGACGTCGACGATGCGCTCGCTCGAACGGGCCATCGACGTCCTGGAGGTCCTCGACCGCACGCACCAGGCCGTGCGCCTCAGCGACATCGCGCGACAAGCGGGACTGCCGGTCGCGACCACCCAGCGCATCCTCAACGTCCTCGAAGCCCGCGGGCGGGTTGAGCGCGACGCCACCGGCTACCGCCCCGGGATCGGGATGATCTTCGGCGCCCACGCCTACCTCACCACGAGCCCGCTGCTGGTGGCGGCCCACCCGGTGCTGGCCGACCTCGCGGCCGAAACCGGGCTCACCGCCTCGCTGTTCCGCCGCCACGACCGGTCGCGCATCGTGCTGGCCCGCTCCCCCGGCAAGCGGCCGCTGCGCTACGAACTGCCCGTCGGCGAACGGCTCCCGCTGCACCTCGGCGCGGGGAAGGTCCTCCTCGCCCACATGGAGGCGCCGGAGGTCGACGCGCTGCTCGACGAGATCGGCGACCACGTGCTCGCCAGCGGGGCCGGCGTCAGCCCGGACCAGCTCCGCGACGAACTGGGGCGCATCCGCGAGCGCGGGTTCTCCGAGGCCCGCAACGAACGCGAACCCGGCATGGCCTCCATCGCCGCCGCGCTGCCCGCGCCGGGCGACGGCCCGCACGTCGCCGTCCAGGTCGCCGGGCTCATCGACGACATCCCGCCGGACCGGGTCGAGGGCCTCGGCGTCGAGGTCCGGCGCGCCGCCTACGCCATCACCCGCCGCCTGGCCTGACAGCGGAGAACGACCGCCGGTGAGCACCGCCGAGCAGGTCGGCCGTGCAGGTCACGGCGCCCGGATCCCGAAGGGTGCCACGGCAACCGGGTCGCCACCGGCGGCCCGTCCGGCGATGCCGCGAGGCCCGCGCCGCTGCTCGGCGTCGGACTAGCGGCCGGGTGCTCGGTCCCGGTTCGCGCTCAGCGTTCGAGGCGCGCGGAGCCGCCAGGACTCCTCGACCAGTTCCCGGAGTTCGTCGGCATCGACGTCGTCCAGGCGGACCAGGACGACGGGGTGGCCGTCGTAGTGGGAGGTGGTGAAGAAGGTGCCGGGGTCGGAGGCGATGAGCTCCTCCTTCTCCTCCACCGAGGCGACCCAGACCACGAGCGCCTCGGGATCGTCCCGAATCCCGCTGAACATCCGGGGTTTCGTCCGCCAGGAAGGGCGGCCACCGTACGACTCGCGCTCGTAGGCGCCGGGCAAGCTCAGCGCGATCCCGCGCACGTCGTCTTCGGTGGCCATCGGCCTGCCCCTCCTGCCGTTGCGGCGATCACGCCCTCCCGGCCGATCTCCGGCCTCGTCATGGTGCCCGACCCCGGGCGCGCGCGCCAGCGTGCCGACCCGGGCATCGGCGAGCCGCACCGCGCCCGGGAGCGGCCCGGGAGGCCTGGTCACCGTCCGGGCCCGCCGAGGGCACCCGCCGTTCAACCGGAGCGCGATTGTCCGTTCACCTCCCGTGCCGCTAGTGTTCCGCTCCGATCGAACCGGTGCGGCTCGGGAGGTTTCGGGGATGGCCGTCAAGCGCAACGCACGTCATCGAGGATCGCCCGCCGTCCGCGCGCGTCGCCGGTTCGGGCGGGGACTGGCCGCTGCCGCGCTCCTGCTGGTGGCGACGCCCGGGCAGGCGCTGGCCGAACCGCCGAGCGCGCTGCCGGGCGACGCCGCCGCGGCGGACGCCAAGTGGCAACCGGCGTTCGACTACGACACCGACGGCTGCTACCCGACGCCCGCGATCGGCCGCGACGGCACGATCGCCGAGGGGCTGAAGAACTCCGGTGCGCTGAACGGCAATTGCCGCGATCAGTCCGATCTGGACAACACGAACTCCTACTCGCGCTCGCGCTGCGACGACAGCGGCTGGTGCGCCTACCTGTACGACCTGTACTTCGAGAAGGACCAAGCCGTCCCGGGGGTCGACGCCTTCGGGCACCGGCACGACATCGAGCACGTCGTAATGTGGGTGCACCACGACGAGGCCCGGTACGTCTCGGTCTCCGCGCACGGCGACTACACCACCTACCCGAGCTCCGAGGTGCGGTGGGCAGGCACCCACCCGAAGGTCGTGTACCACAAGGACGGCGCGGGCACGCACGCCTTCCGCATCGCCACCGGCGGGGACGAGCCGCCGGAGAACCACTACGAGACCTGGCAGTACCCGGACCTGGTGAGCTGGAACCGCTTCCCGGCGGGCATCCGGGACGCGCTCACCGGCGCCGACTTCGGCGCGGCGAGCCTGGCGATCTCCGACGGCGCGTTCGAGGACAACCTCGCCGCGGCCAAGCCCGCCGAGGTCCCGTTCACCGCCGCCGGATGACGACCGGCTGATCCCGCACCTCCCGCCGCGCCGGGCCGCACCACCCGGCGGCGGACCCGAGCGGTGCGACGCCGCCCGCTGACCGCGGGTTCCGGAGCGGCTGGCGGACATCGCCGTGGTCACCGACCCGGGAGCGGCCGGGCCTGCCCACGCCGCCTCGAAGCGCGTGGCGCCGGGATTCACGACCTCGTTGGCGCACGGTCCGCGACGACACCGATACCCGGCGGTGCGGCGGCACCCCGGACGCCGAGCCGCGGTGGCATCGCGGCGTCAGGCCGCGCACCGTCCCGTCGCCGCCCACGGTCCGCGACGAGTGCTCACGTGGCTACCTCGCGCACCGGACGACCGCACCGCACCGCGTCGACGCAGCTCCCAGCGGCCCCGTTCCGGGGCTCCCGCTGACCGGCCTCCGGTGGCCACCCGGTGACGTTCTCTTGACGGGTAGGAGAGCTGTCGCTAGCGTGCTCGCATCGCAAAAGTATACTTTCACATAACGGAATGATGCCGTGTGAATGACCCGTCGCCGCGCCCTCCGGGCGGCCTCGCAGCTCGCTCCGCGTCGTCCGGAGCGCCGCACGCCCCTCCTCCCCGCGCAGAACCGATGCTGCGAACGACCGCTGCCCGGCGGCACCCGCGCGAGACGACGCACCTCCGGCGCGAGCGGCGAAGCCGCGGCCGTCGCGGCAATCGAGCCCGCGGCCGGCTCCCCCACGACGGCCGCCGCTGAGCCGCCGTCCGAACCGGACACCACATCGGGGACCCGGTCCCCTGACGACCGCCGACACTTCCTCCCGAGGACTGGAGACCGCGCGATGCACAGCGAGAACCCGGGCAGCCCGCCCACCGCCGGACACCCCCCACCGGCGGCGGGCGCGGCGACCGCCAGCTCCCGGCTGTATAGCTACGACCTCGCGCCCACCCGGAAGGAGGGGCGCCGCTGGGGCGCCTACAACGTCTTCACGCTCTGGGCCAACGACGCGCACAGCCTCGGCAACTACACCTTCGCGATCGGCCTGTTCGCCCTCGGGCTGAACGTCTGGGGCATCCTGGTCGCCTTCGCGCTCGCCTCGCTGCTGCTGTTCCTGCTGCTGACGCTGTCCGGCTACATGGGGCACAAGGCGGGGGTGCCGTTCCCGGTGATGAGCCGCATCGCGTTCGGCACCCGAGGCGGGCAGATCCCGGCGGCGGTGCGCGGCGTGGTCGCGATCGCCTGGTTCGGCATCCAGACCTACCTGGCGTCCTCGGTGCTCAACACCTTGCTGCTGGCCATGTTCCCGGCGCTGCAGCCGTTGCAGGAGCGATCGGTGCTGGGACTGTCGGCGCTCGGCTGGATCACCTTCCTCGCGCTCTGGGCGGTCCAGGTCCTCATCGTCAGCTACGGCATGCACGTGATCCGCAAGTACATGGCGGTGGCCGCCCCGGTCACCCTCATCACGATGTGCGCGCTGGCGATCTGGCTGTTCGTCCGCGCGGACGGGTCCATCGCGCTGTCCACGGACGATCCGCTCACCGGGGCGGCGATGTGGTCGCAGATCCTGGAGGGCGCCGCGCTCTGGGTGGTCATCTACGGGACGTTCGTGCTGAACTTCTGCGACTTCACCCGCTCGGCCACCAGCCGCGGGGCGATCCTGCGCGGCAACCTCGTCGGAATCCCGGTGAACATGCTGTTCTTCGCCGTGATCGTCGTGGTCCTCAGCGGAGCGCAGTTCGAGCTGGACGGCAGGGTGATCACCAGCCCCACCGACATCGTCCAGACGATCCCGAACATGTTCCTGCTGGCGGCGGCCTCGATCGCCCTGGTGGTCCTCACGATCGCGGTGAACCTGCTCGCCAACTTCGTGGCGCCGATCTACGTGCTCGTGGACCTGTTCCCGCGGCACCTCGACTTCCGCCGGGCCGGTCTGGTGAGCGCCCTCATCGGTCTGGCCATCCTGCCCTGGAACCTCTACGACAACCCGGTGGTGGTGAACTACTTCCTCGGTGGTCTCGGGGCGCTGCTCGGTCCGCTGTTCGGCGTCATCATGGCCGACTACTGGCTGCTGCGCCGGACCCGGGTGAACATCCCCGACCTCTACACCGAGGACGAGCGCGGCGAGTACCACTACCGGGGCGGGTACAACCCCAAGGCCGTGTGGGCGTTCGCCCCCGCCGCCGCGATCGCGGTCGTGCTGGCGCTGGTGCCCGCCTTCAGCGCGGTGGCCGGGTTCTCCTGGTTCATCGGGGCGATCCTCGGCGCCGGCATCTACGCCGTCATCGGCGACCGCAAGCCCGACGCGCGGGACGTGGACGGCGAGTCCATCGCGGTTCCGTCGGAGTGAGGTGTCCCGCGGGAACGGCGGCGGCGCCCGAGTTCCCGCACCACCCCGCCGTCGAACACCCAGGGAGGTCCAGGAGTGCGCATCCTCGTCGTCAACGTCAACACCTCGGCGTCCATCACCGAGTCCATCGCCGCGCAGGCGGCGACCGCGGCCCGGCCGGGCACCGAAATCGTCGCGCTCACACCCGCTTTCGGCGCGGAGTCCGTGGAGGGCAACTACGAGAGCCACCTCGCCGCGATCGCCGTGATGGAGGCCGTCCGGGCCTACCGGGAACCGTTCGACGCCATCATCCAGGCCGGGTACGGCGAACACGGCCGCGAAGGGCTCCAGGAGCTGTTCGACGTCCCGGTCGTCGACATCACCGAAGCCGCCGCGAGCACCGCCCAGTTCCTCGGCCGCACCTACTCGGTCGTGACCAGCCTGGACCGCACGGTCCCGCTGATCGAGGACCGGCTGACCGCCGCCGGCCTCGCGGCCCGGTGCGCCTCCGTGCGCGCCAGCGGCCTCGCCGTGCTCGACATCGAGCGGGACCTCCGCGCCGCCGTCGACGCCATCGCCGAGCAGGCGGTCCGCGCGGTGGACGACGACCGGGCGGAGGTCATCTGCCTGGGCTGCGGCGGCATGTCGGGACTCGGCGAGCGGGTGCGCGAGCGCACCGGTGCTCCCGTGGTCGACGGGGTGACCGCGGCCGTCACGATCGCCGAGTCGCTGGTGCACCTGGGGCTGCGCACGTCGAAGGTCCGCACCTACGCCCCGCCGCGTCCCAAGGCGATCGTCAACTGGGACCCGCCGCGGGCGCGCGGGTGATCGACCGGCCGGGCGAGTGCGGCGCCCGGCCGGGTCAGCACAGGTCGTGGGCGAACACCATCCGCCGGCTGGAGCGCACGTGGCGGCAGGCGAGTGCGGCGGCGCGCTCCGCGTCACCCGCGGCGATGGCCGCGTGGAGCTGCTCGTGCTCGGTGCACACGCGCTCGGGTTCCAGGTTCAGGCGGAAGAGGTAGGCGAGTCGGCCGTGCAGCGGTTCGAGCACGTTGGCCAGCAGTTCGTGGCCGGACAGCGCCACCAGCTCGTCGTGGAACGCCGCGTTCGCCTCCGCCATCGCCGCGAGGTCACCGGCTTCCAGCGAGCGCCGCGCGGACGCGGTCAACGCCGCCGTGCGCGCCACGCCCGCCTCGCTGCCGCGCTCGGCGGCCAGCCGGGCGGCCAGCACCTCCAGGGCCTCGCGGACGTCGAACAGCTCCTCCGCCTGGCGTCGGTCGAGGCCGCGCACGAAGACCCCGCGCCGCCGGTCGCGCACCTCCACGAGCCCGTCGCCCTGCAACCGCCGGATGGCCTCGCGCACCGGCACCCGGGAGATCCCGAACTCCGCGGCGAGGTCCTGCTCGAAGAGCCGGTCACCGGGGTGCAGCCGCCCCTCCGCGATCCGCGCCCGCAGCGCTCGGCGGACCTGCTCGCCCAAGGAGGCGTTCGGCTGCCTGCGGAGTTCTTCGGCGGCGGACACGGCCCCTCCTCACACGGTCGGACCGAGCCTAGTCGACCGGGCCGCGGCTCCGTCCGGAGCGTGGCGAGGGCCCTTACCCGATGGTGTCAACACGATTGCCCGGTTCCGAACGCGGCCACCAACTTCCGGGAGGTGTCCGACCACCGCCCGGCCCGCAACTACGCCGCCGACCACGGCTGACGGGACGGCCGTCAGCGCGGCGCACTAGGGTCCTCCCCCGTGACCGAACAACTCCCGACCGCGGCGGCCTACGACGCCGTGGCCGTCCGCTACGCCGAATTCGCCCGGAACGAGCTCGACGCGCTGGTGCTGGATCGCGCGCTGCTCGCCGCGTTCGCCGAGCTCGTGCGGACCGACGGCGCCGGTCCGGTCGCCGAGCTGGGCTGCGGCCCCGGGCGGGTGACCGCGCACCTGCGCGACCTGGGCCTGGACGTCTTCGGCGTCGACGTGTCGCCGGTGATGATCGACCTCGCCCGCGAGGCGTACCGGGACCTGCGGTTCGAGGTCGGTTCCATGGAGGCCCTGGAGCTGGCCGACGACGCGCTGCACGGCGTCGTGTCCTGGTACTCGGTCATCCACGCCGCACCGCAGGACGTGCCCGCGTACTTCGCCGAGTTCCGCCGGGTGCTCGCCCCGGGCGGCCACCTCCTGCTCGCCTTCTTCGAGTCCGAGGGCGAACCGGTGACGGCGTTCGACCACCAGGTGACGACGGCCTACCGGTGGCCGATCGACGACCTCGCGGACCTCGCGCGCGCGGCGGGATTCGCCGAAGTGGGCCGGATGCTGCGCGAGCCCCGCGAGGGCGAGCGCCACCGCCGGGGCCACCTGCTGCTGCGCGGGGCCACGGAGCAACGGTGACGCGGGAGCCCGAACGCATCGCCGCGATCTCCACGCCCGCCGCACGCCGAGTCGGCGCCCGCCGGACGGGTCCCGGCTAGCGGCCGGACCAGTGGGGGGTGCGCTTCTCGGCGAAGGCGCGCGGGCCTTCCTCGGCGTCGGCGGAGGCCAGCATCTCCTGGTAGCGCGGGAGCCGCCCGCTGCGCAGCAGGCGGTAGCCGTCCTCGACGTCGAGGGCCGCGGTATCCCGGGTGATCTCCTTGACCGCGGCGACGGCCAGCGGCGCCGCCGCCACGATCCGGTGCGCCAGCTCCGCCGCGACGTCGCCGAGCCCGGCCGCCGGGACGACGCGGTTCACCAGGCCCCAGCGGTGCGCCTCGGCGGCGTCCATCCGCCGACCGGTCAGGAGCAGCTCGGTCGCCACCGCTTGCGGGAGGCGTCGCGGCAGCCGCAGCACGCCGCCCGAGTCGGGGACCATGCCGAGGGTGACCTCGGTGAGCGCGAACTCGGCGTGCTCGGCGGCGACGACCAGGTCCGCGGCCAGCGCCAGTTCGAAACCGCCGCCCAGCGCCAGGCCGTTGACGGCGGCGATCACCGGTTTGTCCAGGTCGAAGAACTCGGTGAGCCCGGCGAAGCCGCCCGGGCCGTGATCGGCGTCGATCGCTTCGCCCTCCGCCGCCGCCTTGAGGTCCCAGCCCGCGGAGAAGAACCGGTCGCCCGCACCGGTCAGCACCGCGACGCGCAGCGAATCGTCGGTGCGCAACCGGTCGAACGCCGCGTGCAGGGCGTGGCTGGTCGCCACGTCGATGGCGTTGGCCTTCGGCCGGTCCAGGGTGATCGTGAGCACCCCGCCGTCGACGTCGAGCCGCACCTGGTCGGTCATCGGTCCTCCTCCACTTCCCGCACCAGCACGTCCACGGCCACCGCGCCGTGCGTCCGCGCCAGCAGCGGGTTCACGTCCAGTTCCAGCAGTCCCGCGTGGGCCGCGGCGTACCGGCCGATCGCCGCGATCGCCTCGACCACGGCGTCCACGTCCGCCGCCGGGCCGCGGAACCCCGCCAGCAGCGGCCAGATCCGCAGCCCGCGCAGCGCGTCGAGGACCTCCGCGCGGGTCGCGGGCAGCAGCAGCGTGGCCGAGTCCCGCACGAGCTCGACGAGCACCCCGCCCGCCCCCACGGTGAGCGCCAAGCCGAACCGCGGATCCCGCCGCACGCCCACGATGAGCTCGGCGACGGCGTCGTCGACCATCCGCTCGACGAGGAACCGATCGCCGAGGGCGGCCATGCCCGCCACCGCGTCGGTCACCTGCTGCGCCCCGGTGAGGCCGAGCCGCACCCCGCCCGCGTCGCTCTTGTGCGCCAGTTCGGCCGACACCGCTTTGACCACGACGGGAGGGCCCAGGGCGGCGGCCGCCGCCGCGGCGCCGCCGGCGTCGACCACGCGCCCGTCGGGAACCGCGAGCCCGAACCCGGCGAGGGCGCGCTTGCCCGCCGCTTCGTCGAGCTGCCGGGCCGCGCCGGTCGGCATCGCCGGGACCTCCAGCGGGCGCACCGAGCCGACCTCGCGCTGCGCGGCCCCGATCCGGACCGCGGCGCGGATCGCCGCGAGGCAGTCGGACAAGCCCTGCATGGGTGCGATCCCCTCGGCCAGCAACCGCAGGCGGACCGGTTCCGGGAGCCCTTCCGGCAGCGCGCTCACCGCGCAACCGGCGCCGCCCGCCGAGCGCTGCGCCGCGACGAAGGCGTCCACCGCCGTGGACCACGGCCCGGCGGCGCAGCGGTCGTCGCGGGGGAAGTCGACGAGCAGCAGGTGGCAGTCGAAACCCGCGCCGAACAGGGCGGTGAAGCACGCCGTCTGCGCCGGGAGGTCGCCCCAGATGTAGGTGTGGTAGTCGAGCGGGTTCGCCACCGCGACCCGCTCCCCGAGCAGGTCCCGCAGCTCCGCCGCGGTCCCGGCCGGGAACTCCGGGAGCTCCAGACCGCTGCGCTCGGCCAGGTCGGCGACCAGCGCCGCCTCCCCGCCCGAGCAGCTCGCCGAGGTGATCGCGCCGCCGTCCAGGGCGCCGTGCACGTGCAGGAACTTCAGCGCCTCGACGAACGTCTCGACGCGGTGCACCCGGGCCATGCCCGTCCGCCGGAACAGGGCGTCGCACAGCACGTCCGACCCGGCCAGCGAGCTGGTGTGGCTGAGGTTGGCCTGCGCGCCGAGCTCCGAGGTGCCGGACTTGAGCACCACGACGGGCACTCCCCGGCGCAGCGCCCGCAGCGCCGCCCTCGACAGCGCCGCGACGTCGTCGATGCCCTCCAGGTGCAGGCCGATCGCGGTGATCCGCGGATCGGCGAGCATGGCCTCCACCAGCTCGGCGACACCGGTCAGGGCCGCGTTGCCGAGCGTGATCAGCCGGGCCACCGGCAGCGAACGGCGCTGCATGGTGATGTTCTGGCCGATGTTGCCGCTCTGCGTGATCACCCCGACGCCCCGGTCGACGCGGGTGCCGCCGTGCTGGTCGGGCCACAGCGCCGCGCCGTCGAGGTAGTCCAGGCTGCCGATGCAGTTGGGGCCGATCAGCGCCATGTCCCCGGCGGCGGCCACCAGGCACCGCTGCAGCTCGGCGCCGCCCGGGCCGTGCTCGGCGAAACCGGAGGCGTGGCACACCGCTCCCCCGGCGCCGAGCTCCGCCAACTGCCGCACGACCTCGACGGTGGCCTCGCGGGGCACCGCGACGAAGGCCGCGTCCGGGACCTCGGGCAGCTCGGCGACGCTGCGGTGGCACGGCAGGCCCTCGATCTCGGACCGGCTCGGGTGCACCGGCCGGATCGCTCCGGTGAAGCCGAGCCGGCGGCACTGCCGGACGACCTCGGCCGCGGCGTCGCCGCCGATCACCGCGAGGTGCCGCGGGGACAGCAACCGGCGCAGGTTCCGCGCGCGCGGCGGGGGATCGGGAGCGCCGTCGAGGCCCATCGCACCTCCTCCGGGGGTGTCCACGGCGGTCACGAACCCAGCGGGCGCAGCAGGGACCGGGAGATGATGTGGCGCTGGATCTCGCTGGTGCCGTCCCAGATCCGCTCGACCCGCGCATCGCGCCAGAACCGCTCGACGGGCAGCTCGGCCATCAGGCCCATCCCGCCGAAGACCTGCACCGCCTGGTCGGTGATCCGGCCCAGCGCCTCGGAGGCGTAGAGCTTCGCCATCGCCGCGTCCCGGTCGGTCATGAGCCCGCGGTCGAGCTTGGCCGCGGCGCGCAACGTCAGCAGCTCCGCGGCCTCCAGCTCGGTGGCCATGTCCGCCAGCGGGAAGCTCACGCCCTGGAACCGGCCGATGGTCCGGCCGAACTGCTCGCGCTCGGCGGCCCACTCCGCGGTCATCTCCAGCACCCGCCGCGCGCGGCCGACGCTGGTGGCGGCGACGCTGAGCCGGCTCGCGCCGAGCCATTCGCCCATCAGCTCGAACCCCGCGCCTTCCGCGCCGAGCCGCTGCCCGACCGGGATCCGGCAGTCGGTGAAGACCAGTTCGCACTGGTGGTAGCCGCGGTGCGACACGCAGGGCGAACCGCGGCGGACCTCCAGGCCCGGGGTGTCCAGGTCCACCAGGAACGCCGAGATGAGGTTGCGCGGACCGCGCGGGGTCCGCTCGGTGCCGGTGGCGGCGAACAGGATCACGAAGTCGGCGACGTCGGCGTGGCTGATGAAGTGCTTGGTCCCGCTGATGACGTAGTCGTCGCCGTCGCGGACCGCGCGGGTGGTCATGGAGCGCACGTCGGAACCCGCGCCCGGTTCGGTCATGGCCAGGCAGTCGTGCCGTTCGCCGCGGACGGCGGGCAGCAGGTAGCGTTCGCGCTGCTGTCCTTCGCAGGCCTGCAGGATGTTGCTGGGCCGGGCGACCAGCATCTGCAGCGCGTAGCCCGCCCGCCCCAGTTCGCGTTCGACGAGGGTCATGCTGGTCGCGTCCAGGCCGCCACCACCGAGCTCCTCGGGCATGTTGGCCGCGTAGAGACCGGCGGCGATCGCCTTGCGGCGGATCTCCTCGGCGAGTTCGGGCGGCACCTCGTCGAGGCGTTCCACCTCGTCCTCGTGCGGCGCCAGTTCGGTGGTGACGAACCGGCGCACCGTGTCGACGATCATCCGCTGTTCGTCGGTGAGCTCGAAGTCCACTGCTGCTCCTGGAGGTCGCTCGGGGGTCGTCTTGCGCGCGGCGGCGCGGCCGCTCGCGGATCAGCGCCGGATGCCCAGCGGGCGGCCGACCAGGTCCGGGACCGGCAGGACCGCGTGGGCGCGGTGCAGGGCGTCCAGCCGGTGCTGGAGGTGGGCGGGCAGCTCGCAGGACCGCCCCGCCGAGGTGTCGACGTGCACCAGCAGCTGCTCGGCGGCGGCCAGCAGCACGTCGGTGTCGCCGTGGCGCATCTCGTGGAAGACGTGCACCCGCTTGGCATCGCGGTCGAGCACCCGCAGGCTCAGCGCGAGCGGTTCGCCCTCGGCGGCCTCCCGCCGGTGGTGGAGGCGGGTTTCCACCGTGTACAGGGAGCGCCCGCCCTCCCGGTACTGCTCGTCGATCCCGAGGTAGCGGAAGAAGGCGTCGGAGTTGTCGCCGAACACGAGCAAGTAGCAGGACTCGCTCATGTGCCCGTTGTAGTCGACCCACCGCGGGCTGACCGTCGTGCGGTGCAGCCGCAGCGGCGCCGGGATCTCCGCCGCGTCATCCCACGGGCGGTGCCCGCTGCCTTCGTAGGGCGTGACGACTCGTTCCATGGCATCTCACATTACGCGTTGGCTGTTCGTAATGTGCGACGCTAGAGGAGTGCGGTGCGCACCGTCAAGGCCACCCGGCCGCGCCGCACCGCGGCGGGAGGGCTGGACTAGGGTGGGGCCATGAGCGCCGGAGCAGCAGCGCACGCGGCCGAGGAGCAGGCGCGCGGCGGACGCGTGCAGTCCGTGGATCGCGCCGTCGCCCTGCTCAACGCGGTGTCCGGCAGCGCCCCGGAGGGCCGCTCCGCCGCCGAGCTGGCCGTCGAGTGCGGGATCAACCGCGCGACCGCCTGGCGGTTGCTGGCCACCCTCGAACATCACGCGCTGGTCGAGCGCGACCCGGTCACCAACCGCTACTCCATCGGCTTCGCGGTCAGCCGGATGGCCGCCACCGCCGGGGTGGACGGCCTGGTCCGCCGCGCGCACGACGTCCTGGAGCGGATGAGCCGGGAGTCCGGTGAGACCGCGAACCTCGCGGTGGTGCAGCGGCTCGGTCTGACCTACGTGGACGAAGTGGTGCCGCCGGTGGTGCTCAGCGCGCGGTGGCTCGGGCGGCAGATCCCCATCCACGCCACCTCGGCGGGCAAGGCGTTCCTCGCCTGGCTGCCCGACGACGAGGTCGAGTCGATGCTCGCCTCCCCGCTGGCGGAGTTCACCGAGACGACCCGCACCGACCGCGCCACCCTGCTGGCGGAGCTGGCCGACATCCGGCAGCGGGGCTACAGCGTCAGCATCGGGGAGCTGGAGGACGAGGTCTACGGCATCGCGGCCCCGGTGCTGGACCCCAGGCGACGCCCGTTCGCCATCGTCAGCATCTGGGGCCCGCGCGAGCGGGTGGCGGAGTCCCGGTTCCCGGAACTGGGCGCGCTGGTCCGCCGCGGCGCGGAGGAGATCGCCGCGGCGGCGGGGTGATCCCGGCGCCGGCGGTCAGCCGGCGAGGTGGTCCAGGACGGCACCGACGACGTCGTCGGTGCCCGCGCTGCCGCCGACGTCGGGGGTGAGCACGCCCGCCGCGGTGGTGGCGTCGAGGGCGGCGCGCAGCCGCGCCGCCTCGGCGGGCAGGTCGAAGTGGTCGAGCATCAGGGCGGCGCTGCCCAGCGCACCGATCGGGTTGGCCACGCCCCGTCCCGCGATGTCGGGCGCCGAACCGTGCACCGGCTCGAACATCGAGGGGAAGCGCCGTTCCGGGTTGAGGTTCGCGCTGGCCGCGAGCCCGAGGCTGCCCGCCAGCGCCGAGCCGAGGTCGGACAGGATGTCGGCGTTGAGGTTCGAGGCCACCACCACCGACAGGTCCTCGGGGTGCAGCACGAACTTCGCCGACATCGCGTCGACCAGCACGCTCTCGGTCGCCACGTCCGGGTAGTCCGGCGCGACCCGGGCGAAGAGCTCGTCCCACAGCACCATGCCGTACTGCTGGGCGTTGCTCTTGGTCACCGAGGAGACCTTCTGCTCCGACCGGGTCCGGGCCAGGTCGAAGGCGAAGCGCAGGATCCGTTCGCAGCCCCGCTCGGTGAACAACGCCGTCTGCAACGCCACCTCGTTGCCGGGTCCGCGCCCGGCGAGGTTGCGCCCGCCGAGCCCGGCGTACTCCCCTTCGCTGTTCTCCCGCACCACGACCCAGTCCAGCTCGGTGCTGTCGGCGGCGCGCAGCGGCGAGACGACCCCCGGGTGGAAGCGGACCGGTCGGACGTTGGCCCACTGGTCGAAGTTCTGGCAGATCCGCAGCCGCAACCCCCACAGGCTCACGTGATCCGGCACCGAGGGCCAGCCGACGGCGCCGAAGTACAGGGCGTCGTAGTCGGCCAGCTCGTCCAGGCCGTCCTCGGGCATCATCAGACCGGTCTTCTCGTAGTAGCCGCAGCCCCACGGGAACTCGGTCCAGTCGAAGGCGAAGGCGCCGCCGGACCTCGCGGCCAGCGCGTCCAGCACGGTCCGCCCGGCGGCGACCACCTCGGGACCCACGCCGTCGGCGGGGATGGCGGCGATCCGGAACGTGCGCGGCGCGTGCGGTGCGGACATCGCTGGGCTCCTCGGTGCGGTCGGAACTTCCGTGCTGGTCCGAGTCAATCCCGGCGGATCGCGCCGGTCCAACACGCGTTGCCGATGCCGTTCATAGGGTCCGGCTATCCCCGCTGCCCACGCGGTCACCGCGGGTGCGGGTCAGATCGGCAGGTTCACCGCGGCCATCGGGGCCCGCAGCCACGACAGCATCGCGCCCCACAGGCCGGTGACCAGCAGCACGCCGATGACCAGCAGCAGGACACCGCCGCCGACCTGCACGGCGCGCACGTGCCGCCGCAGCCAGTCGGTCATCGACACCGCCCAACCGAGCCCCGCGGCGAGGCCGAGGAAGGGCAGCCCCAGCCCGGCCGCGTAGGCGATCACGAGCAGCACGCCGCGTCCGGTGGTCTCGGTGCCCGCGGCCAGGGCGATCACCCCGGTCAGCGTGGGCCCGAGGCAGGGCGTCCAGCCGAGGCCGAAGACCGCGCCGAGCGCCGGGGCTCCGAGCAGGCCCGCCCGGGGCAGGGTGTGGATCCGGTACTGGCGCTGCAACGCCGGGAACAGCCCGAGGAAGGCCAGTCCCATGAGGATGGTGACGACACCGCCGATCCGCTGGAGCAGCAGCTCGTTGCGCAGCAGCGCGTCGGAGGCGCCGAGCACGACCACCGCGGCGGCGGTGAACACCGCGGTGAACCCGGCGATGAACAACGCCGTGGCCAGCAGCAGCCGTCCGCGACCGCGGCGGCGCGCGCTCCCGTCGGGCGCCTCGGCACCCGCCAGGCCCGCCAGGTAGGCCAGGTATCCGGGCACCAGGGGCAGCGAGCACGGCGAGGCGAACGAGACCACTCCGGCGGCCAGCGACAGGAGCGCGGCCAGCACCAGCGGACCGGACATGACGAATTCGGTCATCGACTGCCTCCCGTTCGACGGATGCGCGGGCCGCTCCACCGCCGCGGACCGACCCCGCGTCTACTATGCAACTTAGTTGATGGGGCGGTGGCACCGGGTCCACCGCGGGCCCGCACTACCCTCGGGGTGGGAAGGCCGGAGGTGGGCATGCAGGGCTTGGGAGAGCTGGAGAGCGCGGTCATGGACGCGCTCTGGAACTCGGATCGGCCGCGGACCGTGCGCGAGGTGCTCGCCGAGCTGAACCGGACGCGGGCGCTGGCCTACACCACGGTGCAGACGGTGTTCGACAACCTCCACCGCAAGGGCTGGGTCCACCGCGAACTCCAGCGGCGCGCCTACCACTACGTCCCGACCGAGACCCGCGACGCGGCCGCCGCCCGGGCGCTGCGCGCACTGCTCGACTCCAGCGGGGATCCCGAAGGCGTCCTGCTGCACTTCGCCCAGTCCGCCTCCGACGACGAGACCGCGGCGCTGCGTCGCGGTCTGCGGCGGCGCCGGAGCAGGCCGTGATGCTCGCCGGGGCGCTGCTGCTGGGCGTGGCGCTCGTCGCCTGCGGCGCCCCCGCGGTGCTGGCCGGCATGATCCGCCATCGCGTCGAGCCGCAGACCGCGCTGGCCTGCTGGCTGGCCGCGGTGTCCACGACCGCGCTCACCGCGGCGGCGGCGCTCGTGGTGATCGTGCTGCCCGGGCACGGACCGACCCCCCTGCTCGTCGAGGCGCTGCACCACTGCTGGGCCGTGGTCCGCCACGGCGCCACGCCGAAGCTGCACGTGGTGACCACGCTGGTGCTGCTCGCCGGGCTCGCGGTGCCGCTGACCCGGGTGGGGTCGGAACTGCTGCGGTTCTCGCGGCGGCGGGCGCGGACCCACCGCAGGCACCTCGCCCTGCTGCGGATCACCGCTGCGCCCGACGACGCCGGAGTGGCCACCCTCCGGCTCCCCCACGCCGCGCCGATGGCCTACAGCGTCGCGGGCTCCCCCGGCTTCGTCGTGGTCACCGACGGACTGGAGCGCACCTTGCGGCGGAACGAGGTCGCGGCCGTCCTCGAACACGAGCGCGCGCACCTGCGCGGTGCGCACCACGCGCTGATCGGGCTCGCCGACGCGGTGGCGCGGGCCGCGCCCTGGATCCCGCTGCTGCGCCGCTCGCCGGAACTGGTGCGCACCCTGGTCGAACTCGCCGCCGACCGGGTCGCCGCCCGGGCGCACGGCACCGCCGCCGTGCGCGATGCGCTGCTGGCGCTGTCCGGGCACGCCGACCGGCGAGCGCCGCGGCACGCGCTGGCCATGGCCGAGGACGCGGTGGACACCCGGCTGCACCACCTCGACACCGCCCGGTTCCCCGCCGGCCGGGTGCGCCGCGGCCTCACCGCGAGCGCGGCGGGCCTGGTCACCACCGCCCTGCCCGCCGTCGCGGGCACCGGAGCGCTCGCGGGTTTCCTGCTGGCGGTCTGCCCCGCGCTGGTCGGCTGAAGCGGAACGGGAGCACCGCACCGAACGCCTCGCCGGTCTACTAAGCTTTCTAGTAGAACGGGGCGTCCGCGGCCCCGGCCGCACCGCCCGCAGGAGGTTTCCGGTGTCCGCTCACCACCGCACCCGGAGCCGGCGCGCGGCCGCCCTGGGCTGCGCGTGCTCGGCCGTCCTGATCGGCGTCCTCGCACCGGAGGTCGCCGCCCTGCCCGCCGACCCCACGGCCGAGTCCCGGATCGTCGCGGTCGCCGAGCGGAATCCGGCCGGAAGCCGTCCCGGCGCACCGCCGGCCGACACCGCACCGCCGGAGTCCGAGCGGCACCGCAACGAGGCGGGAGCGGGCCTGTTCGAGCAGATCGTCACCGCCGGCGCGCTGGCGACCTCGGCCCTCGGGGTCGCCGCCGTCTTCGCGCTGCGCTCGGGGCGCTCGCGGTAGCCGCCGCGCCATCTACTAGCCTCGCTAGTAGACAGGCGGCGATGCGGGAGCCGCTTGCGCGCCCCCGGGAAGGCCGTGATGAGCAAGAACCTCCTGTGGACCCTCGTCGTGATCGGGACGGCGGCGGTCGTGATCTTCACCGTGCTCGTGGTCAGCGGACCGCCGGGCGCACCGACGAGCCGGTCGGCGCGCTCGGGCGCGGTTCCCGAAGAGCTGCTGGTCCGCCCGGACAGCCACCGGTTGTCCACCGCACCGCGGAGCGAGGTCACCCTGGTCGAGTTCCTCGACTTCGAGTGCGGTTCCTGCGGCGCCGCCTACCCGGCCGTCGAGCAGCTCCGCCGCGACTACGCCGGGCGCCTCGACTACGTCGTGCGGTACTTCCCGATTCCCAGCCACCGCAACGCCGACCTCGCCGCCCAAGCCGCCGAAGCCGCCGCGGCCCAAGGCGAGTTCGAGGCGATGTACCGGATGCTGTTCGAGAACCAGGACGCGTGGGCGGGCGCGCAGGAGTCCCAGGAGGCCACGTTCGTCGGGTACGCGGAGCGGATCGGCCTGGACACGGCGCGGTTCCGCACCGACCTGCACAGCCCCGCCACCGCGGAACGGGTGCAGCGGGACCGCGACGACGGGCTCGCCGCAGGCGTGACGGGCACGCCGACGTTCTTCCTCAACGGCGAACAGCTGCGGCCGGAGTCCTACGGCGACCTCGTCGCCGCGGTCGAGGACGCCCTCCGGCGCTGACCCCCGCTGCCGCGCCGCGAGTGCCGCCCACCCGGGTGAGCACCTCCCGGTGAGGTGTCCCGGGACGGGTCGCTCGCGCGTGTCGTACCGAGCCTGGGGCGCGTGATCCGCGGTCCGGAGTCCGCTGCTGCGAACGCGGCATGCTCGCCGTCCGGACATCCGGCGTTCATCCCGGTGTCGTGATCGTCCGGATCGCCGGACAGCTCCCGCGGCTAGCGTTCCCTCGCTTGTCCCACCACGAGGAGGAGGACGCCATGTCCGAGGAACGTTCCGCAGGGCTGGGTCGGCGAGGTTTCCTCACCGGCGGCGGAGCCGGTATCGCCGCGTTGACGGCGCTGGGCCCGCTCAACGCGCTGGGCGCCCGGACCGCGGGGGCCGCGCCGCTGGTCAAGGCCGACGAGAGCCCGGACTACGGGCCGCTGCGCCCGGTCAAGGACCGGGCCACCGGATTGCCGCTGCTGGCGCTGCCGCGCGGCTTCGAGTACACCAGCTACGGCTGGACCGGCGACCGGATGTCCGACGGCGTCGACACACCGGGGATGCACGACGGGATGGCGGCCTTCCACCGCCCCGACGGCACGATCGCCTTGGTCCGCAACCACGAGCAGGACGGCTACTCCGGGGCGTTCACCGACCCCTCCTACGACGCGAACGCCATCGGCGGCACCACGAACCTGGTGTTCGACCCGGACAAGGGCGAGTTCCTGGAGTCCTGGGCGAGCCTGAGCGGCACGATCCGCAACTGCGCCGGCGGGCCGACCCCGTGGGGGAGCTGGCTCACCTGCGAGGAGACCACCGACGTCGGCGCCGACGGGACCCGGCACGGCTACGTGTTCGAGGTGCCGCACGACCGGAAGGGCGATCCGCGTCCGCTGAAGGCGATGGGCCGGTTCTCCCACGAGGCGCTGTGCATCGACCCCCGCTCCGGCATCGTCTACCTGACCGAGGACGACACCCCGGCCGGGTTCTACCGGTACCTGCCCGCAACGCCCGGCGATCTCCGCGCCGGCGGCGAGCTGCAGATGCTGGTCGTGCGGACCCCGGACGGCTCCTCGTACAACACCTACACCGACGGCACCGGCACCGAGTACCGGACCGCCTGGGTGACGATCGACAACCCGGACTACGCGCCGGGCGAGACGCGTCCCGCCGAGCAGGGCGCCGCCAAGGGGGCGGCCGTGTTCAGCAGGCTGGAGGGCGCGTGGTGGGGCAACGACCGCGCCTACCTCGTCTCCACCGACGGCGGGCCGACCGGGCAGGGCCAGGTCTTCGAGTACGACCCGGAGACCGAGACCATGCGCGTGCTGTTCGCCTCCCCCGACGCCGCGGTCCTGAACAACCCGGACAACCTCGCGGTCAGCCCGCGCGGCGGGATCGTGCTGTGCGAGGACGGCAGCGAGGGCGAATACGTGCACGGCCTGACCACCGATGGCGTGGTGTTCCCGTTCGCCCGCAACGACGTGGTCGTGCCGGTCGGGGGCGCGCCGGGCAAGTCGGTCCCGCCCGGCGACTACCGCGGCTCCGAGTGGTGCGGCGTGACGTTCGAGCCGAAGAACGGCAACTGGCTGTTCGTCAACCTCCAGACGCCCGGCATCACCTTCGCCATCACCGGCCCCTGGCGGACCGGCTCCCTCTGACACCGGCCCGGCCGAGCCGCCGCGCGGCGGCTCGGCCATCCGGCCCGCGCACGCGACGAGACGCAACGGACTCGTATACCCTACCGGGGTAATGCAACCTTGCCGCGACCGGACGTTCGGCAGCCGGGAGGGATTCCGATGCGACGGGTGCTGCACCTGCAACAGGCGCACGGCGGGAGAGCGGTGCGCGCCGGATGGACCGCCGCGGTGCACGTGTGCTGCCACCGGCTCGTCCCCGCCATCAGCGCGGAGGTCCGGCGGAGGGGCGGAACCGGCGAACTGGTCCTCCGGCTCGCGGCCTCGGCTTTGCCGCACTGCCACCGGCGGTGACGGGCCGGTGGTGGCGCGATCCGCGCACCACCACCGACCACCGCCCGATCAGTCCGCCCCGGCGCCGTCGGCCCGTTCGGCCGCGGCGAAACCTCCCCGCGCGTGGGACCCGTCGCAGAGCGGCTTGGTCGCGGACAACCCGCATCGGCACAGCAGGCGGGTCCGGCCGGGACCGAGGTCGTACGCGTTGTTCTCGTGGTCGATCACCCGGACCGGGACTTTCACCTGGTACGGCCCGTTGTCCACGGCCTTGATCACCACCGGCGGCTCGTCCGGGGACGGGTCTTGGCTCGGCACTCGCCCAGTCCCCCGTCAGCTCGCCAGCTCGTAGCCGGCTTCGCCGACCGCGCGGCGGATGGCCTCCGGATCGACCGAGGAGTCGCCGACCACCGTGAGCCGACCGTCGCTGATGTCCACATCGACCTCGGTGACCCCGGCGACGCCGGTGACCGCACCGGTCACCTTGTTCATGCACCCGGAGCACGTCATGCCCTTCACGATGTAGGTGCTCTCACCCATGGAACTTCCTTCCTTCATACGCTACCCCCGTAGGGTATGAGCGTAGGAGGAAATCCGCGGCAGCACAAATCTCCCCGTCAGGACGCTCCCGGCGGGCCGCGCGGGTCCACAGCGGACGCCGGTCCGTCAGCGGGGCCAGGCCGGGTGCAGCTCGTCGAGCCGGTAGCGGTGCGCGTGGCGCCACGTCCCCGCGGTCCTTCCCGGGCGGGCGCCGCGGAGGTGCTCGCTGCGCGGATCGAGGCCGTGGTGGTCGTGTTCCAGCTCGTCGGGTTCGCGGGCAGGCCAGAGGTGCGCGGCGAGGACGGTGCCCGCGGCGCTCAGCGCGGCCAGCGCGACGAACGCGGTCGAGGCGGTGGTGGCCTCGGCCAGCCACCCGGCGAGCGGGTAGGTGAGCAGCCAGCACGCGTGGCTGAGCGCGTAGTCGGCGGCGAAGAGGGCGGGGCGCCGGGCGGCATCGCCGCTGCGGCGCAGCAGCCTCCCCGCCGGGGTCAGCACCAGCGATCCCGCCACGCCGAGCAACGTCCAGGCGGCCAGCAGCGCGGGCCAGCGCCACGGACCCGCGCCGGCGGGGATCGCGGTGGTGAGCAGCAGGACCACCGCGCTGAGCGCGCCGCCTCCGAGCATGAGCGGGCGTTCGGGCACGTGGCGCAGCACCCGGGGCGCGGTCACCGCGATCAGTGCCGAGCCGAGGCCGTAGCAGGCCAGCGCCCAGGCGACGTCCGCCTCCGCCCCGCCCAGTTCCCCGCGGACGGTGGTGACGGTGTTGACCAGCACGACGGCCCCCGCCGAAGCGGTCGCCAGGTGCAGGGCGAGCAGACCCCGCAGGCGGGGGACGCCGCAGTAGCGGCGCACCCCCGCCGTGGCGCGGTGCAGCAGCGTTCCCGCCTCCCGGTCGGGCCTCGGCAGCACGGCCGGGAGCACGAGCAGGGCGGACGCGAGGAATCCGAGGGCGGTGCCGAGGAACAGGCTGCCGAGGCCGACCAGGGCCAGCACCCCGGCGGCCAGCGCCGGGGACAGCAGCCGCTCCAGGTCGTAGGCCAGGCGCGACAACGACAACGCGCGGGTGTAGTCGTCCTCGTCGTCGAGCAGGTCGGGGATGGTGGCCTGGAAGACCGGCGTGAAGGCCGCGGACGCGGCTTGCAGCAGGAACACCAGGAGGTAGACCTGCCAGATCCGGTCCACCCAGGGAAGCAGGAACGCCGCCGCGGCGCGCACGACGTCCAGGCAGACCAGGACCGTCCGCCGGGGGAAGCGGCCGAGCACGGCGGTGGCCACCGGGGCGACGAGGACGTTGGCGGTCATCTTGATCGCCAGCGCCGTGCCGAGGACGATCCCGGCCTGCGGTCCGGCCATCCGGTAGGCCAGCAGCGCCAGGGCGACCGTGCTCAGCCCGGTCCCGAGCAGGGCGATGACCTGGGCGGCGAACAGCCGCCGGTAGGTGCGGTGGCGCAGCACGCCGAGCATCAACGGCCCCCTCGGGCGGGTGAAGCGGTCGGGGCGCCACAATAGGTTCCCATGTACGCACACGACAACGGTGCAAGTGCGCAACGCTGGCAGCAGCTGCCTCCGGCCGAGCAGGTCACCGCCGCCGCCGACGCCTTCCGCCTGCTCGCCGATCCCACGCGGTTGCGCATGCTGTGGCTGCTGTGCGGCGGCGAGCAGGACGTCACCACCCTGGCCGCGCACGTCGGCATCGCGCGACCCGCGGTCTCCCAGCACCTGGCCAAGCTCCGGCTCAGCGGACTGGTGACCACCCGCCGCGACGGTCGCCGGGCCCTCTACAGCGCCCGCGGCGGCCACGTCCGCCGACTGCTCACCGAAGCCGTCGACGCCGCCGAGCACCACCTCACCCAGGCCCCGGACCACGACTGAACACCCCGCACCCGGCGATCTTGCCGCGGTCCGGATCCGACACACTGGCGCCATGCCCACCGAGCAGGAACGCAAGGAAGTCGCCGTCGCCTATTGCGAACGGGTCACCGCGGGAGATGTCGAGGCCGTCCTGGAGCTCTTCGAACCGGACGCGGTGATCGAGGACCCGGTCGGCACCGGCCCGGTCACCGGTCACGCGGCGCTGCGCGACTACTACCGCAACATCGTCGACAACTACCGGTCGCGCGTGGAGCCCGGCGAACCCCGGGGCAGCCACGAGGACACCTTCGTCGCGCTGCCGATCGTGGTGAGCGCGACGATCGACGGCACGACCAGCAGCGTCAACTCGGTGGACGTCTTCGAGATCAACGACGCGCACCGGATCACCCGCATGTGGGCCTACTGGGGACCGTCGGACATCCGCTGATCGACAGGGGCAGGCCCACCTCCGGGCCTGCCCCGCGACCGTCCGCTCAGGGCTTGCGGGCGATGCCGCCCAGCTCCCAGAGCTTCTTCGGCCCCGCGGGGTCGGGCGGGAACTCGCCGAAGGGCGAGTCGGTCACCGACCACACCGGATCGTCGGGGTCGGGACGCCAGTTCACGACGTCGACCAGTCCCGGTTCCACCAGCTCCAGGCCGGTGAAGAACCCGGCGACCTCCTCCGGGCTGCGCACCCGGCCCCAGGTCGTGCTGCTGGTCATGAACTCGGTGAAGTGCGCGGCGGCCCGCTCGTCGTCGCTGACGATGTGGGACAGCACCAGGTAGCTGCCGGAGGGCACGGCCTCGAGCATCCGGGCCACCACCGCAGCGGGATCGGCGTCGTCCGGGATGCAGTGCAGGACCGACACGTACAGCGCCGCGACCGGTTCGGTGAAGTCGATGAGCTGCCGGGTCCGCTCCTCGGCGAGGATCGACTCCGTCGCGCCCATGTCGGCGTGCAGCACCGCGGTGTTGCCGTCCTCGGCGAGCAGCACCCGCCCGTAGGCGAGCACGACCGGGTCGTTGTCGATGTAGACGACGCGGGACCCCGGCTCGGAGCGCTGGGCGATCTGGTGCACGTTGTCCGCCGTGGGCAGGCCGCTGCCGTGGTCGATGAACTGCCGGATCCCGCACTCGGCGGCCAGGAAGCGCACCGCCCTGCGGAGGAACGAGCGGTTCTCCCGGGCGAACAGCAACGCCTCCGGCACCTCGGCGACGAGCGCGTGGGCGACGTCCCGGTCGACCTTGAAGTTGTCCTTGCCGCCGATCGCGTAGTCGTAGATCCGGGCGACGCTGGCCACCGTCGGGTCCACCGCGGCGCTCCACGTGTCGAAGCGGCCTGAACTCGGTGATTCCGGGGTGTGCATGCGCGCGCCCTTCACGAAAGCCATGATCACGATACTGCCCGGTAGGCTACCGCACGATGCGCGGCGGACAACCCGCCGGAACCCCGGGCGCGCACCGCGCTGTGCGCTGCGTCACGCCGACAGCGGCCCGGGGGCGCCCGAAACGGGCGTCCCCGGGCCCGGCCGTCCCGTCGGCTAGTGCTGGCGCCCGTGGGGTGGGCGTGCGTCCGACAGGGCAGCGCAGGTGATGATCAGCGCGGCCACGACCAGCGCGATCGTGCCTACGTCGACGAGCACGTCGGTGAGCATGGTTCACCTCCCGGAGGTGGCGGGTTCCTTCGCGCTGCGGCGGGCGTGGAGGCTGGTCAGCGTGACGGTCGTCAGGATCACCACGATGACCGCCAAGGACAGCAGCGTGGGGACCTGCGGCACGGCGGGCCAGACCCCGTGGGCCCAGTGCAGCACCAGCTTCACGCCGATGAAGGCGAGGATCAGCGCGAGCCCGTGGTTGAGGTGGACCAACTTGGACAGCGCCTGGTGCAGCACGAAGTACAGCGCCCGCAGCCCCAGCAGGGCGAAGGCGTTGGTGGCGAACACCAGGTACGGGTCCTCGGTGATCCCGTAGATGGCGGGCACCGAGTCGACGGCGAAGACCACGTCGGTGGCGAAGATCGCCACGACCACCACGGCCAGCGGGGTCAGGGCGCGTCGCCCGCCCTCGCGCACCGTCATCTGGGTACCGCGGTAGTCCTCGGTGACCGGCATCAGCCGGCGCAGGAACCGCACCGACCGCATCTCCGAGACGTCCTTGTCGAACGCGGACCCGCGGACCGCCTCGTGCATGATCTTGGCCGCCGTGATGAACAGGATCACGCCGAACACCAGGAACGCCCACGTGCCGGCTTGCAGCAGAGCCGCACCCGCGGCGATGAAAACACCGCGCAGCACCAGGGCTCCGACGATGCCGTACAGCAGAACGCGCTGCTGCAACGCGAACGGCACGGCGAAGCCGGACAGGATGAGCATGAACACGAACAAGTTGTCCACGGACAACGACTTCTCGACCACGAACCCGGTGGTGAACTCCAGCGCCTGACCGCCGCCGAAGAACGCCCACAGACCCAGGGCGAAGACGAACGGCAGGGCCAGGTAGAACACCGACCAGCCCACGGCCTCGCGGATCGAGACCTCGTGGGGCTTGCGGGTCACCAGGAAGTCCGTGACCAGCAGCGCCAGCAGCACGGCGATGCTGATCCCCCACAGCCAGGGCGAACCGATCGACTGCTCCGGGGCGGCGAGAACCATCGTGGAATCGGACACAGGCGTCTCCTCGAACCTCATATCGGCCGAGGTCTCCTTCACCCGCGCGGGGTGGCCACCCGGGGGCACCTGTGCGTGCCCGTACTGACCGGGGCCGGCCCGAGGAAGTACTCCCCTCACGATCGAGTGTGGAGGAATCTCCGGACCATCGGCAACCCGGGGGCGGCAGTGTTACCACCGTCACCCCCGGAGCCCGCAGACGCGTCCCGGCACCCGGTTTCGCGCCGCCCCGCCCCGGGTACCCGGGTCATCGCTACCCGGGCCGGGCGCCGGTGGCGAGACCGCGCAGGACCGGTGGCAGCGGGTCGCGGTGCACGACGCCGAGGCGCTGGGTGGCGCGGGTGAGGGCCACGTAGAGCTCGGCCGCGCCGCTCGGGCCGTCGGCGAGGATCCGCCCCGGCTCCACGACCAGGACCGCGTCGAACTCCAGGCCCTTCGTCCTCGACGCGGGGACCGCGCCGGGCACGTCCGGTGGACCGATCACGACGCTCGTTCCGTCCCGCCCGGCCTCGTCCCGCACGAACTCCTCGACGGCGGCGGGCAGCGCGCCCTCGGTGACGTGCCGGGACCACGGCTCGACCCCGCACGCGCGGACCGACTCCGGTGGCCGGACGCCGGGCGCGAACTCGGCGAGCAACGCCGCGGCGACGGCCATGATCTCCGCGGGCGTGCGGTAGTTCACCGACAGCGACCGGTAGGCCCAGCGACCGGGGACGTACCGGTCCAGCATCGCGCCCCAGGCGGTCGCCCCGGCCGCCGACCGGCGCTGCGCCAGATCGCCGACCACCGTGAAGGACCGGCTCGGGCAGCGCCGCATCAGCACCCGCCAATCCATTTCGGACAGCTCTTGGGCCTCGTCGACCACGACGTGCCGGTAGGTCCAGTCCCGGTCCGCGGCGGCGCGGTCGGCGAGGTCGCGGGTGTCGCGCTCGACGAAGCGCTCGGCCAGGTCCTCGGCGTGGAGCAGGTCCTGGGCGAGCAGGTGGTCCTCGTCGTCCATCAGGTCGTGGCGCTCCACGTTGAGGATCTCCAGCACGCCCGCGGCGTACCCGGCCTCGGCCTCGCGCTCGCGCTCGGCGGTCCGGTCGGCGGGCTCGGCGCGGCCCAGCAGGTCGACCAGTTCGTCGAGCAGCGGCACGTCCGAGACCGTCCAGGCGGCGCCGTCGGCGCGCAGCAGCACCTCGCCGGTGCCCGCCGCGCGCAGCCGCTCGGGGGACTCGTACAGCCCCGCCAGCAGCGCCTCCGGCGTCAGGACCGGCCAGAGCCGGTCGAGCGCGGCGGTGAACGCGTCGTGCTCGGCGAGCTCCACGAGGAGGTCCGCGCGGAGCTGCTCCCAGGCCTCGCGGTCGTCCCGGGTCAGCCAGCCCCGGCCGATCCGGGCGATCGCCCGTTCGGTGAGCACGTAGGTGACGATCTCGGTGAACACGGCGCGGGCCTCGTTGTGCGGCAGGCCGCTCGCGCGCGCCTCCTCCCGGGCCCACTCCGCGGTCTCGGCGTCGATGCGCACCACGACGTCGCGCAGCTCGATCGGCTGCGGGTGCTCCGGCAGCCGCTGCCGGTCGGCGATCGCCGCCGCGAGCACGTCGAGGATCCGCAGCGACCCCTTGAGCCGCGCGGCAGCCGGGGAGTCCTCCGCGGTGACGCGCAGGCCCGGGACGAGATCGCCGGTGGTGCGGAACACCACTTCGGACTCGCCCAGCGACGGCAGCACCCGGCCGATGTGGTCCAGGAACGCCGGGTTGGGCCCCACCACGAGCACGCCGTGGCGTTCCATCCGCTCCCGCTGGGTGTAGAGCAGGTACGCGACCCGGTGCAGCGCCACCACGGTCTTGCCCGTGCCCGGGCCGCCTTCGATCACCACCACGCCCGGGTGGTCGAGCCGGATGATCGCGTCCTGCTCCGCCTGGATCGTCGCCACGATGTCGCGCATCCCCGCACCACGCGGCGCGTCGACCGCTGCGAGCAGCGCCGCGTCACCGCGCTCGTCACCCCCGGGGCGACCGAACACCTCGTCGGTGAAGTCGAGCACGCGGCGCCCGCGGGTGTGGAACTGGCGGCGTCGGTGCATGTTCTCCGGATTCGCGCCGGTGGCGGTGTAGAACGGCCGCGACGCCGGTGCCCGCCAGTCGAGCAGCACCGGCTCGTACTCGTCGTCCTCGTCGAACAGGCCGATCCGGCCGATGTAGGCCCGGTCGCCGGAGGCGGTGTCCAGCCTGCCGAAGCACAGCCCGTTGTCCGCCACGTCCAGCCGCTCGGCTTCCCGGGCCAGCGCCCGCACTTCGACGTCCCGCTCCACGGCCGTCCCGCCGCGGCCCCGCAACGCCGCGGTGCGCTCGCGCTGCACCCGCGCGCGCTCGGCGTCGAGCCGCGCGTAGAGCCCGGCGACGTAGTCCCGCTCCGACCGCAGCTCGTCCTGATGATCTCGAGTCGACACATTCCCTCGCAGTGGCTGAACAGGTGATGGGTCCGGGAGCGCGGCCGACACCCGCTCCCCGAGGCCCCGGAGAACCGGCGCGTCCGTCAGCGCACGTGCCGACCGGCCGAGAGCACTTCCGTTCCCGCGGCTCCCGGCTCGGTTCGGCGATTCTGCGGCAGCACCCGGGTCTTGCCGCAAGCCCCCGGGTGCGCTATACGTTGGGAGTGGGAGGAAGTGCCCTCCCCGATCATCCGCCGTGGATCGGCGCTCTCCCCCGCTCGACGTGCCGGTCGTGCACGCGTGACCCGGACCGGGTCGGCGATGGCTCCCGTCGACCGGGTTCCCGAGGTCTTGCCCTGGTCGTGGGCGGTGCCGATCGTGGTGCAGCGCTCGATGTGCTCCGCGGAGGTCAGCCCCGCCCCGACGGCCCCGCGGAGATCGGCGACCGTCGCGTCGCGCGCGAGGTCCACGTAGCGGCGAGGTCGCCGGGGGTCAGGTGAGCGCGCGGATGGCCTTCTCGAAGCCGATGACGTGCTCGTGGGCCAGTTCGCCGACCTCGTCGACCTCTCCCGCGGCGATACCCCGGAGCAGATCGACGTGCTCGCTGATGTGCCGGTCCAAATGGGACATCCGGTCGACGAACAGGCAGTGGATGCGGGTGGCGAGGTTGTGGTAGCGGACCAGGGTGTCCTGCAGGTGCGGGTTCCCGGCGGCCTGGTAGATCGTCCGGTGGACGCGCAGGTCCCACCGCATGAGCTGGCCGCGTTCGATGGTCCGCACGTCGATGGCCTCGATCCGATCCGCGAGCTCGACCAGCTCGGCACTCATCTCGGGGCTCGCCATCCGCGCCGCCCGGCGGGCGGCGAGCGGCTCCAGCGGCACCCGGATCTCCGAGATGTAGGCCAGATCGGTGATGTCGACCGCGGTCGCGAAGGTGCCGCGACGCGGGTAGGAGACGACCAGGCGGTCCACCTCCAGCCGCTTGAGCGCTTCCCGGACGGGGGTCCGGCCGATGCCGAGCGTGCTGCTCAGCGCGCCGTCGTCGATCGGCGCCATCGGCGGGATGTCCAGCATGATCAGCAGCTCCTGGATCGCGGAGTACGCGCGGTCGGCCAGCGAGAGGGGCGCGCGTTCGGACTCCTGCGAGGTAGCGGTCACGCCGTCAATCCTAAGCCCCCGCCCCGCCGGACCCCGGCCAACCCGCAGCAGACCCCCCTTTGATATATTAGTCGCGTATTCAGGTCGACTCCCTCGCAGCCCGGTTTGGAGCGTCCATGACCCTCTCCGCGTTCGACCTGTTCACAGTGGGTATCGGCCCCTCCAGCTCGCACACGGTCGGCCCGATGCGGGCCGCCCACCTCTTCGTGGCACGGCTGCGCGACGCCGGGCTCCTGCCCCGCACCGAGCGGGTGCGCTGCGAGTTGTTCGGCTCGCTCGGCGCGACCGGGCACGGCCACGGCAGCGTCGCGGCGGTCATCCTCGGCCTGTCCGGGCAGCAGCCGCACCTCGTGGACCCGGTGGCCGCACGACCCCGGGTGCGGGCGGTGCACGACGAGGGCCGCCTCGTGCTCGGGGACGAACGCGGGATCGCCTTCTCCGCCGACGACGACATCGTGCTGCACCGCGGGAAGCGCCTCGACTTCCACAGCAACGGCATGGTCTTCGAAGCCCTGGACGGCACCGGGCACCGGCTCGACCGCCGCGAGTACTACTCGGTCGGCGGTGGCTTCGTCCTGGACGAGGACGAGACCGGGCGGCGCGTCCTCGTCGAGGACGAGACCCCCGTGCGCCACCCGTTCCGCACCGGGGACGAACTGCTCGGCCGCACCCGCGAATCCGGCCTGCGGATCAGCGACGTCATGCTGGCCAACGAACTCTCCTGGCGCACCGAGGAGCAGACCCGGTCCGGGCTGCTGCACATCTGGTCGGTGATGCAGGAGTGCGTCGAGCGCGGCACCCGCACCGACGGCGTCCTGCCCGGCGGGCTCCGGGTGCGGCGGCGGGCCGGGCAGCTGCGCGCGCACCTGGAGTCGGCCGCCGACGACGGCGACGCCCTGCGCGCGATGGAGTGGGTCACCCTCTACGCGCTCGCGGTCAACGAGGAGAACGCCGCGGGCGGCCGGGTCGTGACCGCACCGACCAACGGCGCAGCGGGGATCGTCCCGGCCGTGCTGCACTACTGCCGGAAGTTCCTGCCGTCGTTCTCCGACGACGCGGCCGTGCGCTTCCTGCTCACCGCCGCCGCGATCGGCGTGCTGTTCAAGGAGAACGCCTCGATCTCCGGAGCGGAGGTCGGCTGCCAGGGCGAGGTGGGCTCGGCGTGCGCGATGGCGGCGGCGGGGCTCGCCGAGATCCTCGGCGGCAGCCCGGAGCAGGTGGAGAACGCCGCGGAGATCGGCATCGAGCACAACCTCGGCCTGACCTGCGACCCCGTCGGCGGGCTGGTGCAGATCCCCTGCATCGAGCGCAACGCCGTGGCGTCGGTCAAGGCGATCACCGCCGCGCGGATGGCGGTGCGCGGCGACGGGCAGCACCTCGTCTCGCTCGACAAGGCGATCAAGACGATGCGCGAGACCGGGGCGGACATGAAGGACAAGTACAAGGAGACCGCTCGCGGCGGACTGGCGCTCAACATCGTCGAATGCTGAGCGCCGGCCCCACCCCGCCGGTGCGGCGGACGAGCACCTCGACGCGGTCTACGGCCACAGCCGTTCGGTCGTCCAGCCGACTCCGGCACGGCGGTAGCGCAGCCGGACGTGCCGCCGGTCGTGGTCGGCCTGCCAGAACTCCACGGTGCCGGGTTCGACGACGTAGCGGGTCCAGGAGTCCGGCACCAGGTCGGGGTCCTGCTGCACCTGCCGGTCGGCGTCCTCGGCCGCGCGGACCAGCTCGCCGGGGTCGGTGAGCACCTCGGACTGCCGCCCGATCAGCGCCTCGGCGCGGGAGGCGGGCGGGCGATCGCGGAAGTCCGCAGCCGAGGTCTCCGCACCGCACGCGCTGACCGATCCCCGCACCCGGACCTGACGGCCCAGGGCCGGCCAGAAGAAGGTCAACGCCGCCCGGGGGTTCACCGCCAGCTGCCGCCCCTTCGGGCTCCGCGCGCTGCTGGCGACGAAGAAACCGGACTCGTCGACCTCCTTCAGGATCACCACGCGGGCATCAGGCGCGCCCTCCGCGTCCACCGTGGACAACGTGACCGCGTGCGGGGCGAGCACCTGCTCCCCCGCCTCTTCCAGCCACGCGCGGAACAGCACGTGCGGCGCGGACGGCACCGCACCCGGGTCGAAGGGCGGGAGCTGCGCGGGGAAGGACGGCCAGTGCCGGAGTCGGGTCATGCCACGATTCTCCCGCCCCGCCGCGACCACCGCGGAACCTGGCCGCGGTCCGCCGCACGGCACAGCCGGTCAGGGTGCCGCCGGACGACGGTGGGAACCGCTCGTCGACCGGGGCCGGATCAGAGGTTGGCCGCCGCGCCGGGCCCGCGGCCGGTGGGCGTCCCGGCCTCGACCAGCGCCCCGCGGAGGAAGTCGACGAGCTCGTCGCGGGCGTCGAGGGGCAGGACGTGCGCGACGTGCTGGTCCGGCCGGACGACCACCAGGGCTCCGGCGTCCCGGTCGACGCCGCGCAGCTCGAAGACGTCGCGGGCCGGGTCCGGGCAGCAGACCTTCTCGTAGTCGACCAGCCCGAACCGCCCCTTGCGCGGCAGCAGGGCCGGCGGCAGGTCCTCGACCGTGACGTCGCGGTGCCCCTGCTGGAGCACGGCGCGAAAGTCGATCACCGAGTCGGGGTCGGCGCCCGGCGGGGTGAACCGGGCGATCGGCGAGTCCGCCGAGGCCAGGAACTCGGCGAGCGCGCGCAGCCGGGAACCGGGGGCGCCCGGGTGGGCCGGGTCGGCGAACGCGTGGAGGCGCCAGGCGCCGTCGGCCCGGTGCGCGTGACCGAGGTGCACCGGTTTGGCGTCGGCCATCCGGATGACCGGCGCGGAGTGGAACCGCATCCCGACCTGGAAGCCCTCCGCCAGGTGCTGGTGGGTCGGCGCCGCGGTGAGGAGGGAGGGCCGGTACCGGTTGGCGACCCCGGCGGTGAACCGGCCCTGCTCGCGGAAGTAGCGCTGGAACCGCGTCGGGTCGTCCGCCTCGTCGCCGTCCGGCCGTTCGCTGAACAGGGCGGCGAACTCCCGGTCGAAGTCGATGAGCTCGCGGGCGACCTCCTGCCGCTCCTCGGAGTAGGTGCGCAGCACCTCGGGCCGCGAGGTGCCGCGGAGCACCGTTGCGAGCTTCCACCCGAGGTTCCAGGCGTCGGCCATCGAGACGTTCATGCCCTGCCCGGCCTTCGCGCTGTGCGTGTGGCAGGCGTCGCCGGCGATGAAGACCCGGGGCAGGCGGGTACCGTCCTCGTCGTCGGGGACGTCGTCGAAGCGCGCGCACAGGCGCTGGCCGACCTCGTAGACGGCCCACCAACCGACCTGCTGCACGTCGATGCTGTAGGGGTGCAGGATCCGGTTGGCGACCGCGGCGAGCTCGTCCGGGGTCGCGCTGCGGTCGCGCAGCATCTCGGCGTCGCGGTCGTTGTCGAGCTCGATGTAGAGCCGGACCAGGTACCCGCCTTCGCGCGGGATGATCAGGATGCTGCCCTGCTCGGAGGTGATGGCGGACTTCAGCCGGATGTCGGGGAAGTCGGTGGTGGCGAGGACGTCCAGCACGCCCCACGACTGGTTGGTGGTGTCGCCCTCCAGGCGGCGGCCGATGGACTCGCGGGTGGCGCTGCGCGAGCCGTCGCAGCCGACGACGTACCGGGCGCGCAGGGTCGAGACCTCGCCGGTCGGCTCGAAGTCCGCCACGTGCTGCAGCGTGACCTCGACCGGGTGCTCGGCGGCGGTGTCGGGGTCGACCCGGACCTCGGTGGCGTGCAGGCCGTAGAACGGTTCGGCGCGGGTGGCGGAGCGACGCATGTGGTCGCGCAGGTAGGCCAGCATCCGCGCCTGGTTGACGATCATGTGCGGCATCTCGGAGAGGTCGTCCTCGACGTCGTTGATGCGCCCGGTGCGGACGATCGAGGAGCGGTCCTCGGGGTCCGGGCGCCAGAAGGTCACCTCGTTGACCTGGTACCCCTCGTGGACGAGCTGGTCGGCCAGGCCGAACGCCTCGAACATCTCCACCGTGCGGCACGCGACGCCGTCGGCCTGGCCGACCTCGAGCGGCCCGTCCCGGCGGTCGACGATCACGGTGCGGATCTCGGGGAACTCGGCGAGCTGGGCCGCCAGCAGCAGCCCGGCCGGACCGCAGCCGATGATCAGGACGTCTGCGGTCTCCGGCAGGCCGCTGGGACGCTCGGCCAGGGACGGGTGGGGCTCGGCGACGAACGGGTCGCCGGGCTGGTAACCGTCGAGGTAGAACTGCACTGGTCTGGCTCCTCTGGGCGTCGAACTGCCCGGCGGCGCCGGGGGAAGCGCGGGGGCGGCGCGGCCCCGCCGCGGACGTACCGGGTGGTCCGTGCCATCGTGCGGCAGTTGCGCCCTGCGGGACAGCCCGTTCTTCTATGCGGAACCTCGTGCCGCGCCGACCGGATCGAGCGGGACTGGGGAACCGGTGGCGCGGGGAGCCGTTCCTCCCCCGCGCCACCGGGTCGGCTCTCAGCGCACCGGGTGCAGGCGCAGCACGTTCCAGGACAGCGGCGGGAGCTGCGCGGTCAGCGCGCCGTCCCGCACCGCCGCGCCGGGAACCGCTCGCGGGCTCACCCGGTCCGGGTGCAGCGCGCTGTTGCGGGCGTGGCGGTCGGCATCGGCCAGCGCGCGGTGCTCCACGACCCGGGTCTCACCCAGCGCGCGCACGTCGGCGACCAGGTCCAGCGGCCGGTCGGTGGCCCGGTTGACGGCCAGCAGCACCACCGCGTCGTCCTCCTGCTGGACGGCGGTGCAGTGCAGCAGGTCCACCTCGCCGTGCTGCGCCGTCGCGTGCCGGTCGGAGCGCGGTTCGACGCGCAGCACCCGGCCGCGGCCCCAGCGCGCCGCGTCCGCGAACGGGTGGAAGGTGGTCTGCCGCCAGGCGGGGCCGCCCGGTTCGGTCCGGATCGGGGCGATCGCGTTGACGAGCTGGGCCAAGCACGCCACCGTCACCCGGTCGCAGTGCCGCAGCAGCGTGACGAGCAGGCTGCCCACCACGACGGCGTCGGTGACCGTGTAGTGGTCCTCGAGCAGCCGGGGGGCGACCTCCCACCGGGGTTCGGCCTCGGGGTCGCGGAGGCGGCGGTACCACACGTTCCACTCGTCGAAGGACAGCTCCAGCTCCTTCGGGCTGCGCCGCACGGCGCGGACGTGGTCGCAGGTGGCCACGACGGACCGGATGAAGTGCTCCATGTCCTGCGCCGAGGCGAGGAAGCTGTCCACGTCGCCGTCGGACTCCTCGTAGTAGGCGTGGCAGGAGATGTGGTCGACGTGCTCGTAGGCGTGCTCCAGGACGGTGGCCTCCCAGGAGCCGAACGTCGGCATGGACGAGTTCGAGCTGCCGCAGGCCACCAGGGTGAGGTCCGGGTCGGTCATGCGCATGAGGCGGGCCGTCTCGGCGGCGACGCGGCCGTACTCCTCGGCGGTCTTGTGGCCCATCTGCCACGGCCCGTCCATCTCGTTCCCCAGGCACCACAACCGGATCCCGTGCGGGTCCGGCACCCCGTGCGCGCGCCGCAGGTCCGACCAGGCGGTGCCGCCGGGGTGGTTGCAGTACTCCAGGAGCTCGCGGGCCTCCTGCGGGCCGCGGGTGCCGAGGTTCAGCGCCATCATCGGTTCCACCCCGGCCGCTTCGGTGAACCGCATGAACTCGTTGAGCCCGAACTCGTTGGTCTCGACCGACCGCCACGCCGGGTCCAGCCGCCGCGGGCGGTCGCCGACGGGGCCCACGCCGTCCTCCCAGCGGTAGCCGGAGACGAAGTTGCCGCCCGGGTAGCGGACCAGGGTCACGCCGAGCTCGCGCACCAGGTCGAGCACGTCCTGCCGCAGCCCGTCCGGGCGCGCCGCCGGGTGGTCCGGCTCGTGGAGTCCGGTGTGGACGCACCGGCCGAGGTGTTCGACGAACGAGCCGAACAACCGGGGATTCGGTTCCCCCACCGCGAAGTCCGGGTCGATCGTCAGGGCGGCCCCCGCCCGTTCGGCGTCGCTGGAGCTGGTCATGCGTTCCCCTCCTGCTGGTCTCGTGGTGCCGGGATCCGCGGCGCCGCTCAGCGGCCGCCCAGCCCGGTGTGGGCGATGCCGCGGACGATGTGCCGTTGGAACAGGACGAAGACGATCAGCAGCGGCAGCGCGGCGAGGACCACGGTGGCCATGATCTCGGCGTAGCGCACGCCGTAGCTGCCCTGGACGGTGGCCAGCCCGACCGGCAACGTCATCGACTCGGGGCTGGCGGTGACGATGAAGGGCCAGAGGAAGTTGTTCCACGTCGTGATGAAGGTGAAGATGCCGACCGCGGCCAGGACCGGGCGCGACAGCGGCAGCACGATCCGCCAGAAGACCCGCCACCGGCCCGCACCGTCCATCAGGGCGGCCTCCTCCAGCTCCCGGGGCACCCCGTCGAAGAAGACCTTGAGGATGTAGACCATCGCGGGCAGGACGGCCTGCGGGAGGATGACGCCCCAAGGCGTGTCCACCAGGCCGAAGAACACCATCTCCTGGAACAGCGGCACGATCAGGATCTCGGTGGGCACCAGCACGCCCGCGAGGACGAGCGCGAACAGCGCGCCGCGCCCGCGGAACCGGGTGCGCGAGAAGCCGTAGGCCGCGGTGCTCGACAGCAGCAGCACCAGCGCGGTGACCGCGCTCGCGGTGAACGCGCTGTTGGCCAGCCAGTACCAGATCTCCTCGGTGGCCAGCACGCTGCGGTAGGCCTCCGCGGTGACCTCGCGCGGCAGCCAGCGCAGCGGGATCTCGGTGGTCTCGCTCTCCGGCTTCAACGAGGTCAGCACGGCCCACACCAGCGGCAAGGCCCACACCACCGCCAGCGCGATCGCGATCAGGAGCAGCACCGCGTTGCCGGCGCGCGCCCGGGAACGGGTCAGCGGACGTTCAGGCATGGCCGAGGCGCCCCTCTCGACGTCGTCGGATGCTGAGGTGCGCGGCGGTCAGCAGCAGCACCAGCGCGAAGAACACGTAGGACACCGCCGAGGCGTAGCCGATCCGGTAGTTGGTGAAGCCGTGCTCGTAGACGTACTGCAGGATCGGCCGGGTCGAGTGCTGCGGTCCGCCGCCGGTGATGAGGTAGAACTGGTCGAACACCTTCAGCGAGGCGAGCAGCTGCAGCACCGCGATCAGCCCGGTGGTGGGCCGCAGCATGGGCAGGGTGATGCCGAAGAACTGCTGCACCCGGCTCGCCCCGTCCAGCGACGAGGCCTCGTAGAGGTCGCCGGGGATGGCTTGCAGCGCGGCGAGGTAGAGCAGGAAGTTGAAACCGGCCGTCCACCAGACCGTCGCCAGCACCACGCCCAGCATCGCCGCGACCGGCCGCGACAACCAGCCCACCGGCTCGGCTCCCACCATCTCCAGCAGCGCATCGGCGAGCCCGAACCCGGGCTGGTAGATCCACACGAAGATCAGCGCGATCGCCGAGGACGGCAGCACGTAGGGCGCGAAGAAGACCAGCCGCCACAGCCAGCGCGCCGGGGCCAGGTGGTGGGTCAGCAGCGCCATGAGCAGCCCGACCGCGATCAGCGGCGGCGTGCTGGCCAGCGTGAACACCACCGTGACGCCCAGCGAGCGCCACAGGGCGGGATCGGTGAGCGCCTCGGCGAAGTTGGCCGCGCCGACGAACTCGCGGTCCCCGCCGACCAGGCTGGCGTCGGTGAACCCGTTGATCAGGCCCATCCCCAGCGGGACCACCAGGAACAGCGCGTAGACCAGCAGGAAGGGGGCCACGAAGGCGAGCCCGGAGCCGGTGATGTCGCGCGAGCGGCGGGGCGCCGCGGTGGACGAGGGCATGGCGCGGACCTCCGTGGTGGCGTGCTCACGAGACCGGGTTGGGGGTGTCGAGCAGGTCCTGGACGAGCTGGTGGATCCGGGCCACCCCGCGCGGCACCGAGGTGCGCCCGTCCATCACCGGGCCGAGGATCGCGGTCATCTCCGACCACAGCCGCGAACCGGATCCGGCGAACCACACCTCCGGATCGAGCTGCACGTCGTCGATCACCGAGCGGTACAGCGACTGCGGGCGCATCCGCGTGTACTCCGGGCTCCGCGCCACCGGGAGGTAGGCCGGGATGTGGCCGCCCTCCGCCCACGTGGCGCTGCGCGCGAGCAGGGCGGCGATGAACTCGTAGGCCAGCAGGTGCTCCTCGGCGCTGCGGTCGGGGCGCCGGGGCAGCACGAAGGCGTGCGAATCGGCCTCGGCCAGCGGCGGCCCGAACACGCCGGGGAACCGGGTCATGCTGAACGGCAGGCCGGAGTTCAGGAAGGTCTGCACTTCCCACTCCCCGTGCCAGAAGAACCCGGCCCGGCCGCTGCTGAACAGCGCGATCGCGCCGTCGGCGCTCAGCCCGGTCGAGGCCAGGCCCTCGTCGCTGAGCGATTGCAGGAACCCGAGCACCCCGGTCAGCGCGGCGTCGTCGAGGGCCGAGCGGGTGCCGTCCGGGGTGAGCAGGTCACCTCCGGCCTGCCGGTACAGCGACCAGAACAGCCGCCACGGCGTGACCCCTTCCCCGGCGGTCTCCACCAGCAGGCCGGGGGTTCCGGTGACCCGCCGGGCCGCGCGCAGCGCGGTGCGCACCGCTTCGGGGCCGTCGAGGGGCGGCAGCCGGTCCCGGTCGTCGAGCAGTCCGGCTTCGCGGCACACCTCGACGTTGTAGTACTGGACGAAGGGGTGGGTGTCCAGCGGGACCGCGAACAGTCGACCGTCGTGGTGGGAACGCCGCCACAGGCCGGCCGGGAAGTCCGCGCCGCCGATGCCCGCGCGGGCCAGCAGGTCCGGGCGCAGCGGGTCGAGCAGCCCACCCGGTGCGAAGGCGGGCAACCGCCCGAGGTGCAGGATCGCCACGTCCGGTGCGCGCTGCGCCGCGCCCGCCATCGCCAGCTTGGTGTAGTACCGGTCGCCCCATTCCAGGGTCACTTCGTCCAGGTCGACGTGCGGGTTGCGGGCGCGGTACCCGGCCAGCATCCGCGCCATCGTCTCGCCGTCGCCGCCGCTGAACAGGTTCCAGTAGCGCAGGCTCGAACCGGGATCGGCGGTGCCGCACGCGGCCAGTCCGGTCGTCGAGGCGGCGAAACCGCCCGCGAGGCGCAGGAACCGGCGGCGGGGCAGCGGTGCGATGGCGGCGGGGTCGGGAGGAAGAGGCATCGTCGTCTCCTCGGTCGAACCTGGCTCCGCGTCCCGTTCCGGTTCGTTCCGGGGGTCGCGCAGGTGGTCCGGCACCGCTGCGAGGACGCGGCGCGGGTTCTCGGCGGGCGGGTCGCTTCGTGGGCCGGCGAACGAGTTCCTTCCGGCGCGGCGCTGGGGCCGACGCCGCACGAGCGACCACTTCCGCGGTGGCCGCGTCGTCGTGGATGTGAGCGCTAACATCGCGGTGCGACCGGACGCTACGGCGCGATGCCGCCGTGGGTCAAGTCACATCGTCGGCGAGCGGCCGAATCCCGGACGGGGCGTGCGCCGGTCGGAGCACATCCCCGGCCGCCGCGGGGAGCCGAGCCGCCTCCCGTCGTCGGCTCAGCCCCCCGCCACCCGCCGACCGGCGGGTCCGGGCGACGCGAACGCGGTCAGCGCGCGAAGACCTGGTCGTCGTCGGCGAAGGCCTTGAACTCCAGGGCGTTGCCCGCCGGGTCGAGCAGGAACATGGTCCACTGCTCACCGGGCTCGCCTTCGAAGCGGACGTAGGGCTCGATGACGAACTCGGTGCCCGCCGCGCGCAGCCGGTCGGCGAGCTCGTGGAACTCCTGGATCGTCAGGATCAGGCCGAAGTGCGGCACCGGGACGTCGTGGCCGTCGACGGGGTTGTGGATGCGCCGGGCGCGCTCGGGCGCCACGTGGGTGACGAACTGGTGCCCCCGGAGGTTCCAGTCCACCCAGGTCGGCGCGCTGCGCCCCTGCTCCAGCCCCAGGACCTCGCCGTAGAAGTGGCGCGCCGCCGCCAGGTCGTCGACCGGGACCGCGAGGTGGAAGCGCGGGATCGGGGAATCCAGGACCGCCATGGGACACCTTCCGCCGTTGTGGGCCGCGGACCCGCTCATCCGGCTCCGCGATGTCTGAATGTTAACATTAGGACATCATCGCCAGGAGGAGCAATGACCGACCGAAACCGCGTCCGCCCCGCCCGCCGCCGAGGACTGGCCGAGGAGGTGGCCGACCGGATCCGCGACGCGATCTTCAGCGGCGCCTACGCCCCGGGCGCCCAACTGCGGGAGACCGAGCTCTCCGCGGCGCTGGACGTCAGCCGCGGCCCGGTGCGCGAGGCGCTGGTCCGGCTGGAACGCGAAGGGCTCGTGCGCAGCGCCTGGCACCGGGGCGCCACGGTCACCGAACTGACCCCGGACGACGTCGGCGAGCTCGACAGCCTCCGCGGCGCGCTCGAACAGCTCGCCGTGCGCGAAGTCCTGGCCCGCGCCGAGGAGCCGGACCTGGCCGCCGTGGACGACGCCGTCCGGGCGATGGAACGGGCCGCCACGCCGCACGAGATGGTCGCCTGCGACATCGCCTTCCACGACGCGCTCTACGCCGCGGCGCACCACCGGCGCCTGACCGAGGCGTGGCAGGCGATCCGCGAGCAGGTGCACCTGTTCCTGCTGACCCGCGTGAACCGCAGCAGCGAGGGCTACCTCGCCCACGTCCCCGCCGAGCACCGCGGCCTGCTGGCCGCGCTCCGCGCCGGTGATGCCGAGTCCGCGCTGGACCTCTTCGCCGACCACCGCCGTCACGCGTTCGAGGTGCTCAGCGACGAAGCGCCGCGGATCAGCTCCGCGCGGCGCGGTGGTCCGGACCGGTGAGCAGGTACTCGTGGTGCGTCCGGCCGTACTCCGGACGGGCGCCGGTGAACCGGAACCCGAGCTTGTCGAGCACCCGGGCCGAGGCGGGGTTCGCCGGGTCCACGACCGCCGTCAGCAGCGGCAGGCGCAGCTCCCGGAACGCCGCGTCGACGCACAGCCGCCCGACCTCCGTGGCGAGCCCCCGCCCCCAGCGGTGGCGGGCCAGCGTGTAGCCGAACTCGGCGCCCTCCGCGCGCGCCTCGAACCCGGCGTCACCGATGAGGCGGCCGGTCGCATTCTCGACCACTGCCCAGCAGGCGTAGCCGTGGACCCGCTGGTGCTCGATGTGCTCGTGCACCATCGCCGCGCTCTCGTCCTCGGTCGCGGGGTCGCCCCAGGCGACGTAGCGCATCACCGCGGGGTCGCCGTACACCTCGTGGATGGCGGGGCGGTCCTGCGGGCGGAAGGGCCGGACGTGCAGCCGCGCGCTGCGCAGCGGGAAGCGGAGGGGCACGCCGCGCACTGTCACCGCCGCCGTCGGCGGAGGTCAAGGGAATTTCCGCGCGCCGCCGGTCAGTCCGCGGCGGGCAGCGGCCGGACGGTGAGGATCTGCTGCGCGTGCCCGACCGGGCCGGTGATGTCGTGCAGGACGGTGCTGGTCACGCCCTGGCCAGCCGGGCCGAACACGACGGTGGTGTCCAGCCCGGTCCAGCGGCCCTCGGGCAGGCGGTGCAGGTGGACGGTCAGGTCGACGTTGGGGAACATCCACTCGGTCGGGTCCCTGCGGACGGCGATCCCGTTGGCGGTGTCGACGAGCGCGAGGTAGGACGCGAGCGGGCTCGCCGCCTCCCCGGCGACCAGGTCCAGCTCGGTGGAGATCCAGGCGGTGGTGCGACCGGGTTGCGGCTCGGCGAGCGGCCGGACGTCCAGGGAGGCGATGAACCCGCCGGGCCAGAGCGAGCTCATCGGCCAGGGCGCGAGCGCGTCGGGCGGGGTGAGGCGGTGCGCGCCGCCGCCGCTGACCGGCCCGGTGTCCAGGGTCGCCAGCAGCCAGGCGCGGGCCCGCACCACCGGGCGCCCGGCGATGAGCGCGGTGGCCTCGACCAGTTCGATCGTGCGCCCGGGACGGACGGTCTCCACCCGGATCTCGCACTCGTCGGCGGCCAGCCGCCCGAGGATGTCGAAGCTGATCCGGCCGAGCACCATGCCGTCGTCGGGACGACCGGCCCGGTAGCCGTCGATGGCGTGGACCAGCAGGCCGCCCAGCGGGCTGAAGTGCTGCTCGGCGCGATCCCACGCGCCACCGGCGTGCGGGGTCGGCTTGTACCGGTGCTCGTCGATGCGCTCGAAGTAGCTGCTCGAAGCACTGGCGTCCACGGGTGCCTCCTGGCTGGTGGTTCGGCGGGCCGGGAAGCACTCTATAAGGACTGTTTTCGCCAATGGCTTGCGTGGCGGTGCGGGTGGCGGAACCTCAGCGGCCGGGCCGGTCGAGGCCCGCGGCGAGCTCGCCGATCGCCCGGTCGATCTCCGGGCGCAGCGCGTCGAGGGCGCCGGGTTCGCCCCCGCGGCCGAGCCACCGGTCCAGGATCACGCGGAGCGACGCCAACGCCGAGGCCGCGCAGAGCGCCGGGTAGGCGGGGCGATCCCGCTCGGCGTCGGGCCCGATGCGGTCGGCGATGGCGTCGGCGAGCGCCTGCTCCTGGGCGGTGATCACGGCCAGCTGGTGCGGGAGCAGCGACGGTTCGCCGCGGATCAGCCGCAGCGCCTCGACGTAGTCGCGGCTGGCCGCGTCGTCCCGGTCCAGGACGACGAGCACCGCTTCGCGCAGCGCCCGCAGCACCGATTCGGTGCGCGGCCGCACCCGGAACTCGGCGATCAGCGCCTCGGCGCCGGCGGCCGCGGCGGCCAGCACCGCCTCCTCCTTGCTGGAGAAGTGGTTGAAGAACGTCCGCGGGGCGATGTCCGCCTCGGCCGCGATCTGCTCGACGGTGACGTGCTCGACGCCGTGGCGGACCGACAACCGCAGCGCCGCCTCGCCCACGGCCGCCCGGGTGGCGCGCTTCTTGCGCTCCCGGCGACCCATCGCCGAGGCGGCACCGCCGGGCGCATCCGGCGACGCGGGACGAGCCATGCCACCCCCTGCGTTCGCGCACCTGGTCGTCTGCGCGGCACATCATCCCACGCGCGGGAGCGGTCGGCGGCGGCCGTCGACGACGGCTAGGCCCAGGTGACCGGCAGCGAGTGCACGCCGAAGATCAGCATGTCGTTGCGCAGCGGCACCTCCTCGGCGGGCACCGCGAGCCGGAGCCCGGGAAGCCGCCCGAACAGCTCGGCGAACCCGACGCGCATCTCGATCCGGGCGAGCTGCTGCCCCAGGCACTGGTGCACACCGTGCCCGAAGGCGAGGTGCGGGGTCCGGGCGCGGCGCAGGTCGAGCCGGTCGGGTTCGGCCCAGGATCGCGGGTCCCGGTTGGCCTCCGGAGTGGCGAGCACGACCGTGGAGCCGGCCGGGATGTCCACGCCGCCGAGGGTGACGTCCTCGGTGGCCACCCGGGTCACCCCGAGCTGGATGATGCTCAGGTACCGCAGCAGCTCCTCGACGGCGGCGTCGATCAGGCCCGGGTCGGCGCGCAGCGCCGCGAGCTGGTCGGGGTTCTCCAGCAGCGCGAAGGTGCCCAGCCCCAGCATGTTGGCGGTGGTCTCGTGGCCCGCGCCGAGCAGGACCAGGGCCATGTCGACGACCTGGGCGTCGGTCAGCGGCGGATCGGCGTCGTGGACGAGCCCGGAGAGCATGTCGTCGGCGGGGTGGGCCCGCTTGTCGGCCACGAGGCGCTGGATGAACTCGTAGAGCGCCGCACCGGCGATGGCGCGTTCCTCGTCGCTGCTGGTGACGTTGAGCGAGGTCGCCGTGTTCTCCTGGAACTCCGCGCGGTCGGCGTAGTCGACGCCGAGCATCTCGCAGATCACCAGCGACGGCAGCGGCAGCGCGTAGGCGGGGACGAGGTCGGCTTCGGTGCCCGCGGCGCGCATCGCCTCGACGTGCTCGACCGCGATCTCGGTGATCCGCGATTCCAGCGCCTTCATCCGCCGCACGGTGAACTGGCCGGTGAGCAGCCGCCGCAGGCGGGTGTGCTCGGGCGGGTCCATGAACACGAACATGCCGTCCTCGCGGGGCTGCGCGGCGCCGGTCGGGGGCGCGGCTTCCGCCACCTCCCCCGGCTGCAACTGGGTCGCGTCCCGGTAGCGCATCCGGTCGGAGCTGAACCGCTGGTCCGCCAGCACCGAGCGGGCCTCGTCGAAGCCGGTCACCAGCCACGACCGCGCGCCGTTGAGCAGCGGCAGCGGCTGCACCGCCCCCGCACCGCGCCGCGCCGCCAGGCCCGGCGGCGGGTCGAACGGGCACCGGCCGCGCTCCACCATGTCCTCGGGCAGCACCCGGCGCATCGCCGTCGGGCTCTCCGCGGGTGCGCTGATCCCGGCCTGCTCGTCGCTGCTGCTCATCGGCACGTCCTCCCGGTGGTCTCGGCGCCGCGGCACGCGGCGGGAGCGCCAGGCTACCGCTGAACTTGCACTTCGTGCATCGATGCATGAAGTGCAAGTTTCGGACGTCCGAGGACCTCGACTGTTGACCGCACCCGGGCGCGCAAATATTGTCTCGACGCACGTTTTAGTACAACCAATCGCTCCCGATGGATGTCTGGCGCACCGACCGGGAGCCTCGACGACGCAGGAGCGCAGATGGCGATCACCGTCGATCGTTGCCCGGACGGAGCGGACGCGTGAGGGCCGGCGTGCTCGCCGCCCGGGTGGGCGCGGCCGCGGTCAGCGCACTCCTGGTCTGCGCGGGCCTGACCCAGGCCTACGAATCCGCGCAGGCCGGGGCGGGGGTGCGGGACAAGCTGAAGATCATCGCACCGGCCGCGCCCGGTGGCGGGTGGGACACCACGGCCCGGGAGCTGCAGCGCGCGGTGCAGGACAACGCGCTCAGCGAGTCCGTCGAGGTGCTCAACGTCGAGGGGGCGGGCGGCACGATCGGGCTGGCGCGCGTGGTGAACCGGTCCGGCGACCCGAACACCCTGATGCTGACCGGCACCACGATGCTCGGCGCCGTCGCGATCAACGGGACACCGCACCAGGTCTCGGACACCACGCCCATCGCCAAGATCACCGAGGACTACGACGCGATCGTGGTGCCCGCGGACTCCCCGCTGCGCTCGATCCACGACCTGATGCGGCGGTGGGCGGACGACCCGGGCGCGGTCGCGGTCGGCGGCGGCTCGATCGGCAGCCTCGACCACCTGCTCGCGGGGTCCGCGGCGGGCGCGGCCGGAGCCGGGCCCGGCGGGCTCAACTACATCGCCTACTCCGGTGGCGGCGAGATGGTGGCCGCGCTGCTGGGCGGTCACCTCGACGTCGGGGTCGGCAACACCAACGAGATCAGCGACCAGGTGGCGGCGGGCGAACTGCGCGCGCTCGCCGTCTCCGCGCCGCACCGCACGCCCGACCTGCCCGAGGCGCCCACGCTGCGGGAGAGCGGCTTCGACATCGTGCTGTCGAACTGGCGGGGCCTGGTCGCCGCACCCGGCATCGACGAGCGGCAGGCGCGCGACATCCTGGACTTCGTCGGCCGGCTGGTCGCGACCCCGCAGTGGCAGGACGCGCTGCGGCGCAACAACTGGGTCGACGCCTTCCAGACCGGTGCGGAGTTCGACCGCACCCTGCGGGCGGAAGCCGAACTGATCCGCGGCATCACGACGAGTTTGGGGCTGGCATGACCGAAACGGCTGCTTCCGGGCGGAGATCCCCGCTCCGGCTCGGCGGTTCCACCGGAGCCGACTGGCTGCTCGCGGGGCTGGTCCTCGCGGTCGGCGCGTTCCTGATCGGACGCGGGCTGCGGCTGCCGTTGCCGCTGGACGTCGGCCACCTCGGACCGCAGTGGTTCCCCATCGCGGTGGGCGCGCTGCTCCTGCCGCTGGCCGCCGCGCTGGTGGTGCAGGCCGTGCGCAGGCCCGTCGGCGACGCGACCGGCGAGGCGCCCGCGACCGACCGGCGCGCCCTCGGCCTCGTCGTGGCGTCGCTGGCCGCGCACCTGCTGGGGCTGTGGCTGCTGGGCTGGATCCCGGCGGGCGCCGTGCTGTTCTGGGGCGTCTCGCGGGCGCTGGGCAGCCGTCGCCCGCTGTTCGACGCAGGCGTCGCGGTGGTGTTCTCCTGCACCGTCCAGGTCGCGTTCTCCACCGGGCTCGGCATCGCCCTGCCCGTCGGGATGCTGCTGGAGGTGCGCTGATGGACACCTGGACGCTGCTGCTCGGCGGGTTCGCCGAGGCGCTGACACCGCTGAACCTGCTGCTGTGCCTCGTCGGCGTCGTGCTGGGCACGGCCGTCGGGGTGCTGCCCGGACTGGGCAGTTCGATGGCCGTGGCGATGCTGGTCCCGCTGACCTTCCGGCTGGAGCCGACCGGGGCGTTCATCATGCTCGCCGGGGTGTACTTCGGCGGGCAGTTCGGCGGCGCGACCACCGCGATCCTGCTGAACACGCCCGGGCAGTCGTCCTCGATGGCCACGGCCCAGGAGGGCTTCCTGATGGCGCGGCGAGGCCGGGCGCCGCAGGCGCTGGCGACCTCGGTGATCGGTTCGTTCGTCGGTGGCACCATCGCGTGCGTCGCCGTCGTGTTCTGCGCGCCCTTCCTGGTGGGCTTCGCGCTGCGCTTCGGGCCGGCCGAGTACTTCGCGCTCGCGCTGATCGCGTTCGTGGCCACCGCGGCGGTGGTGGCCGACTCCGCGGTGCGCGGCGTGACCGCCCTCGGGATCGGGCTGGCCCTCGGGGTCGTCGGCATCGACCAGCAGACCGGGGTGGCGCGGTACACCCTCGGTTCGAGCCACCTGCTCGACGGGATCAGCGTGGTGGTCGTGACGGTCGGCTTGCTCGCCCTCGGCGAGGTGCTGCACGTCGCCGCCGGGGCGCGCGGGGTGCAGCGACCGCAGGACATCGGCACCGGCCGCCCGTGGCTGGGCCGGGCGGAGGTCCGCCGCTCGTCCCTGCCGTGGCTGCGCGGCACCGCGATCGGTCTGCCGTTCGGCGCGATCCCGGCCGGCGGCTCCGAGATCCCCACGTTCCTGTCGCTGGGCCTGGAGCGGCGCCTGGCCCGGCGGCGGGGGCGCTCGGAGTTCGGCCGCGGCGCGATCGAAGGCGTGGCGGCGCCCGAAGCGGCGAACAACTCGACCACGGCCGTCTCCCTCGTCCCGCTGCTGGGACTGGGCCTGCCCACCTCGGCCACGACCGCGATCATGCTCGGCGCCTTCCAGCAGTACGGGATGCAACCGGGGCCGCTGCTGTTCCAGGACGAGGGCGAACTGGTCTGGGCGCTGCTCGCGAGCCTGTTCATCGGCAACGTGCTGCTGCTGGTGCTGAACCTGCCGTTCGCGCCGGTGTGGGCGAAGCTGCTGCGCCTCCCGCGGCACCACCTCTACGCGGCGATCGCCGTGTTCGCCTCGCTCGGGGCCTACTCGGCGAAGCTGGCGCTCTCGGACGTGGTGCTGGTCTGCGCGGTGGGCCTGCTGGGCTATCTGCTCCGGCGCACCGGGGTGCCGCTGGCGCCCGTGCTCATCGGCGTGATCCTCGGTCCCCTCGCCGAGCAGGAGCTGCGCCGGGCGATGGCCGTCGGGCAGGGCGACCCGCTGGTCCTGCTCGACAGCCCGATCGCCGCGGGGATGTACTCGGTCCTGCTCCTCGTGCTGGCGGTGCTGCTCGTCCTGCGGCTGCGCGCGAGGCGGAGCGCGACCCGGGCGTGAGCGCTCGACCGGCCGCGGCGGGCCCCGGTCCGCCGCGGCCGATTAGCATGGCCCACGGCGACGAGCGCGACGAGGAGACCATGGCCCCCACCATCGCGATGCAGGTCATCGATCTGGTCCGGCGTTCCGGTCTGGACCGGGGCGCGCACGTGCGGGAGCAGTGGGTGGCGGATTCGCTGGAGATCTCCCGTTCCCCGGTCCGCAAGGCGCTGGCCTACCTCGCCGAACTCGGCCTGGTCACCCGGGAACCGAACCGGGGCTACTTCCTCAACCGCGCCGCGGGCGAACTGGCCCACGTGGACCTGGCGGCCGAGGTGGACGCCGAGGAGGCCGCCTACTTCAGGATCGGCGACGACCACCTGACCGGCCGGTTCGGCGGCGAGTTCACCACCGCCGAGGTCTCCCGCCGCTACGGGCTGACCACCCGCGAGGCCGAGCGCGTGCTCGGGCGGATGGAGCGGGAGGACCTGGTCCGCCGCAGGCCGGGCCGGGGCTGGGCGTTCCAGCACGCCCTGGCCACCCCGGCCGCGCACGACCAGAGCTACCGGTTCCGGATGATCGTGGAGCCGGCCGCGTTGCTGGAACCGGACTTCCGGGTCGACGCCGAGAAGTTCGCGCTGCACCGCGGGCAGCAGGAAGCCCTGCTGCGAGGTGACGCGTTGCTGCTGCCCCGCGGGGAGCTGTTCCGCATCAACGCCGAGTTCCACGAGATGGTCGTGGGGTGCGCCGGGAACGCCTACCTGCTGGAGTCGGTGTGCCGGGTCAACCGGGTGCGGCGGCTGATCGAATACCGGCACCAGACCGACCGGCAACGCCTGGTCCGCCAGGCCGAGGAGCACCTCGCGCTGCTCGACCTGCTGGAGCGCGGTGACCGCGAGGCGGCGGCGCGCTTCCTGCACGGCCACCTCGACGAGGTCCGGGCGCGCAAGACCGGGCTGCCCGGCGCGGATTCCTAGCCCGCCCGCGCACCGCTCCGGACGTCGAGAGCGCCCCGAGCTCCACCGCACCGACCGCCGGTGGCGCCGAACGCGATCCGCATCGCATTTTGTACTAGTCCGCTCGCAAGTACAATCATGTCATGGACATCGCCAGGACCGCTGAACTCGTCGTCGGCGGACGCACCTACCGGTACCTCCCGCTGGCCGGGCTCGCCTCCGAGCAGGAGCTGGCGGCCATGCCGTACGCGGTCCGCGTCCTGCTGGAGAACGTCGCGCGGCGGGCTCCCGACGCGCTCCCGGCGGTGCTGCGGCGGGCGCGGAAACGCACCGGGCAGCGCCCGACCGCGCAGGACCCCACCGCGCAGTGCGAGGTGCCGGTGCACCCGAACCGGATCATGCTGCACGACACCACCTGCCTGCCCGCGCTGGCCGACTTCGCGGGGATGCGCGACGGCGTCGCCGAACTCGGCGGTGATCCCGCGCGGCTCCAGCCCGCGATCCCGGTGGACCTCACCGTGGACCACTCCGTCATCGCCGAGGAGTACGGCACCGCGAGCGCGGCGCGGAACAACCTCCTGATCGACTTCCGGCGCAACCGGGAGCGCTACGAGTTCATCAAGTGGGCGGAGAGCAGCCTGGCGGACTTCCGGGTGGTGCCGCCCGGCACCGGGATCATCCACCAGGTCAACATGGAGTCGCTGGCCCGGGTGGTCTGGACCGACACCCGCGGGACACCGCCGGTGCTGCACCCGGACCTGCTGGTGGCGACCGACAGCCACACCCCGATGATCAACTCGATCGGCGTCGTGGGCTGGGGCGTGGGCGGGCTCCAGGCGCAGGCGGCGATGCTGGGCGAGCCGGTCGTGATCCCGTTCCCGACCGTGGTCGGCGTGCGGCTGCGCGGGCGGCTGCGCCGCGGCGTCACGGCCACCGACCTCGCGCTCACCGCGACGGAGGTGCTGCGCGCGCACGGGGTGATCGACAAGTTCGTCGAGTTCTTCGGCGAGGGGGCCACCGCTCTCGGGTGGGCCGACCGCGCCGCGGTGGCCAACATGGCCCCGGAGTACGGCGCCACCTGCGCGTTCTTCCCGTTCGACGACAACGCGCTGGACTACCTCGCGTTGACCGGGCGGGAACCCGCGCACCGCGACGTGGTCGCGGAGTACCTGCGCGCGCAAGGCCTGCACCGCACCGGTGCCGAACCCGATCCCGACTACGACGAGGTGGTCACCCTCGACCTCGACGCCGTGGAGCCGAGCCTGGCGGGCCCCCGGCTGCCGCACGAGCGCGTCCGGTTGTCGGAGGTCCCGAGCACCTTCCGCGCGGCGGTCGGCGAGCAGGCCGCGACGGCGGGCGGCTTCGACGAGCCGGTCCCGGCGGGCGGCATCGCGGTCGCCTCGATCACGAGCTGCACCAACACCGCGAACCCGACGCTGATGGTGCAGGCGGGTCTGCTGGCGCGGCGCGCGCTGGAGCGGGGACTGCGGGCGAAACCCTGGGTGAAGACCTCGCTGTCGCCGGGATCGCGGGTCGTCAGCGACTACCTCGACGCCGCCGGGCTGCTCGCGCCGCTGGCCGGGACCGGCTTCCACCTCGCCGGGTTCGGCTGCATGACCTGCATCGGCAACTCCGGGCCGCTGCACCCCGGGATGGACGAGCTGGTCGAGCGGGGTTTCGTCCCGACCGCGGTGCTGTCCGGCAACCGCAACTTCGCCGGACGGGTCAACCCCAAGGTGCCGCTCGCCTACCTCGCCTCTCCCCCGCTGGTCGTCGCCTACGCCCTCGCCGGTTCGGTGCTGCACGACTTCACGACCACCCCGATCGGCCGGGACCGCACCGGAGCGCCGGTGCACCTCGCGGACCTGTGGCCGTCCGACGACGAGGTCCGGCAGGTGGTCGCCGACCACGTGCGGCCGGAGCTGTTCCGGGCCAACACGGGCAGGCTGCGGGAGGGCACCGAGCACTGGCGAGCGCTGTCCGCGCCGAGCGGCACCCGGTTCCCCTGGGACGAGGGGTCCACCTACATCCGCAGGCCCCCGTACCTGACCGGACTCGCCCGCACGCCCCGCACCGAGCTCGGCTTCCGGCACGGCCGGGTCCTGCTGTGGCTGGGCGACGACGTCACCACCGACCACATCTCCCCGGCGGGGGCCATCCCCGCCGACAGCGCCGCCGGGCGCTACCTGCGCGACCGCGGGACGCAGCCGCACGACCTCAACCAGTACGCCACCCGCCGCAGCAACCACGAGGTGATGCTGCGCGGCGCGTTCACCAACCGCGCCGTGGTCAACCGGCTGCTGCCCACCGCGGAACCCGGTCTCGGCGGACGGGCGCACGACGCCTCCGGCGAACGGGTGCTGCCCGTCCACGACGCCGCGATGTCCTGCCGCGAGGCGGGCATCCCGCTCGTGGTCGTCGCGGGCCGCAACTACGGGGCCGGATCGAGCCGCGACTGGGCCGCGAAGGCGCAGGCGCTGCTGGGCGTGCGCGCGGTCGTGGCCGAGAACTTCGAGCGGATCCACCGCAGCAACCTGATCGGCATGGGCGTGCTGCCCCTGCTGTTCGCGCCCGGGGAATCGGCCGACGACCACGGTTTTCGCGCCGACGACGAGATCGCGCTGTCCGTCCCGCACCGGCTCGTCGTGGGGCACAACGACGTCACGATGACCATCACCGGGCAGGGCGGTGCGCAGCGGTCGCTCACCACGCGGTTGCGCCTGGACTCCCGCAGCGAGCTCGACTACCTGCACCACGGCGGCACCCTGCCCTACGTGGTCCGCGGCGCGCTCACCTGACCGCGGTCACCGGCCGGTGCGCTCCTGCGCACCGCGCACGAGCTCCTTGGCGATGCCGTTGCGCTGGACCTCCGAGGTCCCGGTCAGCACCCGGAACATCCGGATCTTCCGGAACAGGAACTCGATCTCGGTGCCCTGGGTGAGCCCGTCCTTGCCGAAGACCTGCACCGCTTCGTCGGCGATGCGGAAGGCCGTCTCGGCGACGAACAACTTGCACATGAACGCCTCGGTGCGCACGTCGGCCCCGGCGTCGAGCGCCTCCAGCGCCGCCCGGGTCATCGACCGGGCCGCGTAGTACCCGGTGGCCATGTCGGCGAGCTTGTGCTGGATCGCTTGCAGCTCGATGAGCGGACGCCCGCCGGCGACCTTCCGGGTGAGGACGCGTTCCCGGGTGAGCGCGATGATCCGGCGGACGGCACCGAGCACCGAGGGGCAGTGCAGGAGCCGGTTGGTCGTCACCCGGCCCAGCGCGATCCGCATGCCCTCGCCCTCCTCGCCCAGCAGGTTCGCCTCGGGCACGAAGCACTCGCGGAGCACGATGTCGCTCTCGACGTGCTCACCGGACATCGGCGTCGCCCCGTCGACGACCTCGCACCCCGCGCTGTCCAGATCGACCAGGAAGGCCGAGAACGCCGCTTCGCGGTCGTGCATCCGGGCCACCACGATGGCGAAGTCGGCGAAGGGGCCGGCCGAGCTGAAGACCTTGTGCCCGGTGATCCGGTAGCCCCCCGGCACCTTCGCGGCGGTGGTCCGCATCGACCGCACGTCGGAACCGGCGTCGGCTTCGGTCAGCGAGAAGCAGCAGGCCCGCTCCCCGCGCACCACCGGCAGCAGGTACTGGTGGAGCTGCTGCTCGGTCGCCTGCTCCAGGACGTCACCCGCGCGCAGCGGGCCGCCCATGTCGCCGAGCACGCTGTGCCCGAGGACGCGGGCGCTCGCTCCGATCTCCTCCTTGAGGGCGCCGAGCGCCGAGCGCGACAGCCCCCGACCGCCGAAGGCCGTGGGGAGGTGGACGCCGTAGAAGCCGAGTTCCCGGCTGCGGCGCCAGACCGGCTCCAAGTCGGCGCGGGTGAGGCGGCCCCAGCGGGTGAGGCCGCGTTCCTGCTCGTACTCGGCGAGTTCCCCGTCCAGGTAGTCGCGGAGCCCGTGCACCAGTTCGGACAGCTCCGGGTCGGCGTAGGTGGGTTGCAGCGAAAAGGTCATCGTCGACTCCGGTTCCCGTCAGTTCACCCGGCGGTCGGCGCCCGCCCAGTGGGGTTCGCGCACCGCCTTGCGGTCGAGCTTGCCGTTGCGGTTGAGCGGGAGCCCGGCGACGAACTCGACCGACCGCGGTTTCTTGAACCGCCCGAGGCGTTCCGCGCAGAACGCGATCAGCTCCTGCTCGGTCGGCCGGTGGCCGAGGCGCGGGACCACGACCGCCAGCACCGCCTCGCCCCAACGCTCATCGGGCACGCCCACGACGCAGGCCTCCTGGACCGCGGGGTGTTCGTGCAGCGCCGCCTCCACCTCGGTGCAGTAGATGTTGAAGCCACCGGAGATGATCATGTCCTTCTTGCGGTCCACGATGAACAGGTAGCCGTCCTCCCGCATCCAGGCGAGGTCCCCGGTGTGGACCCAGCCGTCGCGGAACGCGCTCGCCGACAGCTCCGGTTCGTTCCAGTACCGGGTGACGCAGTCCGGTCCCCGGACGACGATCTCGCCGATCTCCCGGGGCGGCAGGTCGGCACCGTCCTCGCCGACGACCCGGACCTCGCTGTCGTAGGCCGCGCGCCCGCACGAGCGCAGCAGCTCGGGGTCCCCCTCGACGGCCGCGGCGAGCTCGTCCCCGGCCAGCCCCGCCACCACGCTCGTGGTCTCGGCGAGCCCGTAGCCCAGCGCGACCACGGGGCCGAACAGGGCGACCGCCGCGCGCAGGCGCTGCGGCGGCACCGGCGCTCCGCCGATGCGCACGCTGGTCAAGCTGGACAGGTCGCGTTCGGCCGCGCCCGGGTGGTCGAGGACGGCGGTCAGCATCGCCGGGACGAGGAACGTGGCGGTGATCCGCTCCTGTTCCACCGCGTCCAGGAACGCCGCCGGGCTCCAGGAGCGCAGGACGTGCGTGGTGGATCCGCCGAAGACCCCGCTGAGCAGCACCATGCCCGTGGCGTGCGTGATCGGGCCGCACGCGAGGTAGCGGGTGTCCGGGCGCGGCCGCGACTCCGGGCTCATGAGCTGCTTGCGCATGTTGGCGAGCCGATTGCCGAAGGTCTGGACGGCGGCTTTGAGCGCGCCGGTCGATCCGCTGGTGTAGTTCAGCACCGCGGGGTCGTCCGCACCGACCTCGACGGCCACCGGCCGGGGGTCACCTCCCGCGACGAGGTCGTCGTAGCCCACCGGGGTCTCCGCGGCGCGGTGGCCGCCCGGGGAGTCGAGGAGCACCCGGACCTGGCCGGGACCGGCCGCGGCGGAGGCGTCGTCGTCGTGCGCCGCGTCGTGGACCAGCACCCGCGCACCGGAGTCCCGCAGGACGTGCCGGAGCTCTTCCGCACCCAACCGCGCGTTGACCGGGACCCGGACCAGGCCGGCCTTGTAGAGCGCGAACTCGATCTCGACCAGCTCACCGCAGTTCCAGGCCAGCGACGCGACGGCGTCACCGGGGCGCAGGCCGAGCCCGTCGATCAGCGCGGCGGCGAGCCGGTCGGTGCGCTGGTCGAGCTCCCGGTAGGTCCACGTGCGTTCCCCGCAGACCAGGGCGGTGCGGTCGGGCCAGTGCCTCGCGCTGCGCGCGAGGTAGGTACCGAGGTTCATGGGGCGGACCTCCACGGCGATCCATACGACAGAGTGACCATTTGCAGACACAGTGTCCATGAACGTTCCGGGTGTCAAGGGGTCTCTACACTGACCGCGCGCGACAACGGCGCCACGACGACCGAGGACGGAAAGGGCAGCGATGGCCGAGGACAGGCGGACCAAGCGCACCAGGCGGGCGCTCCACGACGCGCTGGTGGCGCTGGTGCTCGAACGCGGGTTCACCGCGCTCACCGTGGAGGACATCGCCGAACGCGCCGACGTCGCGCGCGCCACCTTCTACAGCCACTTCCAGGGCAAGGAGGACCTGTTCGCCACGGTGACCGCCGACCTGCTCGCCGAGCTCGGGGCGCGGATGCGCCCGGCGATCAGCGGCAGCGCGGTCGGGTTCACCGGCAAGCCGCTGCTCGAACTGCTGCGGCACGCGCGCGAGGAGCGCGACCGGTACCGGATCGTGCTGCGCGGCGAGGGCGACGGCAAACCCCTGCAGCTGTTCCTGGACACCTGCGCGCAGGCGACCGCCGAGGAGTTCCGCCTGCGCGCGGAGCGCAACGGCGTCACGCCGCGCATCGACGCGGACCTGCTGGCCCGGGTGTGGGTCGGCGAGCAGGTCGCCGTCCTGCGGTGGTGGACGGCGGACGACGTCGCGCCGATGCCCGCCGAGGAGGTCGCGCGCATGCTGCTCGAACTCGCCGTGCGCGGGCGCTACTGGGCCAGCGGGTTCGACGCCCCGGACTGACCGGTCACCGCCCCGGCGTTCGCCGCACTTCCGGTGGAGCTCTTGAGCCGCTCTGCCCGGGCCGCTTACAGTCCTGTACTCACGGTCGCCTAATGGACATGCTGTCTGTTTTCTTGGTGCGACCGGTCTGGACATCGTCGTTCAGTGAGGAGCGGCCCGTGCCCGCATCGCCCCCGAGGTCCACCGGTACCGAGCTGATCGCCCGGCTCGATCGACTGCCCCTGTCCAAGCCCCACCGCCGACTGGTCTTCCAGGGCGGCATGGGCTTCCTGTTCGAATCCTTCGACGGCGTGCTGCTCGGATACGCCGCCTCGGCGGTGGTCGCCCTGTGGGCGCTGGATCCCGCCACGTCCGGGTGGCTGCTCGCCTCGGTCTTCGTCGGCTTCCTCATCGGCGCGCTGATCGCCGGGGTGCTCGCCGACTGGCTCGGACGACGCCGGGTGCTGATGTGGGCCCTGCTGGTCTACGTCGTGTTCACCGTCCTCGCGGCGACGGCCTCCGGCCCCGGCGAACTCGCGCTGTGGCGGGTGCTCAGCGGCATCGGGCTCGGCGCCGAGGCGACGGCCATCGTCCCGTACGTGTCGGAGTTCCTCCCGCAACGCCACCGCGGTCGCAGCATCGGCCGGACCATGATGTTCCTCGGCGTCGGGCACGCGCTGGCCGCGCTGACCTCGGTGCTGGTGATCAGCCCGAACCCCGAGTCGGGATGGCGGATCGCGTGCGTCCTCGGCGTCCTGCCCGCGCTGTGCCTGCTGTGGTGGCGGCGGCAGATGGTGGAATCGCCCCGGTTCCTGATCGGCAAGGGGCGTCTCGCCGAGGCGGAGCGGATCGTGGCGCGGTTCGAGCGGGAGACCGCGGCCGCCGGGGACCCCGTGGTCGCCGCCCCGGCGGCGACCGGGGAGCCCGTCGAGGAGCGCACGCACGACGCCGGGCCGCTGCGCCGGCTCGCCGCCCTGTGGCGACCGGGCATGGCGCGCCGGAGCTCGGTGGTGTGCCTGCTGTGGTTCACCTTCCAGGCCGCGCAGTACGGGTACGGGACCTGGCTGCCCACCCTGCTGGTCCTCGAAGGGTTCACCCTCGCCACCAGCTTCGGCTTCGCGCTGGCCGGTGCGCTCGCCCAGATCCCGGGCTACTACCTCGCGGCGATGCTCAGCGAGCACCTCGACCGGAAGTGGACCATCGTCCTGTTCATGGCGGCCAGCGTCGGGTGCGCGGCGGGCCTCAGCGCGGCCGACGGCGCCGCGGCGATGTTCACCTGCACCGTCGCGCTGTCCTTCTGCCTGCACGGTGTCGCCTCGCCGCTGTACGCCTACACGGCGGAGATCTACCCGACGGCGCTGCGGGCCAGCGGCATGGGCGTGGCCAGCGCGATCGCGCGGCTCGGCGCCATCGCGGCCCCCGTCGCGATCGGCTACCTCCACGCCGGGCTCGGCTTCGGCGGGGTGTTCGCGATGCTGGGCGGTCTGCTGGCGGCGGGCGCGGTCGTGCTCACGCTCTGGGGCCTGCGGACGGCCGGACGCAGCCTCGAAGACCTGCAGGGCGGCTCCCGCGAATCGTGACCGCCCGCGGGCGGGAGCTCGGCGGGGCACCACGCGGACGATGCCTCGTCGGCATCGCTCGATGCCACTTCGGAGTTGGACGTGCATCGATCACCGGACCTAGTGTCACCGCACACCGGCCGCGCCACGCGAGCCGCGACGCACCCAGTGAGGAGAACCGAGCCATGCCAGGCTTTTCGGCGCCCGAAGTCGCGCAGCGACTGGCTTCCGGGCTGCTGTCGTTCCCGGTGACGCACTTCCGCGACGACCTGAGCTTCGACGAACCCGCCTACCGCGAGAACATCGGCTGGCTCGGCGGATTCGGCGCGGCCGGGCTGTTCGCCGCCGGGGGGACCGGCGAGTTCTTCTCGCTCACCCCGGACGAGGTGTCGGCGGTGGTCACCGCCGCCGTCCGGGAAACCCCGGCGGACCTGCCGGTGATCGCCCCGGCGGGCTACGGGACGGCGACGGCGGTGGAGCTCGCCAGGGCCGCGGAGCGGGCGGGGGCCGACGGCGTGCTCCTGCTGCCGCCCTACCTGACCGAGGCGCCCCAGGAGGGGGTGGCCGCGCACGTCCGGGCGGTGTGCGCGGCGACCGACCTCGGCGTGATCCTCTACAGCCGGGCCAACGCGGTCTTCGAGGACACCACCGTGGCCCGGCTGGCCGACGAGTGCCCGAACCTGGTCGGGTTCAAGGACGGCGTGGGCGACATCGAGAAGATGACCCGGTTGTACACCCGCCTCGGTGACCGCCTGCTCTACATCGGCGGGCTGCCCACCGCGGAGACCTTCGCGCTGCCCTACCTCGAACTGGGCGTGAGCACCTACTCCTCGGCGATGTTCAACTTCGTCCCCGAGTTCGCCCTCCGGTTCCACACCGCGGTGCGGGAGCGCGACCGCGCCGCGGTGTACCGCTACCTCGACGAGTTCGTCCTGCCGTACTGCGACATCCGCAACCGGCGCGCGGGGTACGCGGTGAGCATCGTCAAGGCCGGGATGAAGGTCGTCGGCCGCCCGGCGGGGCCGGTGCGCGGTCCGCTGGTGGACCTCGACGACGCCGAACTCGCCATGCTCGCCGACCTGGTCGCCGCGCTGCCGGAAGGAGGGCGTCGATGAGCACCGCACCCACCGGCCGCATGCTGATCGCCGGAGAGCCCGTGCTCGGCGGTGGCGCGCGGTACCGGGCCGTCGACCCGAGCACCGGCGAGCCGCTGGAGCCCGAGTTCGCCCACGGCGGCGCCGACGAGGTCGCGCGGGCGTGCGCGGCGGCCGACGAGGCGTTCCGCAGCTACCGGAACACCACGGGGCAGCAGCGGGCGCGGCTGCTGTCGGCGATCGCCGACGGCATCGAGGCGATCGGCGACCCGCTGATCGAACGCGCCCACGCCGAGACCGGGCTGCCGGTGGCCCGCCTGACCGGGGAGCGGGCCCGCACGACGGGTCAGCTCCGGCTGTTCGCGTCGGTCGCCGCCGAGGGGAGCTGGGCCGGGGCCCGCATCGATCCCGCCCAGCCGGAACGCCGGCCGCAGGCCCGCGCCGACATCCGCCAGCGCCGGATCGCGCTCGGGCCGGTGGCCGTGTTCGGCGCGAGCAACTTCCCGCTGGCCTTCTCGGTCGCCGGTGGCGACACCGCCTCGGCCCTGGCGGCGGGCTGCCCGGTGGTGGTCAAGGGCCACGACGCCCACCCCGGCACCTCGGAGCTGGTCGCCGGTGCGGTGGCCGAGGCCATCGCCTCCTGCGGTCTCGACCCGGGCACCTTCTCGATGCTGTTCGGCCGCGGCCCCGATCTCGGCGTCCGGCTGGTGACGGACCCGCGCATCCGGGCCGTCGGGTTCACCGGGTCCCGCTCCGGGGGGACCGCGCTGCTGGCGGCGGCGAACGCGCGACCGCGCCCGATCCCGGTGTACGCCGAGATGAGCAGCACCAACCCGGTGTTCCCGCTGCCCGCAGCGCTGGCCGAGCGGGCCGAGGAGATCGCGCGCGGCTTCGTCGGCTCGCTCACCCTCGGGGCCGGCCAGTTCTGCACCAGCCCCGGCCTGGTGATCGCCGTGGACGGCCCCGGGCTGCGGCGGTTCGAGGAGGTCGCGGCCGCCGAGCTGGCTGGAGCCGCGGCCGCTCCGATGCTCACCCCGGGCATCGCCCGCTCCTACGCCGAAGGCGTGTCCGCCCTGGCCGACCACGACGCGGTGCACGTGCTCGCCCGCGGTTCCGATGCGGACCAGCCGCACGGCTGCCGACCCGCGCTGCACGTCACCGACGCCGCGAGCTTCGCCGCCGATCCGGCGCTGCACGAGGAGGTCTTCGGGGCCAGCGCGCTGGTGGTCCGCTGCTCGGACGCCACCGAGGTCCGCGCCCTCGCCGAGGCGCTGGAAGGGCAGCTCACCGCCACCGTGCACGCCGACGGGCCGGACCACCCCGGAGCCGCCGAGCTGCTCCCGGTGCTGGAGCGCATCGCCGGGCGGATCCTGTTCAACGGCTGGCCGACGGGGGTCGAGGTCGGGCACGCGATGGTCCACGGTGGACCGTTCCCGGCCACTTCGGATTCCCGCACCACGTCGGTCGGCAGCCTCGCGATCGAGCGCTTCCTGCGGCCGGTGGCCTACCAGGACGTCCCCGCGGACCTGCTGCCGAGCGCGATCGCGGATGGCAACCCGGACGGCATCCGGCGCCACGTGGACGGCGAGCTCGGCACCCGCTGAAGGGGCGACCGCATGACCACCGCACCTCCGGTGGTGGCCGGCGCCCGCGCACCGCTGGTCACCCGCGGCCGGCGCACCGGCGCGGGCGCCGCGACGCGGTACCGCACCCCCGGCCGGACCTCCGACCGCGAGCGCCCGGCCCTCGACCAGACCTGACGGGCCCGGCGGCGACTCACCCGCCGCCGGGCCCCCGCATACCCACAGGAGGCAATGATGCCTGCGAGAGGGAACGAAACCCCGCTCGGGAACGGCCTGCTCGCCGCCCACGAAGCGGCGCCCGCGGCGAGCCTGCCGCCCTGGGCGCTGCTGCTGATCGTCGCCGGGGGCATCGCGCTGCTCCTGGTGCTCGTGGTCAAGGTCAAGCTGCACGCCTTCGTCGCACTGCTCCTCGTCAGCGGGGTCGTCGGGCTGGCCGCCGGGATCTCCCCGGCGGAGCTGCCCGCCGTGCTCGAGGACGGGATGGGGTCGACGCTGGGCGAGATCGCCATCATCGTCGCGCTGGGCGCGATGCTCGGCCGCATGATGCAGGAATCCGGCGCGGCCGGGGTCCTCTCCGAGCGGCTGCTCGCGGCGTTCGGCGAGAAGCGCGCTCCGCTGGCGGTCGGGCTGACCGCGCTGGTGTTCGGCATCCCGGTGTTCTTCGACGTCGGCTTCATCATCCTGCTGCCGCTGATCTACGCCGTCGCCCGCCGCTCCGGCCGCTCGGTGATCACCATCGCGCTCCCGGCGGTGGGCGGTCTGGCGATCATGCACGCGGTGCTGCCCCCGCACCCCGGTCCGGTGGCGGCGGCGAGCCTGCTCGGCGCGAGCCTCGGCTGGGTCGCCGTCATGGGCCTGGTCTGCGGCCTGCCCGCGTGGTTCTTCGGCGCTTACGTGTTCGGCGTCAAGATCGGCGACCGGCTGGGCATCCCGGCCCCGGCGGGCCTGTCCGGCGACGAACCGGACGAGGCGCCCGGGGGCGGCTCGACCGGGGGCGGCGCTGTCACGACCCAGGCGCCGCCCTCGCTGGGCACCACGGTCCTGGTCATCACGCTGCCGGTCGTGCTGATCATGCTGCACACCTTCGCCGCGCTCGTCCTGCCGGAAGGTCCGGTGCGCAGCGCCGTCGAGTTCATCGGTGCGCCCGTGGTCGCGCTGACCGTCGCGACCCTGCTCTCGTTCTGGGTGCTGGGCATCCGGGGCGGCGCCAGCATGGCGAAGATCGAGAAGGCCGCCTCCGCCTCGTTGGGCCCCGTGGCGCTCGTGCTGCTGGTCACCGGCGCGGGCGGCATCTTCGGCGCGGTCCTGGAGGAGACCGGGGCCGGCCGGGCGCTCGCCGACCTCCTCGGCGCGACCGCGCTGCCGCTGATCGTGCTCGCCTTCCTCATCGCCACGGCGCTGCGCGTCGCGCTCGGGTCGAAGACGGTCGCCATCGTCACCACCGCGCCGATCGTGGCCCCGCTGATCCAGCAGAACGCCCTGTCCCAGCCGGAGATCGCGCTGGTGGTGATCGCGATCGCCGCGGGCGGCACCGTCCTGTCGCACGTGAACGACTCGGGGTTCTGGCTGTTCAACCGCTACATGGACATCGACATCAAGACCACGCTGAAGAGCTGGACGATGATGGAGACCCTCATGGGGACCTTCGCCTTCCTGATCGCCGCGGCGCTCAGCGGCGTGCTCGCGCTCACCTGATCGACCCGGCCGCCGGCGCATCCGATGTGCCCGGAGGACCCCCGCGGAAAATGACGAGCCGCGCTGTCGGCCCGGCCAGTACAATTCTGCGGTGCGGGGTGCGCCTGCCGCGCAACGCCTCGTCGCGTTGCGCCACGGCGCTGGGGGCCCCGAGCACGACGGCGACCGAACGACGCAGGGCCACCGAACCCCACCCGCCCGGACGCGGGTGGGGTTCGGTGCGCCTGGGTGGCGCCATCGCCTGCTCGGGGCCGCAAGGGCGCGGCTGGACACCCGCCCTCCCGCAGCGGCGGACGCAGCACCGGTGTCACCGGCGACACCCGGCCCGCACGTCCCTGCCGAACGCATCAGCCGACCGGCTCCGGCGGCCGAACCGAACCACTCCTGCGAGGTGTTCCCGACCATGCCCCACGCGAGACCCGCGACCGCGGCGTCCGACCACGGCACCGCACCGCCGCGCGCTCCCGTGCTGATCGGCGTGCTGGTCATCTCGGCGTTCGTGATGATCCTCAACGAGACGATCCTGAGCGTGGCGCTGCGCGCCCTCAGCGTCGACCTCGGCGTCCCCACCACCACCGTGCAGTGGCTGACCAGCGGCTTCCTGCTGACCATGGCCGTGGTCATCCCCACCACCGGCTTCCTGCTGGAGCGGTTCACCCCGCGCCAGGTCTTCCTCGCCTCGCTGATCCTGTTCAGCGCGGGCACGCTGGTCAGCGCACTCGCACCGGGATTCGCCGTGCTGCTGGTCGGGCGCGTGGTGCAGGCGTGCGGCACCGCCGTCATGCTGCCGCTGCTGATGACCTCGGCGATGCGCCTGGTGCCGCGGGACAAGCGCGGCGCGACGATGGGCACGATCAGCATCGTCATCGCCGTCGCCCCCGCCGTGGGACCGACGGTCGGCGGGGCGGTGCTGGCCTCGCTGGGCTGGCGCTGGATGTTCTGGCTGGTCCTGCCGCTGGCGCTGGCCGCGCTGGCCACCGGGGCGGTGCTGATGCGCCTGGACGGCGAGACCCGCGCGGTGCCGCTGGACCTGGTCTCGGTCGTGCTGTCGGCCCTGGGCTTCGGCGGCATCCTCTACGGCCTGTCCTCCATCGGGGAATCCGGCGGCGGCGAGCACGCGGTGCCGCCGTGGGCGCCGATCGTGATCGGGCTCGTCGCGCTGGGCGCCTTCGTGCTGCGCCAGATCCGCCTGCAACGCCAGGACCGCGCGCTGCTCGACCTGCGGCCGTTCACCCACCGCTCCTTCAGCGTCGCCCTGGTGCTGACCGCGTTGCTGTTCCTGTGCCTGCTGGGCGTCGCGTCGATCCTGCTGCCGCTGTACCTGCAGACGGTCCTGCGCACGAGCACGTTCGTCAGCGGGCTGGCGCTGCTGCCCGGTGGGCTGGTGCTCGGCATGCTCGGACGGCCGGTGGGTCGGCTGTTCGACCGCTTCGGCGCGCGTCCGCTGGTGATCCCGGGATCGCTGGCCATGGCGGTGTCGCTGTGGCTGTTCGCCACCCTCGGGACGGACTCCTCGCTGGCCTCGGTGATCGGCATCCACGTGCTGCTCATGGCCGGTCTCGGGTTGATGATGACCCCGCTGATGACCGAATCGCTCAGCGCGCTGCCCGACCACCTCTACTCCCACGGCAGCGCGATCCTGTCCACGCTCCAGCAGGTCGCGGGCGCGTTCGGCACCGCCGTGTTCGTCACGGTGGCCGCCCTGGGCACGACGGATCCGTCCGGGGCTCCGGACGCGTCGGGGCTGCGCCTGGCGTTCCTCGTCGCGGGCGGGATCGGGGTGCTGGCGTTCGTCACGTCGCTGTTCGTCCGCCGACCGGCCGCGGCCACCCCGCGCACCGTCGACACCGGCCGGGCCGAGCGGGAGCCGAGCCGCGCGGCGTCCGAGTGACGGGCGCCCCTCGGCGCAGCTGAACGGCCCCCGGGCGCTCTCGCCCGGGGGCCGTCGCGTGCGGGCTCAGCCGAGCCGGCCGGCGGCTCCCACCGCGGTGACCCCGCCGTCGACCAGCAGGTCGGTGCCGGAGATGAAGCTCGCGGCGGGTCCGAGCAGGAAGGCGGCGGCTTCGGCGATGTCGGCGGGCGTTCCCGGGCGCTGGGCGTGGGAAGCCTCGATCATCATCCGCATCGAGTCGCCGTGCTCACCGCTGAGCTCGGTCCGGCCCATGGGCGTGGCGATCACGCCGGGGCTGATCGAGTTGATCCGCGCGCCCCGCGCCCCCCACGTGGCGCTCGCCGCTTGGACGCGCAGCAGGTTGGCGCGCTTGGCGAAGCCGTAGGCCGCACCGGCGTGCGGGAACTGCGACTCGGCCGCCACCGGCAGGGACAGCAACCGGTCGGCCGGCGCGGTGGCCAGTTCCCGGGCCTGCTCCGGGGAGAAGCCGGGGTGTCCGTGCGCCGCCATGCTCGCGATCACGACCCCGGCCCCGCCGGAGGCGATGACCTCGGTGAACTCGTCCAGCACCAGGGCGACCCCGAGCAGGTCCACCGCCAGGATCGCGGGCACCGGTGCCTGGACCGGCGAGAGCCCGGCGGTGTGCACCACCGTCCGCACCTCGCCCAGCGACGCGGCCTGCCTGGCCAGCGCCGCGACGGAATCGCGGGAGGAGACGTCGACGGGCGCCGCGGTCACGGCGTAGCCCTCGCCCTCGAGTTCACCGGTGGCGGCGCCCAAGGTCTCCTGGTCGACGTCCGCCACCAGCAGCCGCGCCCCGGACCCCAGGCGCCGGGCGATCGCCACGCCCATCCCGCCGACCCCGACGACCACGACGACCTGCTGCCCCATGCGCCCGCTCCTTCGTCAACACCTGTCGATCACCCGACGGTTGTCGGCGAGCCTACGCTGCACGGGTGACCGCCCCACGAACCGCGGACCGCCGAGCCCAGCCCGGACTGACCCGCCGCGCTCAGCCGAAGGCGAGCACCAGTTTGCCCCGCACGTGGCGACCGGCCAGCTCGTCCAGCGCGGCCGGGAGGTCGGCCAGGTCGACCGCGCGGTTGAGCATCGGCTCCACCCGCCCTGCTTCGAGCAGCCCGAGCAGTTCGGCGAGCATCACCGGCAGGTCGGCGCGGGAACGCTCGTCACCGCTGCTGTAGGCGGCCCCGAGGGCGATCTCGTGGATCGAGGGCGCGAGGGTGAACGGGGCGACCGCGGTCGGGTCCGGCCGCCCGGCGACGGCGGCGAGGCCACCGCCGTGGGCGAGCAGCCGGAGGTTGGCGGTGGCCGACTCGGGGCCGACGGTGTCGACCACGGCGTCCACCCCGCGCCCACCGGTCAGCTCCCGCACCCGGGCGGCGACGTCCTCGACCCGGTAGTCGATCACCTCGTCGGCGCCGAGCCGGCGCACGTGCTCGGCATTGCGCTCGGAGGCGGTGGCCAGCACGCGGGCCCCGAGCAGCCGGGCGAGCTGGACGGCGAAACCGCCCACCCCGCCGGCCGCCGCGGTGATCAGGACGACGTCGTCGGCGCCGACGTGCAGGCGGCGGACCAGCGCCTGGTACGCGGTCATCCCGGCCGCGGGCAGGCAGGCGGCGCTGACCGGGTCCACCCCGGCGGGCACCGGCGCCAGGACGGCGGCGTCGGCCAGCGCGAACTCGGCGAAGCCGCCGCGCCTGCGCAGATCACCGTGGTAGGCGACGCGCTCGCCCGGCCGGACGTCGGGCACGTCCTCGCCCGCGGCGTCCACGACGCCGACCACGTCCAGGCCGAGCACGTGCGGGAACGTCCAGTCGGCGGGAGCCGCGGCGGCGACCTGGTAGTCCACCGGGTTCAGCCCGCACGCCTCGACCCGCACCCGCACCTGCCCCGGCCCGGGGTCGGGGACCGGCAGCGCACCGATCCGCAGCGCGCCGGGTCCGTCGAGCAGCGCGGCCCGCATGTCCGTTCCTCCGTTGCTCATCCCGCCAGGCTAGGCCACCGGCCGGGACGGGGGTCTCACGCGGTGGCGGCGCCGAGGGCCGCCTCGACCTCGCGGAGGAAGTCCGGCAGGTCGTCCGGCCCGCGCGAGGTGATCAGGGTCCACCCGGCCGCGTCGTCGCGCACCACGGCGTCGTCGCCCCACTGCCCGCCCGCGTTGCGGATGTCGGTGGCCAGCGACCCGTAGGACGTCGCGTTCTTGCCGTCGAGCACCCCGGCCTCGACCAGCAACCACGGTCCGTGGCAGATCGAGGCGATGATCCGCCCCGTCCTGGCGAAGGATCGCGCGATCTCCACCGCGCGGGCCTGCTGGCGCAGCGCGTCGGCGTTGAGCGTGCCGCCCGGGACGAGCAGCAGGTCGTAGGCACCGGGATCGACCGACGCGAGCTCGTTCGAGGGCTCGACCACCTGCCCCGGGTCCTGGTCGCCGACCAGCGTCCGGACCGGATCGCCGGTGATCGCGCACACGTCGACCAGCGCACCGCGCTCGCGCAGGTGGTTCACCGGCACGACGAGCTCGTCCTGCTCCACCCCGTGATTGCTCACCACGGCGAGCACCCGTCCTCCGGTCACGTCCGCGTCGGCCATGCCGCGCTCCTCCCCGCCTCGCGGGCACCGCGAGACCGTTGGCTTCCGGCAGGGTTCCGCGCCGGGACCGCGGGCGGCACCCCGTCCCGGCGGAGATCCCACGCTAACGCCGCCCACCGCGCGACGCAGCGCTGCGCGGTGGGCGCCCGGGCCCTGGTTGACTGGTGGCCGGAGTCGTTCGAGAACCACGGGGGATGAGGAACATGGGAACGTTCGCGGTCACCGGCTCGGCCTCGGGAATGGGTGCGGCCAGCGCCGCGGAGCTGCGCGCGGCGGGGCACACCGTGCTCGGCGTCGATCTGCGCGATGCCGACGTGGTCGCCGACCTGGGCACCGAATCGGGTCGGCGGCACGCGGTCGAGGAGGTCCTGTCGCTCGCCGGGGGCGTCCTGGACGGGGTCGCGGCGGTCGCCGGGGTGGGCCCGGACCTGCCGGACGCGGCGGCGGTGGTGTCGATCAACCACTTCGGCCCGGTGGCCCTGCTCGACGGACTGCGACCGGCGCTGGAGCGCTCCGGCGCGGGACGCGCGGTGGTGATCGGGTCCAACTCCGCCACCACCGTGCCCGCGGTGGACGAGGAACTGGTCCGGCTGGCCCTGGCCGGTGACGAGGCGGGGGCCCGCGAGCGGGCCGCGACGACCCGGGCCACCTCGTCCGGGGCCGCGCCGAGCATCGCGGCCTACGCGTCGTCGAAGTTCGCCCTCGCCCGGTGGGTGCGCCGGACCGCGGTCACCCCGGAGTGGGCCCGCCGCGGAGTGGTGCTCAACGCGATCGCGCCGGGCGCCGTGCTCACCCCGCTCATGCTCGGGTCGACCGGTGACGCGGCGGCGCAGGACCCGGACGAATTCGCCACGCCGCTGCCGGTCGGCCGCTTCGGGCGGCCCGAGGACATCGCGTTCTGGGTGCACCAGTTCCTGCGCCCGGAAGCGGGTTTCACCACCGGCGCGGTGCTCGTCGTGGACGGCGGCACGGACGCGGTCATGCGCCCGGAGGCGCAGCCCACGGTGCTGGTCCCCTGACCGGCGCGGCGGGCGGGGCCCGGATTGCGGGCCGGTGGACGGGTCCGGCAAGCTGGCCCACCGGTCCGCAACAGGAGGTGTCCGGTGACCAGCGACGAGAACGGCCCGACGGTGCCCTGCCGGGCCTGCCGCGGGACGGGCCGGGTGTCCCGCCCGCGCCTGTACCTGTCCAGCAGCGGGGAGGTCTCGACGGTGGCCGGGGACGGCCGGTGCCGCCACTGCCGGCAACGCCCGGACCAGCCGCGCGAGCGCGGGGCGACCGGCTGATGCCGTCCGAACAGCCGGAGGGCTCCGCCTTCGAGCGCGGGCGCAACACCGTCTGCTACAGCTGCGGCGGGTTCCGCAAGATCAGCGAACCCCGGTTGTACGAGATCCAGGCGACCGAGGAGCTCACCACCGGCATGACGATGGGCGAATGGCGGCCCTGCCCGCAGTGCGACGGGGCCGGCCTGCTGCCCGGCCTCCGACCTCCGGTGTGATCCCCGGCGTGGCGGTGCGGGGGCGCGGCAGGTGACCGGGTGTGGTCGGCGACCCGATCGGGTAAGCGACGTGCATGGGTGAGGAGCGAGAACTCGCGCTGGTGACCGGCGCGTCCAGCGGGATCGGGTTCGAACTGGCCAAGCAGTGCGCCGAGCAGGGCTACGACCTGCTGGTCAACGCCGAGGACAGCGGACTGGAACCGGCGGCGGGCCGGCTCGCCGGCACCGGCACCACGGTGCGGTCGGTGCGCGCCGACCTGCGCTCCGCCGACGGCGTCGAGCAGCTGCACGGCGCGGTCCGGGCCACCGGGCGCCCGGTGGCGGTCGCGCTGCTCAACGCCGGGGTCGGCCAGGGCGGGGCGTTCGTCGACAACGCGCTGACCGACGAGATGGACGTCGTCGACCTCAACATCCGCTCGACGCTGCACCTGGCGAAGCTGCTGCTGCCGGACATGGTGCGCCGGGGCGCGGGCAAGGTGCTGATCAGCTCGTCGGTGGGGGCCATGGTGCCCGGCAGCTACCAGGCCGTCTACAACGCCTCGAAGTCGTTCCTGCAGTCGTTCGCCGAGGCGGTGCAGGAGGAGCTCAAGGACACCGGCGTGACGATCACCTCGCTGATGCCCGGACCCACCGAGACGAACTTCTTCCACCGCGCGGGCATGGACGACACCCGGATCGGCCGGTCGACCAAGGACGACCCGGCCGAAGTCGCCGAACAGGGCCTGCGCGCCCTGCTGGCGGGCCGGGGCAAGGTCGTGGCCGGGTCGATGCGGACCAAGGCGCAGGCCGCCGCCGGGCACGTCGTGCCCGACCGGGCCAAGGCGGCCGCGCACCGGCAGCTCGCCGGGCCCGGCTCCGGCGAGCGCTGAGCGGCATCCAGGAGGACCACCGATGGCGAAGATCCTGTTCGTGATGACCGGAGCCGACCACTGGACGCTGGTCGACGGCACCGCCCATCCGACCGGCTTCTGGGCCGAGGAAGCGGTCGCGCCCTACCGGGTGTTCAGCACGGCGGGCCACGAGGTCACCGTGGCCACGCCGGGCGGCGTGGTCCCGCCGGTGGACCGCGGCAGCCTCACCGCCGACGCCAACGGCGGCCAGCGGCAGGCCGAGGACATCGCCCGCGGCCTCGATTCCTTCACCGAGCTGGAGGAGCCGATCGCGCTGGCCGACGTCGACGTCGGCGACTACGACGCGGTGTTCTACCCCGGCGGGCACGGCCCGATGCAGGACCTGTCCTGCGATGCCGATTCGGCACGGGTGCTCGACGAGGCGCTGGCCGAGGGCACGCCGCTCGGCGTGGTCTGCCACGCCCCGGCCGCGCTGCTGGCCACCGAGCACTCGGGCGGCACGCCGTTCGCCGGGTACCGGATGACCGGCTTCACCAACGCCGAGGAGGAGCAGACCGGGCTCGCCGACCGCGCGCCGTGGCTGCTGCAGGACCGGCTGGTGCGGCTCGGCGCGGACTTCCAGGAAGGCCAGCCCTGGTCGCCGCACGTGGTCATCGACCGCACCCTGCACACCGGGCAGAACCCGGCCTCGGCCGCCCCGCTGGCCACCGAGCTGGTCAAGGCGCTGGCCTGACCGGTCAGGAGGTGTGGGCCCAGCCCACCGGGTCGTCCTCGTCCTCGCACCAGCGCTCCGGGGCGCCCGCGGGGCCGAGGACGTCGGTCAGCCACCAGGTCTCGTCCGCGTTCCACCCGGCCAGGACGGTGGCCGCGTCGCCGACCGGCAGCGCCCGGCCCGCCGCTTCCAGGTACGCGGCGGCGGTGAGGTGCACGGCGTCGTGGTCGGCGGCGACCGCCGCGTAGTCCGGGATGAGCCAGCGCGCGTCGGTCCCCGTGGCGCGCCACCAGTCGTGGCGCCGGGACGCGGTCACCTCCAGCGGATAGCGTTCGACCAGCGCGCACCAGTCCGCGGCGCCGCGGATCTCGTGTATCCGGATCTCGTGGTCGCGGGACTCCCGCGCCGGGCGCAGCGGGTGGCAGATCGCCTCGGGGACCCCGAGCGAGTCCTCGTCCAGCACCAGCCCGACCGCCCCGAGGCCGGCCGCCCCGAGACCGGGGAGCGGTCGGGTGGTGGTCACGATCTCCATCCGGTTCGGTGTGGACCACCAGGTTCCGCTGACCGGCGCGTCCAGCGCGACGTCGCGCGCGCGGCAGGCCGCCTCCAGCTCGACGGTCGCCGCGCGCCACCGGGCGAGCCGGTCCGCCGCACCGGTCAGCTCCGGGGCGGGGACGACGGGATCCACCCACCGCACGTACCGCTGGTCCGCGCCGATCGGCTCGAACCACCACCCGGTGCCGGAGGCGGCGGCGACCGCCTCGGCGGCGGGCCGCAGCTCGCGCACCGCTTCCGGCGCGGCCAGCGCCAGGTCCACGTCGTCGGGCTCCTGCCAGTACATCGCGCACGCCACCGAATCGGCGAAGGCGACCAGCAGGTCGGAGACCTCGACGTCCCGGTGCAGGACCGCATCGGCCGCGCCGGGGTCGAGCCGCCCGCCGGCGGCGCACCAGCACAACCGGCGTCCGCGCGGTCCGGACAGCAGCACATCGGCGAACGAGCCCATCCGGCGACCCTAGGAGCCGGACCGGCGGTGGCACCACCCGTTTCCGGCGGAGTGCGGCCGGGAGCGAAGTCCCGGCCGCACCGGGTGGTCAGAGCAGGCTGAACTCGTAGGAGTACCGGTTGAGGTGCATCACCATGCAGGACAGCAGCGCCCCGCCCTTGGTGAACTCGCTGAGGTTGATGTGGGCGACCTCGAAGCCGAGCCGTCCGGCGATGTCCTCCAGCTCGCGGTTCTTCGCCACCTCCATCTGGTAGTCCTCGGTGCCGGCCCGCAGGTCGTGGACGTCGGACGCGTTGACGATGAGGTTGTTCATCCGCATCGAGTTGCAGAGCCCGGCCATCGCGCTGGCGCTGGAGACGTCGATGACCTCGGTGTGCTTCTCCAGCAGGCTGAGCTCCTCCGGCTCGTACTTGGCGGTGCACACCAGGGTCTGCTCCTTGGTGATCGGGAAGACCGTGCAGTCCAGGTGGTAGAGGTACGGGTCGGTCTCGGCCAGCTTGAGCACGGTCATGTCGTAGGTGCGCTCGAGCCACTCGTAGGTCTCGCGCTGCGACCGCAGCCCGTACCCTCCGATGTAGACGTCGTCGTACAGGTGCTTGAGCTCGGCCTCGCCCTCGAACTTGGTCTCCGGCACGACGACCCGGTAGCCCATCGACTCGAAGAAGCGCACGCCGATCTCGGTCTCGCCGGTTCTGGGCGGGGAGGTGAAGTTCGAGATGACCACGGTGTCGCGCTCGGGCAGGTGCTCCAGCACGACGCCCATGTTCGCGGTGAACACCAGGTCCTGCAGCCCGTCCGGGCGCGGCGTGGGCAGCAGGTACACCAGGCTCTCGGAGGCCACCAGCCCGTAGAACCGGAGGAACTGCGCCATCGCCTTGCGCGCGTCCGGGCGGCGCTCGTCGAGGGGCATCTCCTCCATCCAGACGTTGTTGGCCACCTCGGTGGAGAAGGAGAACGGCGCGTTGAGCAGGTACGCCGGGCCTTCGTGCTGGGTCGGGTTGATCGGGTGCGCGGGACGGGCGGCCGTGGTCATCGGTTCTTCTCCTCCGTGGTCTCGGTGATGTGCACGAGCGGGTCGATGCCCGCCTCGACGTGTTCCTCCGGCTCGCACAGCGTGGTGAACTCGTACCGGTCGGACAGCGGGATGATGAGGTCGACCTGGGAGCCGTAGCGGATCTGCGAGAAGCGGTGCCCTTGGTCGACGTAGTTGTTCTGCCCCAGCTCGAACGGCATGATGCAGTCGACGTCGTAGTCGGCGATCTGGAGCAGGTAGTAGGACAGGTGCAGGTCCGGCACGTCGATGCGGTTGATCACGCGCTGGTTGTGCCGGAGGTACTCGCAGCCCTTCGCCGGGACCCGGAGCTGGTGCAGCAGTTCGTGCTCGACGTCGAGCATCGGGCGGTTCACCGTGTCGATGGCGTCCAGTTCGCGGTAGCGCAGCCGTCCCGAGTAGGGCACCCGGTTGATGTGCACGTCGTAGAAGGTCATGAAGATGCCGATGACCAGGCACCGCTGCGAGAAGGTGTCGTCACGCAGGGCCTCCCGCAGCGTGTAGGCGCTGCCCTTCACGTCGATCACGGAGTGCTCCGGGTCGACGACCTCCTGGTAGAGGATGACCCCGTCGGCGGGGGCGAAGAAGTAGTCGGGGTCGATGTAGATGGGTCTGATCGGATCGCGGAAGAAGTGGAACTGCGACAGCCATTCCACCGACTTGTCCCGTACCGGCAGGACGTCGTCGGCGATCCATTCCCTCAATGCTTTGACCATGCCTCGTCCAAGTGGTTGCGGAGGTGTGCTGGGAACCGGGGCGACGTCGGCGGCGATGGTGGTAGGTCACCGACATCCGGTGCCGCAGCCGGCGCCGGAACGCCCGGATGAGGCACCACCGGTGGTCCCGACCGCGGTGGTGCCGGTGCGCGGGCACCGCGCTCACCGCCGTCCTCCGGAAGCGCCGGGATCCCGGGTGAGCAGCAGCGCGCAGTTGTTGCTGCCGAAGCCGAAACTGGTCACCGCGGCCGCCGTCGGGCGGTCCACCGGCAGCCGCGTCGGCGTCAGGCGCAGCCGCGCGGTGGCTTCCGGATCGGTCAGGCCCGCGGTCGGCGGCACCTCGCCGGTGCGCAGGGCCAGCACCGCCGCGGTGATCCCCGGCAGGCACGAGGTGTGCAACAGGTGGCCGACGGCGCCCTTGTGCGAGCCCACCGGCAGCGCGGTGCTGCCGCAGTCGGCGGCGACCGACTCCAGCGCGACGAGTTCGGCCTGGTCGCCTTGCGGGGTGCCGGTGGCGTGGGCGTGCACGTAGTCGAGCCGGTCGGCCTCGGCGTCGGCGAGCGCGTCGCGGACGCAGTCCTCGATCAGCTCCGGGTCCGAGGCCGCCGACTTGCCGGTGCCGACCCGGCAGCAGACCCCGGCGACGGCGACGTCGCGGGGTGCTCCCCTGGCCGCGGCGCGCTCGGCGGATTCGAGCACGACCGCTCCCCCGCCCTCCCCGATCGAAATGCCCGCGCGGGCGCGGTCGAACGGGCGCGCCGCGGCACCGCTGACCGCGCGGACCGCGCTCATGCTGGCGTACTCGTAGCGGTTGAGCGCCGTCGCGCCCGCGACGACGACGGTGTCGGTCAGCCCGGAGCGGATCGCCTCCCGGGCGAACCCGACGCCGAAGCCCGCCGACGCGCACGCGTGGGTCAGGTAGCTGGTCCGCTCGCCGAGCGTCTCCGGCGCGGCGGGCCCGACGAACTCGTCCCAGTCCGGGAGCTCGCCCGGTTCCCACGGCGCCTGGCCGACCAGCACGAGCAGGGCGTCGTCGGGGACGCCGGAGAGCCCGGCGTCGACCAGCGCTTCGCCGAGCGCGCGGGTCAGGTACGCCCGCTTGCGCGGCGCGCCGAGGTCGTCGGGCACCTCGCCCACCGGTTCCGCGGTGCCGGTGAACCGGCGGGCGGACGCCAGCGCGCTGCCGCCCGAGCGCAACCCGTTCCAGAACGCCCCGACCCCGACGCCGAACGGGCTGACCAGGCCGAGCCCGGTGATCACGGTGCTCATGACCGGGGCCCCCGCTCCTCGGCGAGCGCCCGCAGCAGCGGGACCCGCTGGCGACCGGTGACGCGCAGCGGTTCCGGTCCGCCGAGCAGCACGGCGGTGACCGCGCACCCGGGGTCGTCCAGCGCGTCGGGGTCCAGCGGCAGCACGTCGCACAGCACCACGGGTCCGCGGGCGGCGAACCGGCGGGCGATGCGCAGGAAGCGCCGCGCGCTGACCCCGCCGAGCAGGTAGCAGGGACCGCGCCACCCGCTGGCGATGGCGAACTTGCGGACCAGTTCGGAGGTCTCCATCCCGACCGAGTCCGACGGCCGCAACCGCCTGCTGGTCTCGGTGCAGCGGGCGGCGAACCGGCGGGCCGCCCACCTGCTGTACGCGTCGGCGTGCAGCAGCAGCGGCAACGGGTCGTCGGCGGACAGCACCGCGCCGAGGGTGTCCACGACCGCCGCCGCGGTGGAGTCGTAACCGCCGCGCACCCGCGCCGCCGCGGTGGCGAACTCGTCGGCCCGGGCGGTCGTGCCCAGCACCGGGCCGAGCGCGGGGTCAGCGTTGGACGGCATGGCCGGTCCCTCCCGCCGCGGCGGCGAAGTCGCCGTCCGGCTCATCGATCCCGGGTGGGGTGTCGGTGAGCTCGACGGCGACGTGCACCGTCACGACCCCGCGCCGCTCGCTGGTCACCACCGCCTCCCGGAGCGCGTCCTCCAGCCGTGCCCGGTCGGTGATCACCGGGCCGTCGGGCGGCGGGTCGGCGGCGAACGGGTAGCGCTGGGCGTCGAGTCCGCGGCCCGCGCGCTGGGCGTGCAACCAGCCGTAGCCGCCGTTGCACAGCACCACGTAGACCACGCCGATGCCCTCGCGCCGCACCGTGTCCACATCGGAGCGGAACAGGGTGTAGGCACCGTCGCCGACGAAGGCGATGACCGGGCGGTCGGGTGCCGCCAGCCGCACTCCGGCCGCGGCGGCCGCGCCGAAGCCGAGCGAGGTCTGCTCGGAGGGCACCACGCTGCCGCCCCGGGACCGGCAGACGTGGTACGGGAAGGCGTAGGACCACATGTCCTGCAAGCCGTTCTCCTGCACCAGCACCCGCGACGGCGGGACCACGGCGTCGATCGCGGCGAGCACCTCGGCCACGTGCAACCGGGGGTCCGCGCGCATCCGGGCGAGCTCCGCCTCGGCTCCGGCGTGCAGGTCCTCGCGGCAGCGGCGGATCGCCGCCCGCCAGTCGGCGTTCGGCGGGCGGTCGGCCACGGCCCGGGTCCAGCGGTCGAGCACGTCCGCGCCGTCCCCGACGATCCGCGCACAGGGGTGCTCGGTGGACAGCTCCGCCGCGTCGCGGTTGACCTGGACCACCGGGAGGTCCGGCCGCCAGCCGAACGTGGCGGTCTCCTCCAGCCTGCTGCCCACCGCGATCACCAGGTCGGTCGTCTCCCACAGCGGCGCCATCGCGGCGGGCGCGTAGAGCCCGGACAGCCCGCAGAACGACGGGTGGTCCTCCAGCACCGCGCCCCGCCCGGACGCCGTGCACACCACCGCCGCGCCGAGCGCATCGGCGAAGCGCTCCACCACGCCGTCGGCGGCGCGGTGCCGCATCCCGCCGCCCACCAGCACGACCGGGCGTTCGGCGGCGCGCACCGCGTCGAGCGCGCCGTCCTCGCGCGGCGGGACCGACCGGGCGAGGACGGGAGGCGGCGACCACGGGCGCGCCGGGACCTCGATCGAGCCGAGGTCGTCGGGGATCTCCAGGTACACCGGGCCCGGCGCCCCGGAGCGCGCGACCAGGAAGGCCTTCTCCAGCGCGGGCAGCACCCGGCTCGGATGGTCCACCCGGTGCGCCCACTTCACCACCGGCGCGACCAGGCCGAGGTGGTCGAGTTCCTGGAACGCCCCGCTGCCCCGGTGCTCGGCCGGGATGCCACCGGAGAGCACCACGAGCGGAGCGCTCCCGCTGCGCGCCTCGGCCAGGCCGGTGACCGCGTTGGCCACCGCGGGCCCCTTGCCCAGCACGCAGACGCCGGGTGCACCGGACTGCACCGCGTACCCGGTGGCCATGAACACCGCGTTGCGCTGGTCCCGGCACAGCACCAGCCGGGGACCGCCCGCGTCGAGCGCGGGCAGCAGCGCCAGGTCGTCACCGGGGAGTCCGAACAGGACGGTGACGCCCGCGGCGCCGAGGTGGTCGACGACGGCGTGCCAGGCGCTCGGGAAGCAGTCCACGGTCAGCACCCCCCGGCCCGGTCGTCGGCTTCCGGGGCCGCGGTGGTCATGTGCTGGGCGACGGCCTTGGAGATCAGCAGCGGTTCGGCGACCCGCTTGCCCCGGTAGGCGGCGAAGTTGGCGACCATCCCGTGCCCGCCGAAGGGCCGGTTGCCGTTCTCCTCGTCCAGGACCGTGCGGTTGACGCACACCTGGTGCCTGCGGGACAGCATCTCCACCAGCTCCGGGTGCTCGCCGTAGACCATCGCGGCCATCGCCCGGTCGTCGATGAACGGCATCCGCAGCACCGATCTGAGCTGCTGGTCGTTCTGGTACACCACGATGTTGAACACCGGGGAGAACATCTCCTCGAGCGTGATCCGCTCGCTGTAGGGGCGCAGCAGCACCGTCGGGTGCAGGTGCCGCTCGCGCAGGTCCAGCCGACCGCCGAACACGATGTGCTCGCGGTGCTTGCGCAGGTAGTCGGTGACCCGCTGCAACGCCGAGTCGTAGTACAGCGGCCCGTAGTCGGCGTCCTCGTCGCGGTAGTCGCCGTAGCGCAGTTCGCCGATCTCCTTCACCAGCAGTTCGACGAACCGGTCGGCGGCGTCCTCGGGCACCAGGAACACGTCCGGGCCGAAGCAGTCCTGGCCGCCGTTGAGCATCCGGATGCGGATGGCGTCGGCGACCGCGATGTCGAGGTCGGCGCCCTCGGTGACCACGAACGGGTTCACGCCCTGGCCGAAGAACAGCAGGAGCTGCTCGGGCCGGAGCTGGGTCCGGATCTGCTCGACGTTCTGGTAGGTCCCGGTGAACACCACCACGTCGGACTCCGGGACCGGTCCTTCGACGAACCGCCGCTGGCTCAGCCCGCTCGGTTCCAGGGGCAGCCCGTGCACCGGGGCCAGCATCGCGTGCAGCCGGCGGGTCAGCGAGGCCACCTGCGCCGAGGGCCGGAACACCAGCCGCTCGGTGTAGAGCGCCGGGATCAGCAGGTACAGCACGTAGGAGTAGCAGAGCACGTTGGACGGCATGAACACCGCCATCCGCCCGACCCGCCCCGGCCGGTAGGTCTCCATCTCCTCGCAGGCCCCGGTGAGCGCCTCCAGCGAGCTGGCCAGCTCGGTCTCCACGGCCTTGCGCGGGGAGATCTCGCAGAGCAGGTCGAGCACCTCCGCCCGGTGGTCGCGCAGGAAGTCGGCCACCGCCCGCAGCGCCCCGATCCGCTGCGGGAAGGGCACCGCGGGGAGCTGCTCCCCCACCGAGCGGTGCCCGGTGCTGCGGCGGACCAGCCGGTCGAGCGCGCCGGTATCGGGCTTTCCATTGCTGTTCAACGGGATTTCCTCCACCACGACAACACGGTTGGGACGCTCGTAGGAGGGCAGCAGGGCATCGATCCGGCTGCGCCAGAAGCGCGGCTCGCGCAGCTGCGGATCGGCGACGACGAACACGAGGTGGCAGCCGCGGCGCTCGTCCTCGACCGGGACCACCCGCACCGGCGCACCGCACTCGGCGGCCTTGGTCGCCAGCACTTCCGGGTAGAGCACGTGCCCCATCCGGTGCACCGCGGCGGCCCGGCCGACGACGAACAGGTGGCCCGCCTCGTCGAGGTGGCCGAGGTCGCGGGTCCGGTAGGGGCCTTCGGGCAGCGGTCGGACGCCGCCACCCGGTTCGAGGTACCCGGAGGTCAGGTCCGGCGAGCTCAGCACCACCTCGCCGAGCACGCCGGGCGGAACCGGCGCCCCGGCCTCGTCCAGCACGGTGACGTGCACGCCGTCCAGCGGACGCCCGCACCCCACCGGGTCGTCGGGCGCGGCCAAGGCGATGTTGCCGGTTTCGGTGCTGCCGTAACCGTCCAGCAGCGGACGTCCGGTGACCCGGCGGAACCGCTCGGCCAGCGCCGCACCCAGCGGGCTCCCGCCGACGCACCACATCCGCACCGAGCGCAGCGCCTCGAGCAGCGCCGGGCGGTTGCGCATCAGGTTCAGCGCGGTGTGGTAGGTCATCGGTGCGGCGTCGACGGCCGTCGCCCCGCCGCGCGCGGCGAACTCGAGGGCGTGGTCGACCCGGTGGTACGGCGCCACCAGCAGCGAACAGCCGACCCGCCACCAGAGCAGCACCACGGACAGCCCGTACTGGTGGGAGAACGGCAGCAGCGGCAGCAGCGCGTCGTCGGTGCGGTACCGCATCCGGCGCCTGCTGCGGTCGATGTTGTCCACGAAGGACCCGCCGGACCGGACGATCCCCTTGGCCGGGCCCTCCGTCCCCGACGACCAGGTGATCAACGCGTCCGCCCGGTCCCGCCACGCGCGCAGCGACACCTGCCCGGCGGACGAGGGCGCGGAACCGGCGAGCTCCCCGAGCCCCAGCCTGCGCAGCGGTTCGCCCGGGGCCCCCGGGGAATCGGCGACCAGCCAGCGGACGTCGGCCAAGGCCGCCGCGCGGCGCACCTCGGCGGCGGTCTGCCGGTGGTCGAGCAGCACGATCGAGGCGCCCAGGTGCATCAGGCCGAGCAGGACGATGACGTAGTCCGCGGAGTTGTCGCCGAGCACCATCACCCGGTCCGCCGGTCGCACGCCGCGCGCCCGCAGCGCGTCGGCGACGCCGACGGCCCGGCGGCCCGCGGCCGCCCGGTCCAGCGGCGGTGCCCCCGGTGCCAGCAGACCCGGAGCGCTCATCGCCGCTCCTCCGGCACGAGTTCCTTCCGGTAGCAGACCCAGCAGGAGATGTCGTCGCGCGTCGGATCGCAGACGCCCAGGCGCTCGAACAACCGCAACGCCCCGGTGGGGTTGGCCAGGTCGACGCTGAAAGTGCTGCCGGTGTAGCCGAGTTCCCGGGCCAACCGGTCGTTCTCGGCCAGCAGCGCCCGGTAGAGGCTCCGCCCGCGGTGCTCCGGCGGGGTCCCGATGTAGCCCACCGAGAAGTCCTTGTCGTCGGGCCAGGTCTCCTCCTCCTCGGGGCGCACGGCGTACGACAGGAGGTGCGAGACCACGCGGTCGGCGTCGTCGTAGGCGAGCAACGACAGCTCCGGCAGGAAATCCGCCCCGCCGGTGAACTCCCGCCGCCAGCGCTCGGCGTCGACATCGCCGTCCTCGTGCTGTCCGGCGAAGGAGCGGTTGTGCAGTTCGCGCACCTCGTCGTCGCGGGCGGGATCGTAGGTCCCGAGCCGCCAGCCGGGCTGCAGCGGCACCGGTGCGAGCGGTGGCGTCCGAGCCAGCTCGGAGAAGATCTCGTAGTACCACTTGAACGCGCGCAGTCCGAGGCCGTCGAGCATCCCGCGCAGCACCTCGTCGTTCTCGGCCGACCAGACCCGCAGCTCCGCCGGGCGCCCGTCTGCCGCGGCGCGCTCCTCGGCCCGCGCGCAGCCCCAGGCGAGGAGCCGGGTGCCCAGCCCGCACCGCTGGAAGTCCGGGTGCACGCAGCCCTCGACGTCGTAGTGGCGACCGGTCCGGACCATCGAGTACGCGATCAGGTCGTCGCCCTCGAAGACGCCGAGGGTGTCCAGCTCCGGGTCGGTCACCTCCTGGGCCAGCACCGCGACGAACTGGTCCGCGCTGTTCTCGGCGACCGGCCGTTCGTCCGCCTCGAAGTCGTAGACCAGGTTCTCCCAGCAGGCGGCGTCCTCCGGTCTCAGCGGTCGCCACTCGTAGGCCGCTCGGATGCCGTCGGGGTGGCGCACGGGACGTTCCTGCCGGGCAGCGGGAATGCGGGGATCCTGGTCGGGAAGGCATTCGCGCACAACTCCACCGTCCTGTCAGACGAATTGAGCACCGAAGTTCGCATTCGGCCTGTGCTCCGAACGTACGGCAACCGAGGAAACGGGCGCACTGGTCTCTACACCATTCAGCGACACCCCGCAGATCGAAAGCGGGAACCGTCAGCGCACATCACCTGAACGGCCCTTTCGCACCGCCCCCGATCACTCAACCAGGGACTGTTCGGCGCCGTGACCTGCGTTGACGCACTCGAAACGGACGTGTCGACGCGAAAGCGGCGAGCCGGTCGGAAATGGTGACGAGCCTTCGCCGCGGCAATGCGTTCATCGGTGAACGGGGACGCAATCGAAGCGTCCCGAATGGACGGGAACCCCTCTGGAATGCCGGATGCGCGATCCGAATTCAACGCGGCGCATCCGTTCTACCGGATTCCGCGGCGACTCCGGAAAGCCGGGCGCGGGGCGCCCCGGTGACCAGGGCGCCCCGCGCTCGGGAAGTGCGCTCAGCCTCGCGGACGCGGCGCGGGCAGCAGGGGCCCGTCGCCGAACACCCCGTTCTCCGGTGCCGGGCCCTCCGAAGCCGGCCAGTGCCGCCGGGCCCGGCTCGCGGGCGCGCCGATCGGGTACACCATGCCGCCCATGGACACGGCGAGGTCGGCGAACCTGCCGCACTGGCGCAGCATCTCGCCGAGCCACTGCTTCGGCCGGGGCATCCCCGTCGAATCCAGCAGCAGGTCCCACAACCACACCAGCTCCCCGCCCTCCGGCAGCCGCAGGGAGGTGCCGAAGCGGTCCCGGCGGTGCGGGAACCACAGGCCGTAGGCCATCGGGCTGACATCGCGGTCGCGCAGCACGGTCATCGCCGCTTCGGCGAAGTCCACGAAGGACCCGTCCGGCAGGAACAGGTCGGTCCACGGCTTGTGCACCGCGTCCCAACCCGCTTCCAGCGCCTGGTCGTAGAGCGGGTCGACGGCGGTCACGTGCGCCAGGTAGTCCGCGTCGTGCTCCGCGGACACCGCACCGCTGAGCCCGTCGAGCACCGCGGGGGCGTCCGGGGGCGCCGCGTCGTAGTAGCTCGCCAGGTGCAGCCGGTAGGTCCGCACGTCGGGCTGCGCGAACCGCACCGACACCTCGTCGGTGCGCCCTTCGGCGATCAGCGTCCGGACGTCCTCGACGAGCGCCCGGGTGCTGGTCGCCGAGTCGTAGTCGAGCACCCAGCCGCGCACCCGGGCCGGCGCCGGGACGACGTCGAGCACCGCGCTGACGATGACGCCTCGGCGCCCGAGACCGCCGAGCACCTCGCGGAACAGCTCGGGCCGCTCGGTCCGGCCGCAGCGCACCCGTTCCCCGGTGGCGGTCACCAGTTCCAGCTCGCTGACCGAGTCGGCGATCGATCCCGCCGCGGGCAGGTTGCTGATCCCGCCCACCGAAAGCACGCCACCGACCGAGAGCCGCAGGTATCCGGTCGGTCCGGAGGCCAGCCGCAGCCCGCGCGCCCACGCCGCTTCGACGACCTGGCGCAGGGTGACGCCCGCCTCGACCGCGATCCCCTCGGGCCCCACCGCGCGGATCGAGCGCAACGCGCGCATGTCGATGTGCAGACCGCCCGCGGTGAGCCCCTGCCCGCCCACCGAGTGCCGTTCGCCGCGCGCCCGCACCGGGATGCCCCGCCGGGCGCACCACGCGACCATCACCTCGACGTCGCCGGCACCACCGGGGACCAGCACCGCCCCGGGGCGGGCTTCGACGATGTTGCCCAGGTCCGTCGCGTCCCGGTCCCGCGCGAGGAGGTCCAGCAGCAGTTCGCCGCCGTCGGGCAGCGGCGGCGTCCCGGACCACCGGTCGCGCACCGCGTCGTAGTGAGGGACTCCGAAACCATCCACGTTCCGCGTCACGTCGCACCCCTCCCTCGGCGTGGCCGGCTTCGAGCGGGCCGACCGCGCTCGGACCGCGCCGGCGCGGCACCCGACAGGCGCGTCCCCCGGGGACTTCCCGGGTCGTTCTCCCCTGCGCACCGGCGCTTTCCGGGTTCAGCGTGACACCCGGAAGGCGGGTTGCGCACTCCTCCGATCGTTACCGCGCGTCATGTCACCCCTTCGGCGCCGGAACACCGAAAAGACACGGGCGGTGAGGTGGTTCGACGTTCACCTTTCCCGTTCGGAGCAACATCGCGGGATTTCCCGGATCAATCGGACACCGATGTCACGCAGGGCGATCTCTTCCCTGCGGAAGTGGACCAACGGCCGTGTACGCGTAACACCAGGCCGTTACGAGTTCCACGGCGACGTGGAACCCCCTGCTGGTCCGACCGTGCAGGTCGATCATGACCTGGCGTGACCGGTGGACCCGGAGTCCCGCGGACGCCGTCAGCGGGCGGCGGCCAGCCCGTCGACCAGGAAGCGCACCGCCCGGTCGAAGTGGTCGTCCCAGGCGTCGTCGAGCGTCGGGGCGTGCGCGGCCAGCGTCGGGTAGCGCTCGGCGTGGCGCCGCAGGTGTTCGTCGACGGCCCGGCGCGCCGGTGCCTCGCCCTCGTGCTGCCAGGAGGTCTCGACGGCCACCGAGCCGATGACCAGGTTCGAGATCGCCGCGGCCGCCGCCGACAGCTCGGCGCCCCGGAATCCCGCGCCGGTGAGCGCGACGTGCACGGATTCGGCGCGGGCCAGCGCGTTCGGACCGGTGAGCGGTCGACTGCCCGCCAGCGCCGCGGACCACGGATGGCGCAGCAGCGCGCGGCGCAGTCCGTGCATGTACCCGGTGATGTCGCCGGTCCAGTCCGCCCCCGGGCCGCCCGCCTCCGGGATCTCGCCGAAGACCGCGTCCAGCGCGAGGTCGAGCAGGTCGTCCCGGGTGGCCACGTGCCAGTAGAGCGTGGTGGCGTGGACGCCGAGCGCCTCGGCCAGGCGGCGCAGGCTCAGCCCCGCCGCCCCGTCGGCGTCGAGCAGCGCGACCGTTGCCTCGGCGATCCGCTCCCGGGTGAGCCCGCCGCCGCGACCGGGCGCGCGTTCGCGGAGCCAGATCGCCCCCGGCACGGCCGGGCCGGTGTCGGCGCGCTTCGGACTCATGGGCGACATCCTAGCGGCGGCTTGCGCCCGTCCCAGGTGGTCCTGCACTGTAGGACCATGCGCGTCCTACGCCGTAGGACCGGAGAGGAGGCGGACGTGGAACGGGGACATCCCCGGCGGTGGTCGATCCTGGTGGCGTTGTGCGCCGCGCTGCTGCTGGTCGTCGTGGAGAACACCGTGCTGTCGGTGGCGCTGCCCGCGATCGGGCGGGCGTTCGGCTCCTCCACCGCGCTGCTCCAAGGCGTCGTCGACGCCTACGTGGTCGTCTTCGCCGGTCTGCTCGTCGCCGCCGGAGCCGCCGCCGACCGGTACGGGCACCGCCGGGCCGCGCTGGCCGGGCTGCTCCTGTTCGGGCTCGCCTCGGTGGCCGCGGCGCTGGCCTGGTCGGCGTGGTGGCTGCTGCTCGCCCGCGCGCTGATGGGCGCGGGAGCGGCCCTGGTCATGCCCTCGACGCTGGCCGTGCTGGTGCACGTGTTCCCGGCCGAGGAGCGGCCGAAGGCGTTCGCCGTCTGGACGGCGGTGGCCTCGGTGGCGATGGCCCTCGGCCCGGTGCTGGGCGGCGCGCTGGTCCAGGCGTGGAGCTGGTCGGGGATCTTCCTGATCAACGTGCCGCTGGTCGCCGCCGCCCTCGCCGGGGTGGCGCGGCTGGTGCCGGAATTCCGCGCGCCCGCGGCCCACCGGCTCGATCCGGTCGCGGCCGGGCTGGTGATCCTCGGCACCGGCGCGCTGATCACCGCGCTGATCATCGCCGGGGAACGCGGGTGGGAGTCCCCCGCCGCGCCGGGGGCGCTCGCGGTCGCCGTCGCGGCGCTGGGGTGGTTCGCGCACCGGCAACGGCGCGACGGCGCACCGATGATCGACTTCGCGCTGTACCGGGACCGCCGGTTCGCCGGGGCGAGCGCGGCGGCGGCGTTGCTGACCCTGGGCACCGGCAGCGTGCTGTTCGTGCTCACCCAGTACCTGCAACTGGTGCGCGGCCACTCCGCGCTCGCCGCCGGGATCGCCGTCATCCCGCTGGCCGCGGGCACCGTGCTGGGTTCGGCGGTCGGCGGCCGGGCTCCCGGCCGGATCGGGGCCCGGGCCGCGATCGCGCTCGGATTCGCCGTCGCCGCAGCGGGTTTCACCGTCCTCGCCGCGCTCACCCCGACCAGCCCGTACCCGGTGCTGGCGTGCGGCCTGCTGCTCGCCGGGGCCGGGACCGGTTTCGCCGGGCCCGCCACCACCAGCACCGTGCTCGGCTCCGTACCGCCTGCGCGCGCCGGGCTCGGCTCCGCCCTCAACGACACCCACCAGCAGCTCGGGTTCGCCCTCGGCGTCGCCGCGCTGGGCGGCTTGTTCGCCGCGCGCTACCGCGCCGGTTCCCCCGCACCCGACCGGCCGCTCGCCGACGCCTTGGCGGATCCGGCGCTGAGCGGTCCGGCGCGGACCGCGTTCACCTCCGCGCAGAGCGCCACCATGCTGGCCGCGGCGCTGTGCGCCCTCGCCGGGGCGGCGGTGGCGTTGGCCGTGCTCCGGGCGCGGGACTCCGCCGCGGAACCGCGGGGCGAATCCCTGCGGTGATCCGGGCCCGACGCACCCGCCGCGCGGCGGGCCCGGGCGATCCGGTGTACCGGCGGATCGCCCGGGCTGCCCGTCCCGCTTCACCCGCCGGAAACCCGGCGCGGCGGGACCACATCGCTGCTCATCCTCCGCGGATGGCGAATTCGGTTGTCACGAATAAGGATTCGGAATCGAGCACGGGAAACGCGGCTATCTCACGACGGAATCATCCCTTCGACGGTCCGCCCTCCCGAACGGGGCGCGGCGGATCCGCAACGGAGTCCGGCACCAGCGCGACGACGGCACCGGACGGCCGGAGAGGCCGGACCGACGGTCCTTCACCCGGATCGGGCCGAGGACGGCGGGGAAGCCGATCGCGGGAGAGGTGTCATCGCTGGTGAGGTACGCCGGAACGACCGAGCACCCGACCGCCGGCGAGTCGGCGGCGGTCGATGCGGTGGACCCACGTCCCTCCTGTTCCTCAGCGGCGACCGGGGCGCCGTGCGGCGGAATCGAGGTCGTTCCGCCGCACCGGCCCGGTCCGCGTCGTGTGCGTGGTGGACATTGCTTCCTTCGTTCTGCTCCGTCCCGGGAGCACCCTCAGGCGATTTCCAGTGTCCGGCACCGCCGGGCCGTCGATCAAGAGCACCTCCGAGTGAGAGAGGAGCGCGTTTCCCGCGCATTCCGCGCGCGGCCGAACCCGGAAAAAGCGGTTGCGCGCGGCCGTGGTGCGGAATGCGGTTCCTCCGCACCGAGGAACGGCCGTGTTCGCGTCCACCGTGGAACGTCGCGTTGGCGCAACACCGTTCCGAACGCACCGCGGCCAACCACCGGCCGAACCCGTCGCTTGACCTGGCACCTCCCAGCGGCACCTCGACGACCTGCCGCTGCCCGCCGACGCCCCGGAACGGTCGCGCGCGCTCCTCGGCCCCGTCGAACGCCACCTGTCCGCGCGCCCGGTGGACCACCCGGGACGGGGTCGGTCACCGCGCGCTGATGTCCCGTGACGCAGCGCGGTGGCCACCCGGTAGGTTGATCACCACCGAACCGACGTCAACCGGGAGCTCAGTGGTGAACACGCGCGAACGCGTCCGCGCGGTGATCGACGCACCGACCTGCCAGCGCCTGATCATCGCCCTGATCCTGCTCAACGCGCTCACGCTGGGCTGCGAGACCGATCCGGACCTCGTGGCCGAGTACGGTGCCGTGCTGCACGCGGTGGACCGGATCGCGCTCGCGGTGTTCGCGGTCGAGCTGGCCGCGAAGATCTACGCCCACGGCGCGCGGTTCTTCAACGATCCGTGGAACTGCTTCGACGCGGTGATCATCGGGATCGCGCTGCTGCCCGCGACCGGGGCGTTCGCCGTGCTGCGGGCGCTGCGCGTGCTGCGCGCGCTGCGGCTGGTCTCGTCGATCCCGAGCATGCGCCGGGTGGTGAGCGCGCTGCTGGCGGCCGTGCCGGGCATGACCTCGATCGCGGCGCTGCTGGCGCTGCTCCTCTACATCGCGGCGGTCATCGCCACCACGCTGTTCCGGACGGTCTCGCCGGAGTACTTCGGCGACCTCGGCGCGTCGCTGTTCACCCTCTTCCAGGTGATGACCGGCGAAGCGTGGTCGGAGGTGGCCCGCGAGGTGATGGCCGAGGAACCGCTGGCCTGGGTGTTCTTCATCGTCTACATCGCGGCCACCACGTTCACCGTGCTCAACCTGTTCATCGCGGTGGCGGTGAACGCGATGGAGGCGCGGGTCCGGCAGGAGGACCAGGAGGAAGAGGACCTCGTCCTGCACGAGCTCGTCGAGGAAGTGCGGGCGCTGCGCGCCGAAGTGCGCGGGGAGGGCACCGGGGTCGGCTAGGCGGGACGCCGGGTGGCGCCTCAGCGCCCGGCCGAGTCCGCGGCGAGCAGCAGCAGCGAGAACAGCACCTGCAGGCCGCCCGCGACGGCCCCGGCGACGGCGGTGCCGTCGATCCGGTACGGGCCCCGGGTCCGCACCGACCACGCGCCGCAGGCCACCGCCACCAGCGCCACCGGGATGCCGCCCGGCACCAGCCAGCTCACCAGGCCGATCCCCAGCGCGATCGGCCCGAGCCACGCCTGCCGCCCCGGCCGGTCCTTCGCGGGCAGTCCACCGCTCACCGGACGCCACCTCCACTCCGCTCCCGCGGACATCGTCGTCCGCCACCCACCGGGACGGCAACATCGGAGGCCCCATAACCCACACGGGCGCAATCCTCTGACCTGCGGTGTTGATGGACGTCAGCGCGGAGGGCCGCTGCTAGCGTCCGGCGCCATGCACAGAAGTGGCCTTCCCCTCGCGGCGCTGCTCGGCGTCACCAGCCTGCTGCTCGCCGGTTGCGGCGCGGAGCTGACCGCCGACTCGGACCAAGCGGCCCCGCCACCGGTCTCCGACACCCCGCCCCCGCCACCGGAGCAGACCGACGTCTACGCGCACACCCGGGCGGGGATGCTCTCCCCCGCGATGGAGGGCGTGCGCAACCTCGTCTACGTGCCCAACAGCCAGGACGACACCGTCTCCGTCATCGACCCCAACACCTTCGAGGTGATCGACACCTTCCCCGGTGGGGACGAGCCGCAGCACGTGGTGCCCTCCTACGACCTCAAGACGCTGTACGTCACGGCGGACATGGTGCCCGCGGGAACCCTGACGCCGATCGACCCCAAGACCGGCAAGCCCGGCGAGCCGATCCAGGTCCAGGACCCGTACAACCTGTACTTCACCCCGGACGGCAGCTCCGCGATCGTGGTCGCCGAGGCCTACAAGCGGCTGGACTTCTACGACCCGCGGACGTGGGAGCAGCAGCAGTCGCTGTCCATCCCGGAGTGCGCCGGGATCAACCACATGGACTTCAGCACCGACGGCAAGATCGCCCTGGTGACCTGCGAGTTCGCCAACCGGATGATCGTGCTCGACGTCGAGGCCCGCAAGCACGTGCGCACCTTCGACCTCCACCAGGTGCCCAACGGGATGCCGCAGGACAGCAGGTTGGCGCCGGACGGCGAGACGTTCTACGTCGCCGACATGCACGCCAACGGCATCTACCTGTTCGACGGCCAGGCCACCCACCAGAAGGGCTTCGTCCCGACCGGCAAGGGCGCGCACGGGATCTACTTCTCCCGCGATTCCCAGCGGGCCTTCATCGCCAACCGCGGCGAAGGCAGCGTCACCGTGCTGGACACCGCCACGCACCAGCCGATCGACAAGTGGCACATCCCCGGGGGCGGCAGCCCGGACATGGGCGCGGTGTCCGCCGACGGCACGCAGCTCTGGCTCGCCGGTCGCTACGACAGCGAGGTCTACGTGTTCGACACCCGCACCGGGGAGCTGCTGGCCCGCATCCCGGTCGGCAACGGCCCCCACGGCCTGACCTACATGCCCCAGCCCGGCCGCTACTCCCTCGGCCACACCAGCAACATCCGGTGATCCGCCCGGCCGTCCGGCATCCCACCTGCCGGACGGCCGTACCCGGCCTCAGCCGGTGAGCCCGGAGCCGATCGCGAGGCGGTTGTAGGCCCCGATCACCGCGATCGTCCACAGCAGACCGGCGAGCTCCGCCTCGCCGAAGTGCTCGGCCGCCGCCCGGAATTCCTCGTCGACGCCGCGTCCGTCCACTCGGGTCAGCGCCTCGGTGAGCCGCAGCGCCGCGCGCTCGGCGTCGGTGAAGGCGGCGGATTCCGGCCACCGCGCCAGGTCCGCCACCCGCTGCTCGTCCTCCCCCAGTTCCGCGGCCTGCCGGGTGTGCAGCGCCTGGCAGTACCCGCAGCCGTTGAGCTGCGAGGCGCGCAGCCGGACCAGTTCGACCAACCCCGGTGCCAGCCCGGCGTCCTGCGCGCGAGCGCCGGTGTCGGCGGCCAGCCGGTGCAGCGCGGCGAAGCTGTCCGGGGTGACCCGGGCCAGGTCGAGGTTCGGTGCGGTGGTCATGTCGTTCCCTTCGCGGTGGTGCGCTCTTCGGCGGTGCGCTCTGCGGTGGCGCCCTGTTCGGTGGTGTGCTGCTCGGCGAGCGCCGCGGTGGTGCGGCGGCACACCTTGCCGGTCGGGGCGACCGGCAGCCCGGGCAGCAGCAGGAGCAGTTCGGGCAGCTTGCGGCGTTCCAGCCCGCGCTCGGATTCCAGGAACGCGGTGAGCTCGGGCAGGGTCAGCTCGGGCGTGCCCTCGACCTGGCTGATGCAGGCGCACAGCCGCTCGCCCAGGTCCTCGTCGGGCACCGGGACGCAGGCCACCTCGACCACCGCCGGGTGCGCGCCGATCTCCCGCTCCACCTCGGCCGGGCTGATGTTGTAGCCGCCCCGCACCACCACCTGCTTGATCCGGCCCAGCACGTGCAACCGCCCGCGCTCGTCGAGGAGTCCCCGGTCCCCGCTGCGGACCCAGCCGTCCCCGGTGCGGTAGCGGGCGTCGAGTTCCGGCGCGGCCACGTAGCACAGCGGCGTCATCGGCCCGCGCGCCTGGATCTCGCCGGGCTCACCGGGCGGCACCGGGCGCCCGGCCGGATCGACCACGCGGATCTCGGCGACCGCCGGATCGGGCCGACCGGTGCCCGCCGCCGGGTCCGGACCGGTGGCCGCGGTGTGGCAGTTGATCCCGTCGGAGGAGCCGTAGACGCTGATCACCGGGCGGCCGAAGCGCTCGGTGCAGCGGCGCGCGGTGACCTCGGGCAGGGGCGCCGAACTCGACACCACCGCGCGTAGCGCGGGCAGCTCCGGCACGTCCGGGTGCTCGGCGAGGCGGCGCAGCATGGTCGGCACGCCGAACAGGTGGGTGATCCGGTGCCGGGCGGCCAGCGCCAGGGCCGCCGCCGGGTCGAAGCGCTCCGGCAGCACGATCGTGGCGCCGAGCGCGGCGATGCCCACGTGGCTGGCCAGCGAACCGTACGAGGACGCCAGCGGCATCAGCACCAGGGCCCGCATCGGCCCGTCCTGGTGCAGCGCGCGCACGTAGTTCGCCCGGCCGCCGACCATCGCGTTGTGCGAGTAGGCGATCATCTTCGGCTCGGCCTCCGACCCGGAGGTGACCAGGATGCGCACCGGCGCCTCGGGATCGACCGGGGCGGCCCGCCAGTCCGGTGCCTCGGGCGCCGCGTCCAGCTCCGGCCAGTCCCCCGGCCCGGCCCCGAAGGTGCGCACCGCGCGCAGGTGCGGCAGCGCCGCGGCATCGGCCGCGTCGTCGCGCGCGCCGAAGATCGCCCCGGTCGCCCGGGACCGGCCGAGCAGGCTGGTGGTGTCGCGGCTGCCCCGGCCCGCCGGGTACGGCAGCGCGACCGCACCGATCGCGGCGACGGCCAGCTCCGCCACGACCATGCGCCTGCCGTTGGGCAGCCGGATGCCGACGACGTCGCGCTCCCCGAGTCCGGCACGGGTCAGCGCGGCGGCCACCCGGCGCACCTCGCGGTCCAGCCCGGCGTAGTCGAGCACCCCGTCGGCGTCGACCACCGCGGCCCGGTCGGGGTGCCGCCGCACCCCGTCGGTGAACAGCGCGTGCACGTCGCGGCCCGGGCAGTCGCCGCGCCGCACCCACTCCGCGCGCAGTTCCGGCGGCACCCGGTCGCCGATCGCGAGGTCGGAGGTCGAGGTCCACATCAGCCGAACTCCCAAGGGGGGTGCGGGAAGACGTACCGGCCGCGGCCCAGCGCCGCGCCGAACCGCGGGTCGTCGACGAGCTCGCGCAGGTCGGTGCACACCGGGGTGGCCACCGCACCGGCGCGCGCGGCGCGCTCGACCCAGTGCCGCGAGGGCTCCGCGAGCGGATCGGCTCCGCCGAACACCGCGTCGTGGTCGCCGGACACGACCAGGTGGCCGTCGGCCGTGCGCAGCACGGGGGTCCGCAGCGGCGCGCGCGGCACCACACCGGACGCCGACAGCAGCGAACTGTCCACCGCGGACCCGGAACCGGTGCGGACCCGGCGCAGCAGCGCGGCGAGCACGCCGAAGGCGCACACCAGGCCGCCCAGCACGTCGGTGAGGGTGAGCAGCGAGGGCGCGGGCGGCCGGCCCGGGCGCACCGCGGCGGCCAGCCCGCTGTGCGCCTGCACCAGGAAGTCGGTGCCCAGCGGCGGCTCCGGCCCGAGCGCGTCGCCCCACCCCGAGGCCCACGCGTAGCTGAGCCCGGGAGGTGCCAGGCGGGCCGCGTCGAGGCCGAGCCGGGCGGCCTTGCCGGGCGCCCAGTTGTGCACGAACGCGTCGGCACCCCCGACGAGCTCGTGCAGCTCCCGGCGCCCGGCCGCGGTCCGGATGTCCACCTCGACGACCCGCTTGCCCGCGTTGAGCGCCAGGTGCCGGACCGAGCAGTCCCCCGCCATCGGCGGCACCCCGCGCATCGGATCGCCGCCCGGCGGCTCGACGCGCACCACGTCGGCGCCGAGCATCCGCAGCACCTGACCGGCGACCGGGCCCTGCACCCGGCGGGTCGACTCCACCACCACGATCCCGCTCAGCGGCAGCGCACCGGGCGCGCCGAGCGGACGCGGTGCGATCCCGGGCAGCGGCGCCAGCTCGCAGGCGGGCAGGTCCAGCGGCGGGGTCGGATCGGTGCGCACCGGCAGCACGCTGACCCCGGAGGCGCGGGCCGCGTCGAGCACGTCGGCGTAACCGGCGGCGCGGACGGCGGCGTGCAGCTCGAAGGGCAGCGCGCAGGTCGCGGTGCCGAAGCGCTGCTGGAACGGCCGCCACCCGCGGGCCACCGGGCCGCGCTCGACGCCGAGCGCCGTCCAGAACGCCAGCCAGTGCTCCGCGGTCAGCGTCTCCAGCTCGCAGCGCACGCCGTCGGCGGTGCGCAGCGGCGGCGGTGCGCCGGGGTCGGCGGGCGGTTCCGGCTCGGCGCACCCGGCCACCGCGAGGTACTGCTGCACCGCCAGCAGCGCCGACTGCGCCACCGAGGTGCGCACCCGATCGATCCGGCCACCCCGCGCCCGGTCGATCGCCACGGCCAGGGCGCCTTGGGCGAGCAGCACCCCGGCGACCGTCGAGGCGTAGGGCACGCCCAGCGGTACCGGGCGGCCCGCGCTGCGCCCGTGCACCTGCATGATCCCGCAGGCGGCCTGCACCGCGGCCTCGTCGGGCAACGGCAGTTCCACCGGGCCGGACCAGTCCAGCTCGCGGCGCACCTGCCCCGGGTCCTCGCCGACCTCGCGGAGCAGCGCGGTCGCGACGGCCTCGGCCGTCCCCGGCCGGGCCGACACCGGGGCGCTCACCGGGCGGGCTTCCGGCCGTGCACCGAGTACATCACCGACGAGCAGGCCCGCAGCTCCGGCTCGCGCAGCGCGGACCGCAGCGCGCCGAGGTCCGCCTCGGTCATCCCGGCCGCCAGCAGCCCGTCGCGCAGGTGGTGCGTGTGGTGCTCCAGCAGCAGCAGGTCGGCGGCCCCGGGGTGCCGGAGCTGCACGTGCGGCCGGGGATCGATGTCGACCAGCCCGGCCGCCCGCATCGCCTCGGGGACCCGCCTGCCCCACGCCGGGTCCACGCCACCGGCCCGCATCACGGCGTCCTTGGCCGCCAGGAACCTCCGGTAGAGGTGCGCGGTGCTCTCGTCCGGGGCCAGCAGCAGCGGCTCGTAGGTGGTGTCGAACTCGTCGACCTGCAACCAGCCTCCGGGGACCAGCGCCCGCACCAACCGGTCCAGCACCGCCGCGCGGTCCGGCAGGTGCCGCAGCACCAGCCGGGCGACGATCAGGTCGAACCTCGCCTCGGGCAGCGGGTCGGTCGCGATGTCGTGGGCGAGCGCCGTCAGGCCCGGGCGCGGGCGGACGTGCCCGGGATCGACGTCGGTGGCCAGCACGCTGCCCGAGGGCGCGACGCGGTCGGCCAGCCAGGCGGCCACGCTGCCGCCGCCGGTGCCCACGTCGAGGCAGTGCCAGCCCGGTCCGACCCCGGTCTCGGCGAGCCGCGCGAGGGTCAGCGGGTCGTGCGCCTCCGCGAGGTACCGGTGCTGCCGGACCGCCTGCGGGTGGGCGTTGTCGAAGACGTAGTCGGTGCGGACATCGGTCATCGGCTCGGGGCCTGCCTCCGGGATCGTCGGGTCGCGGTCCACCTCAGGTCCACCGGCCGGTCCCGGGCACCTCGGTGCTGCCGGTGAGCTGCTCCAGCAGCGCCAGCCGGCGCACCTTGCCGGTGCCGGTGCGCGGCACCGCGTCCCAGGACCGCACCACCGGCTCCTGCATGGCGGGCAGCCCGCGCGTGGCGCGCGCCCACGCCTGCTCCGGGAACCCGCCGTCCTCGGTGATCAGCACCGGTAGCGGATCCGCCCCGGGACGGGCCAGCACCACGCACTCCTGCACCTGGGGCAAGCGGTCCTCCAGCAGGTCCTCGGTCTCCAGGCAGCTCAGGCCGGGAACGCTGTCCACCTCGCGGTCGAGCAGGTGGACCGCGCCGTCGCGGCGCCGCACGCCGATGTCACCGGTGCTCCACCACGGACCGGTGCGCTTGGCCGCCCAGCGCTCGGACTCGCCGAGGTAGTCCAGGCAGAGCGCCGCGGTGCGGGCCAGCACCAGGCCGGGGCGACCGCGCCGCACCGGCGCGAACGTCTCGGGATCGACCACCCGCAGGCGCGTCTTGAACGGCACCGGCCGCCCGAGGTCGCGGGCCGAGGACCGACCGCGCCGCTCCCCCGCCAGCGAGCGGCGGGTGTGGAAGCGGAAGGTCAGCGGCCCGGTCTCGGTCTGACCCCAGCCCTGCATCCACACCGGGGACCGGCGCGCGCTGGCCCGCAGGTAGGCGCGGATCGTCGGCGGGTGCATCGCGTCGTAGGTGCTGAGGAACACGCGGACCCGCCGGAACGGGTTGTCCAGCCGGGTGGTCAGCGTCCGGTAGCGCACGAACGTCGCGGGCAGCGCCTCCAGGTAGGTCGGCGGGTGCTGCCGCAGCAGCGGATCCGCGCGGTCCGGGTCGTCGTCGCTGAGCACGACCAGATCGCGCGGCGCCATGCTCAGCACCACCGCGGTCCAGCAGAAGGTCCGGCCGTGCGCGTAGGCGTTGGCGTTGGCCAGCACGTCGTCGCGGCGGATGCCGATCTTGGGCAGTCGCGTGGCCTCGAACCGGGCCAGCGCGCCGACCAGCGTGGCGGTCGAATGCACCACCAGCTTGGGGATCCCGGTGGTGCCCGAGGTGTGGTTGATCACCAGCGGGGCGTCGCGCCCGCGCCGGTGCGGGGACGGCGCCGGGTGGCCGCGCAGCTCCGCGGGGGTCTGCGCCCCGGGCACGCCGCCGTCGAGCACCACGGTGGTGCGGGCGAACGCGCGCAGGTCCACGCCCTCCGCCGCGGCGCGGTCGAGCACCCCGGACGTGGTGACCACGACGGCCGCGTCCAGGCGCTTGAGCAGCGCCGCCAGCGCCTCCCCGGACAGGTGCGCGGAGAGCTGCGCGGGCACCGCGCCGATGCGCACCGCCGCGCAGGCCAGCAGGTCGTAGTCCCAGTGGTTGTCCTTGACGACGGCCACCCGCTCACCGGGGGCGGCACCGGCCCCGGCCAGCCACCCGGCCGCGTCGCGGACCAGCCGGGCGAGGTCGTCGACGCCGTGCTCGGTGCCGCCGTCCGGGGCGATGTCGAACGGCCGGTCCAGGTGCACCCGGGTACCGGTGCGGCGGGCGGCGCACTCGTCGAACAGCACGCCCATGTCATGTGGTTTCACAGCGGAACTCCTAGGCCGGATCGCCGGGTTGCGCGCAGCCTGCTCAGCACCCGCGAGGCCGCGAGCGCGCCGGATCGCACGGCTCCCTCGCTCGCCGGGCGCAGGCTCACCCAGTCCCCCGCGTAATCGACGGGGCTGAGCTCGCGCGCGGTGAAGGCGGGGCGCCTGCGCAGCGCCTCGGGGGTGGCTTCGGGCAGCCCGCAGCGGAAGCGGTGCACGAAGTTCTCCCGGTTCGCCGAGCCGAAGCCGGGCACGTAGCGCTCGACCGCCGCGGTGAGCCTGCCGACGATCTCCCGGTCCGGGGCGTCGATCAGGTCTGCGGTGGTGGCGGCCCGGGGCATCAGGCTCAGCAGGCCCTTGCCCGCGGGCGCCCGCCCGGGGTGCTTGCGGTGGTCGACGATGATCGCCGACAGCACGTCCTCCTCGACGTGCGGGGTGAGCACGAGGTACGGCGCGGACTCGCCGGGCGGGGCGATCGGCCGGTCCAGCAGGCAGCTCACCTTCAGCGCCGGGGTGAACGTGCAGGCGTCCAGGTAGCGGGCTTCGACGGGGGCCGGGTTCGCGTGCAGCCGCCGCGCCACCGGGGCGGGCACGCACAGCAGCACCGCGCGGGCGGTCACGGTGTCGTCGCCGACGACCAGCCGGGCGCCGTCGCCGTCGGCGACGACCTCCCGGACCCGGCGGCCGGTGCGCACGTCGAGCCGCTCGGCGAGCAACCGGGCGGGGGTGTCCATGCCGTCGCGGTAGGTGCGCCAGTCCGCGGCGTCGCCCACCGCGAGCAGCAGGCCGACCATCACGGCCGCCGACGACCGCGCGGTGTCCCAGCCGAAGAACGCCCCGGACACCGGCTGGAACAGGTAGTCGTGCAGGTCGGGGTGGTAGCGCCGGGCGAACTCGGCGACGGTCAGGTCGGCCAGCGGACCGCGTTCGGGCCGGTCGGTGTCGAACCGGCGGCGACGGCGGGCCGCCCACACCTGGAACCGGGCGAGGTCGAGGCGGGCGCGGCGGGAGAGCCCGGCTCCGGTGAGCAGCGCGCGCGGTTCGGCCGCTCCCGGCCGCGCGCGCCCGTCCCGCCACACCGCCAGCGGCCTGCCGATCACCGGCACCTCGCCCGCGCTGACGCCGAGCCGTTCCAGGAGCTGCCAGGTGGCCCGGTAGCCGTGCGGGGAGATCTGCTCGGCGCCGGTGTCCACCGTGTACCCGCCGTGCCGGAAGGCCGCCATCCGGCCGCCGACCTGCCGATCCGATTCGAACACCCGCACCTCGAGCCCCGCGGCGGCCAGCTCGGAGGCGGCCGTGAGCCCGGCCATCCCGGCGCCCACCACGGCGACGTCCAGATCGGGGCTCACCCGGCCACCCCGAGCCCGACCAGCAGGTTCGCCACGATCAGCAGCGCCACGCAGAGCCGGTGCACGGCGAACCCGACCCGCCGGGCGCGCATGATGTCGCCGACCCGGAAGCCGAGGTGGTACTGCCGCGCCCGCAACGCGCTGGCGGGCAGCATCAGCAGGACGAACCACCACGGGGCGAGCCCGGTCGCCGAGGCCACCGCGCCGATCAGGAACTCGGCCAGCGACAGGGCGCCGATGAACAGCGCGTTGCCGCGCGGGGAGGTCAGGGCCGCCACCGTCACCCGGCCCACGCCGCGGTCGCCCTCGACGTCGTTGGTGTTGGAGTACACCCCGAACATCAGCGGTCCCATGCCGAACAGCACCGCCTGCACCAGCACGAACTCCGAGAACCGCCCGGTGGCCAGGCCGTAGGGGGCCAGCACGAGCGCGACGCCCAACGCCACCAGGAACAGCTCCTGGAAACCGCGGTAGCTGAGCTTGATCCCGTAGGAGTACTGCAGGGCGATGACGAAGGTGGCGGCCACCAGCAGCACCGTCCACAGCGGCGCGGCCGGCGCGACGAGCACCGCACCGGTCCACAGCACCGCGCCCGCGGCCGCGGTGATCCAGCCGAAGCGCAGCGCCTCCGCTTCGGTGAGGGTGCCCGCGACCAGGGGTTTGCGCAGCTTCTTGCGCAGCGGGTCGTTCGGGCCGTAGTTGACGACGTCGCTGCCGTCGCGGTAGCCGGTGAGGTCGTCGAAGGCCACCATGGCGACGATGGTGCCGAGCGCGCCGAGCAGGAACAGCAGCAGCATCGGCACGGTGCCCGGGCGGGCCGCCGAGAGCGGCACCAGCACCGCCGAGGCCACCACGAGGATGCTGAGGTAGTAGTCGTAGACGTCGAGGTTGCCCAGCCGCACGTAGCTCCGGGCCTTGCTCTCGGGTCGGGTGACCGCCGCGCCCCGGGGCGCGGAGTGCAGGTCACTGGTCATCTCGGGGGTCACTTCCTCACTGCGGGGCGCGCTCGGCGAAGGCGCACACGGCGTCGGCGACGCGCTCCACCTCGGCGTCGGTCAGGTGCGGGTAGATCGGCAGCGCCAGGATGCGGCGGCTGGCCAGCTCGGCGTGGGGCCAGCGGCCGTCCGCGGGGGCGCACGGGGCGAAGGCCGCCTGCCGGGGCAGCGGCTGGGGGTAGTAGACGTGCGAGGCGATGCCGCGCGCCGCCAGGTGGTCGCGCAGCCCGTCCCGGTCGTCGGCCAGCACGCAGTACACGTAGTAGCAGCGTCCCTCCCGCCCCGGCGGGGGAGCCACCACGCCCCGGTCGGCCAGCGGCGCGAACCGCCGCGTGTAGAAGTCGGCGATCGCCGCCCGCCGCTCCAGCCGGGCGGCGAAGCCGGGGAACCGGTGGATCTGGAACGCCGCCTGGATCTCGTCGAACCGGCTGTTGCGGCCGACGACTTCGTGCACGAAGCGCTGCGCGCCCTGGCCGTGGTTGCGCAGCATCCGCACCCGCGCGCCGATCTCGGGGTCCCGGGTCACGACCGCGCCGCCCTCACCGGGCATCCCGAACGACTTGACCTGGACGAAGGAGAACACCCCCGCTTCGCCCCACAGCCCGGCCGGGACACCGCGCAGCTCCGCGCCCTGGGCGACGGCGGAGTCCTCCACCAGCCGCAGGCCGCGCTGTTCGGCGAGGGCCGCGAACCGCGGCATGTCGGCCATGATGGAGAACATGTGCGCGGGCATGATCGCCTTGGTGCGCGCGGTGATCCGGCGCTCGACGTCCTCGGGGTCGACCACCAGCCGGTGCGGGTCGATGTCGGCGAACACCGGCGTGGCACCGGCTTCGAGCACCGAGGACGCCAGCGGGGCGCAGCCGAAGGCGGGCACCACGACCTCGTCGCCCGCCCCGACGCCGACCGCGCGCAGCACCAGGCCGAGCGCGGCGGTGGCGCTGCCGCAGGCGACCACGTCGGCCGCACCGAGCGACTCGCGCAGCAGCTCCTCGAACTCCTTGGTGCGCTCGCCCAGGATGAACTTCTGCTCCGGGGCGCGACCGATCTCGCCGATCAGGTCGAGCATCACCTTCCGGTCGTCCTCGAACAGGTCCGGCGGGAAGAACGGCACGTCGATCGGCATCAGCCACACCTCCGGGAGCAGAACTCGCGCACCGCCGAGCACACCCGGTCGAGCTGGGCGAGGGTCAGGTCGGGGTAGAGCGGGAGGGCGACGGCCCGCGCCGCGGCGGCCTCGGCCACCGGGAGGTCGCCCGGGGCGTGGCCGAGTCCGGCGAAGCAGGGTTGCAGGTGCAGCGGGACCGGGTAGTAGGTCTCGGTGCCGATGCCGTTGCGGGCCAGGTGCGCCACGAGCTCGTCGCGGTGCTCCACCTCGATCAGGTAGACGTAGTACACCCCGGTCGAGCCGGCGTCGACGACCTTGGGCAGCCGGACGACGCCGGGGATTCCGGAGAGCCCCAGCCGGTACGCCTCGGCGAGCACCGAGCGGCGGGTGATCTCCTGGTCCAGCGCGGTCAGCTTGGCCAGTAGCACGGCGGCCTGCAGGTCGTCCATCTTGCTGTTGGTGCCGACCAGCGCGGTTTCGTTGGAGATCCCCGGGAAGTGGTCCAGGGTGCGGCCGAACCGGCCGTGGTGGCGCAGACCGGCCACCAGCTCGGCCACCCGCGCGTCGTCGGTGAGCACCGCACCGGCGTCCCCGAGGGCGCCCAGCGTCTTGCTCGGGAAGAACGACAGCACCCCGCCGGCACCGTGCCGCCCGGCGTGCTTGCCGCCCTGGCTCATCCCGATGCCCTCGGCGCTGTCCTCCACCAGGATCAGCCCGTGGCGCTCGGCGACGCCGGACAGCGCGGCCATGTCGGCCATCTGGCAGAACAGGTGCGCGGGCATCACGAACCGGGTCCGCGGCGTGATCACCCGCTCGACCGCGGCGGGGTCCAGCGCGTAGGTGTCCGGGTCGATGTCGGCGAAGACCGGCGTACCGCCCGCGAGGACCACCGAGGTGGCCGTGGCGACGAACGAGTAGCCGGGCACGACGACCTCGTCGCCGGGGCGGAGGCCCAGCGCGCGCAGCAGCAGCACCAGCGCGTCGGTGCCGCTGTTGACGCCGACCACGTGGGCGGCGCCGGTGTACTCGGCGAGGCGGCGTTCCAGCTCGGCGACCTGCGCGCCGTGGGAGAACTTCCCGTTGTCGAAGACCTCGCCGACGCGGGCGCTGATGGTCGACCAGAGCCGGTCGAAAGTGCGGGCCTGGGAGAAGAACGGGATCGACGCGGCGTCAGGGGCGGCCGGTACCGGTAAGTCTTCCCAAGTCCTGGTGGAATCCGCGCCGGAGGACACGATGATTACGCTCCAGGGAGAACGGGTGAACGGGGCTGACGGCCGCAGAACTTAGCCGACGATCAGGTCCACCCGAAAGCTCGAACGTCGTTCCCGAGAAAGTTTCACCCTTTACGGTGATCACCGGAAACCGTTGTGCTCCCCCGACTTCGGTCGGGTGATCCCGAATGGTTAGTGTGCGAGCAGGACCGCGCGATCCGCCTGGCGGGAATCCGGAGAAATGGCGCGATTCCAGGCCGATTCCGACGCCAGTTCCTGTCCACAAAGCACTACGGAGTACGATGCTGCAATCACTCGTGGTCGGCCTCGGCCGTGCGGGAGCGGGACTGCACCTGCGAGTCCTGGCCCAGGCACGCGCCGCCGCAGGCGAACTGTTCCACCCCGGACCCGTCGTCGCGTGCGACCCCGCACCCGAGGCGCGCGGCGAGCGACCCGGGGTCACCGTCGTGGAATCCGTGCGCGCCGCGGCCGCCCTGCTCCCGCCCGAGGACACCGTCGTGCACCTGTGCACCCCGCCGGTCGACCGGGCCGCGCTGCTCGGTGAGCTCGGCGACCTCGGATTCCGCCGGATCATCGTGGAGAAACCGCTGGCCACCGGACTCGACGAGTACGCCGCGGTGCGCCGCGCGTGCGACGAGCACGGCCTGGCCCCCGCCGTGGTGACGCACTGGCTGGACGCCGAGCTCACCCACCGGTTGCAGGCGCTGACCATGCGCCGCGCGTTCGGCGACCTGCGCTCCATCTCGGTGACCCAGGACAAGCCCCGGTTCCAGCGGTCCACCCTCGACGAGGGCCACCCGACCGCGTTCGACGTGGAGATCCCGCACGCGCTCGGCGTGGTGCTGCGGCTGGCCGGACCGGCCGAGCTGCTCGACGCCGAGTGGACCGACATGCGCAGCGAGGACTTCACGCTCCCCCGGTTGGGTGGGGCGCGCCTGGTGCTGCGCCACCGCGGCGGGGTGCTCAGCGAGATCAGCTCCGACCTCACCGCTCCGGTCCGCGAGCGCCGGATCTCCCTCGACTTCGAGCGCGGCCGGGCGACCGGCCACTTCCCGCTCAGCGAGCACGACGACCACGCCCAGCTCACCACGACCGGCGACCGGGTGCGGCGGGTGTTCCGCGACGACGCGCTCACCGCCTTCGTGCTCCGCGCCTACCGGCACTTCCTGCACCCCGATCCCGGACCGGACGGCACCTTCGCGCTGCACGGCGAGATCCTCCGGCTGGTCTCGGCCGCCAAGCAGCACTGCCTGACCGCACTCCCCGACCTGCACCGGAGGCACCAGCATGCCGGTTGATCCCCCGCCCCGCGCGCTCGCCGGCATCGGCGACGAAGCGGCCACCTCGGTGGCCGGGCAGATCGCCGCGATCCAGCGGCTCGGGTGGCGGCACGTCGAGCTGCGCTCGGTGGACGGCACCGCGCTGGCCGACCTCACCGACGCCGCCTTCGCCCGGGTCCGCACCGCGCTGCGCGACGCCGGGCTGGACGTGGTGTGCGCGGCCTCGCGGATCGGCAACTGGGCCCGGCCGGTCACCGCGCCGTTCGCCGACGACCTGCACGAGCTCGACGTGCTCGCGGACCGCTGCGGCGCGCTCGGCACCCGCTACGTCCGGATCATGTCCTACCCGGACGGCGGCCTCGCCCCCGACGACTGGCGGGACCGCGTGCTGGACCGGACCGCCCGGCTCGCCGAGCGCGCGGCGCGGCGCGGCGTGGTGCTGCTGCACGAGAACTGCGCCGGGTGGGCCGGTGCCGACGCCGACCGGATGCGCCAGCTCCTCGACGCGGCCGACGGGCTGGGCCTGCTGTTCGACACCGGCAACGGCGTCGACCACGGCTACGACGCGGCCGAACTGCTGCCACCGCTGTTGCCGCACGTGGCCCACGTGCACGTCAAGGACGCCGTCGGCGGCCCCGGCCAGGCCCGCTACGTGCTGCCCGGCGACGGCTCGGCCCGCGTCGCGGACTGCCTGCGCCTGCTGCTGGACTCCGGCTACACCGGCGCCCTGTCCCTGGAACCGCACCTCGCGACCCGCCCGCACGACGGCGTGCGCGCCGAGGACGCCGAGCCGTTCGTGCGCGCCGGACGGCGGCTGGAGGCGCTGCTGCACGAGCTCGCCGGGAGCGTGCCCGCGTGATCACCGACGACGACGTCGCGCTGCTGCTGCACCTGCTGCGCATCCCCACGGTGAACCCGCTGGAAGCGGATCCGGGCGATCCACCGGCGGAGCTGGACCGCGCGCAGCGCGCCTACGCCCGCGCCGCCCGCGAGCTCGGCTTCGAAGTGGTGCACCGCGGTGCCCCGCCGCGCGCGGTGCTGCGCCGCGACGACGTTCCCGCGGCCGTGCACCGCGCCGCCGCCCGCGAGGACTTCCTGACCGCGCAGCCGAGCCAGGTGCTGCGGCTCGGTCCGCGGTCACCGCGCGCCGCCACCGCGATGTTCAACGTGCACCTGGACACGGTGGCCGGGCTCGAACCCGTCGACCGGCGCGGCGACCGGATCACCGGCCGCGGCGCCATCGACGCCAAGGGCCCGGCGGTGGCGCTGCTGGCCGGGATCCGCGACGCGGTCGCCCGCGAGCCCGCGCTGGGGCGCGACCTCACCGTGCTGGTCCAGGCCGTCGCCGGGGAGGAAGGCGGCGCGATGGGCACCTACGGCACGCGACCGCTGGTCGAAGCGGGCTACGTCGGACGGCTCAACGTCTTCTGCGAACCGACCGGGCTGCGCCACCTGTCCCGCGCGACCGCCTCGGCCACCGCCCGGGTCCGGGTCGACGGGCACGGCGCGATCGACGACCGGCCCGACGCGGGGGACAACGCCTCCGTGCTGCTGGGCTTCCTCGCCCAGCACCTCGCCCGCGCGCTCGACCCGGCGCACCGGCCCGGCCGCTGCTGCGTCGCGGGGCTGCGCACCGGGGACCGGCACAACCGGGTCTACGGCAGCGGCGAGCTGCTGCTCAACCTCTCCTACGCCTCCTCCGCCGAAGGCGAGGGCGCGCAGCGGGCGCTGACCGCGGCGGTGCGCACCGGGATCGCCGAGTTCGCCCGGACCTTCGCCGGGACCCGGGAATTCGCCCGCACCGCAGCCCGCGCCGACGCGCTGACCAGCGTGGAGTGGCTCAAGAGCGGGCTGCCCAGCCTCGACTGCGGCGACCCGTGGCTGGAGGCGCTGCTGGACCGGGCCGGGATCGCCCGCTGGCCGGCCGACGAACCGGCGTTCACCTGCGACGCGATCTGGATGGACGGCGTCGCCGACGCGGCCACCGCGGTGCTCGGCCCGGGCAGCCTCGACACCAACAACGCCCACGCCGAAGGCGAGTACGCCGACCTGGACGAGCTGCGGGAGTTCGCCGCGGCCGTGTCCGCCCTGCTCACCGAATTCGCCGCATGGCACCGGAGTGCCGGAAGGGGAACCACCACACCATGACGCTGCTGACCGACGATCTGCGGGAACGGATCGCGGTGCCCTACGCCGAGCTGCACGCGCTGATCGCGGGCCTGTTCGCCGAGCGCGGCACGCCACCCCACCGGGCCGCCACCGCCGCCGCCGCGCTCTGCCACGGGGACCTGTGCGGCTTCGACTCGCACGGCGCGTTCAACCTGACCCGCCTGTACCTGCCGCTGTTCGCCTCCGGCCGCACCGCACCGGACGCCGAGCCGGTCGTCCGCACCGACCTCGGCGCCTGCGCGCTGGTCGACGCCCGCCGCGCGCTCGGCCTCTGGGCCGCGGCCGAGGCGATGGACTCGGCCACCGACCGCGCGGCCCGGCACGGCATCGGGCTGGTGTCGGTGCGCGGCGCCACCCACTTCGGCTGCGCCGGGTTCCACGCGCTGCGGGCCGCCGAACGCGGCATGATCGGGGTCGTCGCGAGCAACTGCGGCGGGCAGCGCATCGCCCGGCCACCGCTGGGGGCGCTGGCGATGCTCGGCACCAACCCGCTCAGCGTCGCCGCCCCCGCCCTCGACGACCATCCGTTCCTGCTGGACATGAGCACCACCGTGGTCCCCACCGGCAAGGTCCGCACCGCCGCGAGCAGCGGCGAGACCGTCCCGGCGGGGTGGCTGTCCGACGACGCGGGTGGCGCGGTGACCGATCCGGCCCGGTTCGACGCGGGCAGCGCCCACCTGCGCTGGCTGGGCGGCGACCCGGCCACCGGCGCCTACAAGGGCTACGGGCTCGGGCTCGTCGTCGAACTGCTCTCCGCCCTGCTGCCCGGCGCGGGCCTCGGCCCGGCGCCCGCCGCGCTGGAGGGCACCGGGGGACCGCACGGCACCGACGACGACATCGGGTTCTTCGTCCTCGCCATCGCACCCGACCTGCTGCGCCCGGACGGGGAGTTCGCCGCCGACGCCCGCACCCTGTTCGGCACCCTGGTGGACTGCCCGCCCGCGGCCGGCGGCGGCGAGGTCCGCTACCCGGGGTGGTGGGAGGCCGAACGCGCCCGCGAATGCCACCGCACCGGGGTGCCGCTGCTGCCCCAGGTGCACCGCGAGCTCGTCGAGCTCGGTTTGGGGGCAGGCGCGTGAGCCCGCGACGGATCGGGATCATCGGCCTGGGCACCATCGCCCGGTACTACCTCGCCGCGATCGACCGGATGCCCGGCTGGGAACTCGGCGCGGTGTGCGACCTGCGCCCCGACGCGCTGGCCCCGCACGCCGACCGCGTCCCCTGCTACGCCGACCACCGCGACCTGCTGCGCGAGGCCGCGCTCGACGCCGTGGTCGTCACCGCGCCCAACGACGCGCACGCCGCGCTGTGCCGGGACGCGCTGCTGGCCGGACTGCCGGTGTGCGTGGAGAAGCCCCTCGGCCTCTCCGCCGCCGAAGGCCGGTCGCTGGCGGAGCTCGGCGGTCCCGTGCTGTTCACCGCGTTCCACCGCCGCTACAACGACAACGCGCTGCGGCTGCGCGACCGGATCGGGCCGCCGACGGGCATCGCAGCGCTGACCGTGCGGTACCTGGAACGCATCGAGGAGCACATCGGCGGCGACACCTGGTACCTCGACGCGGACCGCTGCGGCGGCGGATGCGTCGCCGACAACGGCCCGAACGCCTTCGACCTGGTCCGGCTGTTCCTCGGCGACTGCGCCGTGGTGGCGGCCGAGGTGACCCGCGACGAGCGGGGCACCGACCGGCAGGCCGTGGTGCGGCTGGACACCGCCGCCGGAGCGCAGGCGACCGTCGAGCTGGACTGGTCCTACCCGGGCGAGACCAAGGACGTCGAGGTGCGGCTGGCCGACGGCGCGGTGCACCGGGCGGATCTGCTCGCCGGGCACCGCGGGTTCAAATCGTCGTTGTGGCACGAGTACGTGGGCGTCCTGGACGCCTTCGCCGCCGCGATCGACGCCGGACCCGGGCACCGCGACGGCGGGCTCGCCGCGCTGGAACTGGTCGACGAGGTCTACCGCCGCGAGCCGGCGATGGCACCGGGAGGTGAGCGGGCGTGAACCCCGAGGAGGACGGCCCCAAGCGGGCGCTGCACGGCACGCTGGTGAAGGTGCTGGTGCACCGCCGCGAGGAACGCGGGATGTCGCTGGAGCCGCACGCCAGCCGGTGCGTGCGCCGCGGCGAGGTGCACGAGCTGCTCACCACCGATCACCGGGACACCGCGCCCGGCGCGCGGATCGACCGGGTGGCTTTCCTCGGCTTCGCCGAGATCGGCTGCGCCGGGGTGATCGACCGGGGGGACGAGTTCCGGATCGGCGAGCGGCTGGTCGGCACCGTGCTCGGCTTCGACGCCTGCCACTTCCCGAACCACTACAACATCATCGTCCACGCCCCGGTGCCGGTCACCGGCGCGGACCTGGACCTGCTCCCGGAGATGCCGGTGGGCTTCCACCCGGCCCGGGTACCGGTCCGCTGACCGTCTGCTGCGGACCTCCCCGACCACCCGTGGGGGAGCCAGGTGAGGGGCCCCCTTGTCCAACATGGGAACGCTTTCAGAATGGCCTGCGTGGCGGTGCGGGTAGCGGAACCTCAGCGATCCCCTCGCTGCGGGATCGCCTCCTGATGTACCAACGACGGGAGGACAGCCGTGACACCGTGCACGTGTTCGGTACGTCAGGAGAGGCTCCCGGAGCGAGAAGGCCGCTGATATTCCGCCCCCGCACCGCCACGCAGGTCATTGGCGAAAGCGGTCCTCGCTCGGACGCGGGCCCCTCACCTGGTCGGCTCCTCGGTTCCGCGGTTCGCCCGGGAACAGCGCGGTGGCCGGGGACCTCGTCGAGGTCCCCGGCCACCGGATCCGAACGGCTGGTGTCAGCCGAGCAGCTCGACCTCGAGACGGCCGAAGTGGAAGTTCCGCACGGCCTCGAGCAGCTCCTCGATGGAGAGCTCGCCGTTGCCGTTGGTGTCCACCTGGCGGAAGGCGTCGGCGGCCTGGGTCGAGTCGACACCCACGGCGCCCAGCCACGCCACGAACTCGTCGGCGTTGATCTGGCCGTCGGCGTTCTTGTCGCACAGGCCGACGATGGACCGCATCACCGGGCCGAGCACGGTGTTGAAGGCCTCTTCGCCGTCCTGGAACATCAGCTTCTGGGTCACCCGGACGAAGTCCTCTTCGGACAGCATCCCGTCAGCACCCGCACCCGCCTCGACGGCGAGGTGCCGGAACATCCCGGCGAACGCGGCGTGCAGCGCCTGCGCCTCGGCGCTGTCGGCGCTCTTGCCGAAGGCACGCGCGATCTGCGCGGCCTCCTTCTCGAAGTCCGCCTGCTCCAGGGTGCCGTTGCTGTTCTGGTCCCAGCGGGCGAAGCGCTTGCGCAGCCGCTCGTTCGCGATGTCGGTAGCCGCGGTCATGATGATCTCCTTCGCAGTTGTGCACACTTCCTTGCCGGTCGGGCGGGCCACGTCAGGCACCGCCGCGACCTTCGCGCGGGACGTGAGGGGCGTCCAGCGCGGTCCCCGCCGGTAGTCGGCCGACCTCCGGCGGAACTCTTCCGGTGGCTCAGCTCGGAGCCACCCCCTCGGCACCCGAGGTCATGCCCCGGGTGTCGACCAGCGCGCGGCACGACGCGGTGAGCGCCGCCGCGTCGTAGCAGTGGTGGTCCTGCATGAGGACCACCACGTCCGCCGCCGCGAGGGCGGCGGTCAGGTCCTCGGTGCGGGGCAGCGGCGCCCCGTCCACCGCGAACTCCGGCACGTGCGGGTCGTGGTAGCCGACCACCGCACCGGCCGCGAGCAGGTCGCGCGTGACCGGGTACGCCGGCGACTCCCGGGTGTCGTCGCAGTCCCGCTTGTAGGACACGCCGAGCAGGAGCACCCGCGCACCGACCACCGGTGCGCCGCGTTCGGCGAGCGCACCGCGGACCCGCTCCGCGACGTGCGCGGGCATCCCCTCGTTCACCGACCGGGCGGCGGCGAGCGTGCGGAACGCGAATCCCTCGGTGGTCGCCTTGCTCTCCAGGTACACCGGGTCGATCGGGATGCAGTGCCCGCCCACCCCGGGCCCCGGCTGGAACGAGGTGAACCCGAACGGCTTGGTGGCGGCGCACCGCAGCACGTCCCAGACGTCGATGCCGACCTGGTGGCAGAACAACGACATCTCGTTCACCAGGGCGATGTTGACGTACCGGTAGGTGTTCTCCAGCAGCTTGGCCATCTCCGCTTCCCGGGTGCCCCGGGAGACCACCACGGAGTCGACCAGCCGGTCGTAGAACGCCGTGGCGTACTTCGCGCAGAGCGGCGTGCACCCGCTGACGATCTTCGGGGTGTTGCGCATCCCGAAGGATTCGTTGCCCGGGTCGATCCGCTCCGGCGAGTACGCGAGGTGGAAGTCCGCCCCGACCCGCAGTCCGCTGCCCCGCTCCAGGATCGGCCGCACGAGTTCCTCGGTCGTACCGGGGAAGCTCGTCGACTCCAGCACCACCAGCGTGCCCGGCCGCAGCCGGGCGGCCACCTCGGTGGCCGCCGCGCGCACCGCGGAGAGGTCGGGTTCGCCGACCCCGGACAACCCGGTGGGCAGGCACAGCACGATCGTGTCCGCGGTGCCGAGCACGGCCGGATCGGTGGTCGCGGTGAACCCGGTGGCCACCATGTCCGCCACGACCGCGTCCGGCACGTCCCGGACGTGCGAGCGGCCCGCGACGAGCCCGGCCACCACCTCGCCGGAAACGTCCAGCCCGGCGGTGCTGAGCCCCGCTTCGCAGGCCCGGGCGGCCAACGGCAATCCGACGTAGCCGAGGCCGACCACGACCAGGTCGACGGACATGCGCACCTCCTCCTGCATTCGGGACAGCGGACGGGTCACCCCGCCACCGAGGTGACCGGGACGTCAGGCCGAGAAGCTGCCGCTGCCGGGCATGACGTGCGCGCCGTATCCGGGCTCCACGGTCAGCGACGGGGTCAGGCAGAACGGGTCGCCGTAGATGCGCACCGGCTGGTCGGTCTGGTTGACCAGCACGTGGGCGGCCAACGGCAGCTTCTGGCACCCGTTGGGGTTGGCCCAGGTCGTGGCCTGCTGGACCTCGGTCTCGAACACCACGACCTCACCGGTGGCCGCGGAAGCCGCACCGGCGGACACGAGCATCGCGAACGCTCCCGCGGCGAGGGCGGTGGCGGTGGGGAGAAGACGCATTTCCGGCACATCCTTGTCATCGTTGTCGTCATGCGAATCCGTGCGGAGCACGGAAGTTCTGCCGTTCCGGCGTGAGGTCACCGGCCGACGCGGGTCGCGGCGGACAGCGCGCCCACGCTGACCATCATCACCAGCACGCCGAGCACGGCGATGAAACCCGCTGCCCGAGCCGGGGATTCGCGCACGAGACCGACCTCGGTCAGCTCCGCGGCGCGGACCGGCGCTTCCGGGGGCGGTGGTGGCGGTGCCGGCGGTCTGCTCGGCGGCGCCGCGACGGCGGTTCCGGGTTCGCCCTCGGGGGCGACCACCAGTTCGGCGGTGGCCACCACGCCGTGCGCGGACCGGCCGGAGACCACCAGGTCGATCGATTCGCCCGGTCCGACGCGGCACCGGTGGACCGAGGTCCGGCCGGGGGCCAGCTCACCGATCCGGTGCGCGCAGGACGCGGGCGATCCGGTGACCGCCACGTCGTGCACCGGCACCGCCGAGGTGTTGGACACCCGCACCACGGCCGTCACCGGACGGGTGGGGTGGGGCGTCCCGTCGACGTGGATCTGCAGGGAGGGCGCGGGTTCCGGTGCCGGAGCGCGCACCGCGCCGGACGTCCGCGCGGTCACCACCTCACCGGCCGGGCTGGTGCCGCTGACCTCCACGGGCAGCTCGCCCGACGCGGGCGCGGGCAGTTCGCAGCGCACCTCGGCGCGGTCGCCCGGTTGCAGCAGTGCCAGCTCGCGGCGACATCCGGCGAAGGTCGCGGTGACGTCGCGCAGCGCGACATCACCGGTGTTGCCCACCACGGCGCTCTGCCGCACCCGCTGCCCCGGACGGGCCACCGCGGGGGCCACGGTGCTGTCCACCGCGATGGCGGGATTCTCCCGCGACCACACCACGATCAGCGCCCACTCGGCCCAGCACTCCTGGTCGGCGCTCGCCGCGAACCCGGTGAGCGACAGCGTTTCGCCGTCCGCACCGAGCATGGCGGGCAACAGCTCGGTGACGTCCGCCCGCGCGGTCGCCCCGTGCTCGCCGGGTTCCACCCGGTCGGCCGTGATCGCAACCGCGCCCGCCCAGAGGTCCGGGATCACCACGGCGCCACCGTCGAACCAGCACCACGCCGGTCCGGCGCTGCTCCACCGGAGCTCCGCCGACACGATCCGCGCACCGGCCGGCAGGTCGAGCACCGAAGACGAGCGGTCGCCCGCGGACTCGGCCCCGACCGTCACCGTGCCCGTCGTCCCCGCACCCGAGGACGGTGCCGCCCCGGTGCGCGCGGCGAGCGGGACGAAGGCGGACGTGAGCAGCGGCGCCAGCACGGCCAGCAGCCCGGCCACCCATCGCGACGTGTTCCGGATGCGCACGACGGTCCACCTCCTCCCTGGATTTTCTTGCGGAATATTCCCGAAAGCCGCTTCATCGCGGCGACGGCGGAAGGAACCGTAGCAGCACCCGAACAGCGCCCCCGGCGGGTTCGAGCACACTCCACAGTGTCCATTGGGAGCCCGTGACCTGCGCTTTGCACCCGCACGGCGACCGGCTTCAGCGTCGGAGGACCGGCGCGGCGCCGCCGGACCGCGCGTCAAGATCACCACATCCGGTGAACTCGGCGGTGAGGAACGAAAACCGCCTGCCGAAGCGAAATCCACCTCGCTACAGTCGGCCGGGGATCCGTGCGGGCATGCTCGTCGCCCCGGCCCCCCCTTCGCGCAACCCTCTCGCAATCCAGGAACGGGAAATCCCTTGAGCATCCTCAGCATCGTCTCGGTCGGACTGCTGGCGCTGGTGGTCGCCGGCATCACGCTGCTGATCGCCCGCCGCAAAGCGGTCGCCGACGGCGGATCGGACTCCGACTCGCAGTCGTTCGTCGGCGGCGTCCTCAACGCGCTGTTCACCGTGGTGCTGGCGTTCTACATCGTGTTCGCGTGGCAGAACGGCGACGACATCGAGAGCGCCGCCAAGCAGGAGGCCAACGCGCTCACCGACATCTACTGGCAGGCCTCCGTCGCGCCGGCCCCGCAGGCAGCGGCGATCCAGTCGCTGACCGAGCAGTACGCGGAGCGGGTCGTCGACCACGAGTGGGCCGCGCTGGACGAGAGCCGGACCGATCCCGAGGTCGACCGGCTGCTCAACGCGCTGCGCGGCGAGGTCCTGGCCCTGCCCGCCGACGACGAGGCGGTGAAGTCGGCCCGGGAGCAGTCGCTGCAGAGCATCCGCCAGATCGACGAGGGCCACCGGGAACGGGTCGACATCGCCACCGACAGCAAGACGTTCAACACCGTGCTGCTGGCCGGCAGCGCCCTCGGCGCGGCGCTGATGATCGCCTTCCCGCTCCTGGTGGGGCTGAGCATGCGGCCGGCCAACATCGCGAGCATGGTGCTGCTGTCGTCGACCCTGGGACTCGTCCTCTACCTGTCGACGGCGCTGATGCACCCGTTGAGCGGGCCGTTCGGCATCGACCCCGACCCGTTCCGGACGACGCTGGAGGGCTTCAGCCGGACGACGACGTCGGGGGCGTGACCGGCTCCGCGCCCGCGCCGGCGGTGTCGAGGTCCAGGGCGAGCTGCTGAGCTCCCGCCCGGGCTCCGGCACCGCCGTTGCCGCGCAGGCAGAGCTTGCAGGTCACCGGGTCGGCGGTGGGGTGCAGGTCGTCGACGACCCAGCCGAACACGCCCACGTGGCAGGCGGGCGCGGGCAGCTCCCACCCGCCCATCCACGGCGCCCACATCACGGCGTGCACCGTCCCGCGCGTGCGGATCATCAGGTTGCGACCCCGGAAGCGGGTCGCCGCGGCCGAGGCGACGGAGGCCAGGACGCCCGCCAGCGAATCGTCCGGTGCGGAGGCAGACATGCCACCAGCCTGCCATCCGGACCCGACACCCGTTCCCGAGCTCGCCGGGAGCCGCCTCCTCGGAACACCCGTCCGAGCCCCCGCCGTCCGAGCCCCCGCCGTCCAAACCCCCGCCGTCCGAGTCCCCCGCCGGACGCCTAGTGGTCCGGGCCTCAGGCGAGGTCCCGCGGGGGCCTCGCGCGGGGGAACGGGTGTTTACCCTCATCGCACCGGTCGCGACGGGTCCCGCCACGGCCGGGCGCTGCGCGCCCCGAACGGCAGCCGCCCCCACCACCTCCGGTCGGCTCGGCGTCCCACCTGCTGGTGGGCGTTGACCGCCTCGATGCGGACAGGCACCATTCCGCAGAATTGCGCACGGATGTGCGCAGAGCGCACAGGAGGTTTCCATGACCCACGCGGCCGGGCCCGCGACGACCAGACCGGGGCGGGCGGCAGCCGGGAGCCTCGTCGGCGCCGTGGTGGAGTGGTACGACTTCCTGCTCTACGGCATCGTCGCGGCGATCGTGTTCGACGAGGCCTTCTTCCCGGAGTTCAGCCCGGTCGCGGGCACGCTGGCCGCCTTCGCCACCTTCGGCATCGGATTCGTCTGCCGCCCGCTGGGCGGGTTGTTCTTCGGCCACTTCGGCGACCGGATCGGCCGCAAGCGGATGCTGGTGTGGACGGTCGCGATCATGGGCGGCGCCACCGCGCTGATCGGCCTGCTGCCGACCTACGGGAGCATCGGCTGGCTCGCACCGCTGCTGCTGGTGCTGCTGCGCGCCGTGCAGGGCTTCGCGGTCGGCGGCGAGTGGGGCGGCGCGGCGCTGATGGCCGTGGAGAGCGCGCCCCCGAAGCTCAAGGCCTTCTACAGCAGCGGCGTGCAGGTCGGCTACTCCGTGGGGCTGATCCTGGCCACCGGCGTGGTGGCGCTGCTCGAACCCGTCCTCGGCGACGAGGCGTTCCGGACCTGGGGGTGGCGGCTGCCGTTCCTGCTCAGCATCGTGTTCGTGGCGGTGGCGCTGTGGATCCGCTCGGGTGTTCCGGAAACGCGGGTGTTCACCGACGAGGTCGAGGAGCAGCCGTCGCGGAAGCGGCGGCTGCCGGTGGTCCGGGCCCTGCGCGAGCACCCCGGCGCGTTCTTCCGGATCATCGGGATGCGGCTGGCCGAGCTGCTGAGCATGTACATCGTCACGACCTTCGCCCTGTCCTACGCCACCACCGAGCACGGCTTCGACGAGGGCTTCATGCTCACCATCGGGTTGCTGGTCGGCGCGCTGGGCATCGTGACCATCCCGCTGTTCGCCTGGCTCTCGGACCGCTACGGCCGCAAGCGGGTGTTCCTGGGCGGCGCGGTGATCGGCGCCCTGGCCGCGGTGCCGTACTTCCTGGCGCTGGAAGCGGGCTCGGAGGTCCTGGTCGTCGTCGCTTCGGTGGTGCTGGTCAACATCGCGCACGACATGGTCGTCAGCGTCCAGCAACCGCTGTTCACCGAGATGTTCGGCGCGGAGTACCGGTACAGCGGCGCCGGGCTCGGCTACCAGGTCGCCGCCGCCCTCGGCGGCGGGTTCACCCCGTTCATCGCCACCGCCCTGGTCGTGCTGGGCGGCGGGCGGTGGTACTGGGTGGCCGCCTACCTCGCCGTCGGCTGCGCCGTCTCGGCGGCGGTGGCGCTGACCCTGCGGGCCCCCGCGCGCACCCCGCACCCCGCCGCCGAGCGCGTCTGACCCGAGCGGTCGCCCCGCCCCGCGATCGTCCACAAGGGAGCGAGGCGCGTCGCGTGTCCACAGCGGACCCCGGCTGTATCGATTCCGAAACCCGGTGGCACCACGCGATCTCCCGCACCTCCGGACACGCCCGCGGCTCACTGGTACGGCTGACGTTGGTGCGCAAAGCGGGTGACCGTCGCGCCCGGGCCGTTGACCCGGCCCCGGCGCGCGGCCAATGATCCTTGTTCCCCGTAGTCGTCCGGCTACGACGTGGGCGTCGAGGAGGTTGTGATGGACGACCAGTCACGCGGAGCGACCCCGGTCGCGCGCCAGCACCGCGGCCGGAACCGCTGAGGGCCGCGCGATGTGGTGCGAAGGGTTCGTCGTCCTGCCCGACACCGACGCGGCGTCGCTGGCCCGCGCGGTGGTCCCGCTGGACTCCCCCGACGTGATCGCCCACCCCTCCGGCCGACCGTGGCTGGTCGGCCGGTGGCCGGCCGGGCGGTTCGCGCTGGCCGACGCGGGCCCGGTGCGCGTGGCGGTGATCGGGTTCTGCCCGATGACCACCACGCGGCTCGCGGAGCTGGCCGCGCGGATCCGGACCACCTCCGATGTGGACGCGTTCGCCGCCGCGCTGCCCGGCTCGTGCCACGTGATCGCCTCGGTGCACGGCCAGGTCCGCGCCCAGGGCAGCGCGACCGGGCTGCGGCGGGTCTTCCACGCCCGGGTCGGCGCGGTGCGGTTGGCGGCCGACCGGGCCGACGTGCTGGCCGCGATGACCGGCGCCGGGGTCGACGAGGAGCTGCTGGCGGCCCGGGTGGCGTGCGGCGGTCTGCTGATCCCCCCGCTGGGCGAGCGCTCCCCCTGGGCCGGGATCGAGGCGCTGGCCCCCGACCACTGCCTGGTGTGGCACCGGCAGGACGCGCAGGAGCGGCGCTGGTGGCACGCCCCGGCGCCGACGCGCCCACCGGCCGAGGGGGCCCGCGCGGTGCGCGCGGCGCTGACCGCGGGCCTGGAGCACCGGGCGCCCGCCCAGGGGCGGTTGAGCGCCGAGCTGTCCGGCGACCTCGCCGCCACGTCGCTGTGCTTCCTGGCCGACCGGCACACCCCGGACCTGCTCACCCTGCGCTGGCGGCCGACCGCCGACGACCGGGGCGACACCGCGTTCGCCGTGCACGCCGTGCGCAGCCTGGAGGACGCCGAGCACCTCAGCGCCGCCCGCCGGGACCTGCCCGCCGCGTTCACCGATCCGCACGTCCCGGCCGGGACCGAGGAGCCGTACCCGTTCGCCCGCACGACCGCCCAGGCGCACTACACCGCGCAGCTCCTGGCCCGGCACGGATCGCGGCGGCACCTCAGCGGCGGCGGGGCCGCGGAGCTGCTGCAGGTGCACCCCGGCTACCTGCACCGGTTGCTGCGGCGCCACCCGCTCACCGCGCTGCGCCACGTCCGCTGCTACCGGGCCACCGGCGGCTGGTCGCTGTGGGACGCGCTGGGGCGGCTGGCCCGGCCGGAATCCGCGGCGGCGTGGTGGCACGCGCAGGCCGAGCAGCTCACCGGCCCGGAGCCGCCCGGCTCCGGCTGGGGACCGCGACCGCTGCGCGCTCCCGGCTGGGTGACCGGGGCGTGCACCGACCAGGCCCGGGACGCCCTGCGCCGGACCGCCGAGCACGCCGCGCCGCTGGCCGCCGACCCGGGCCAGCACCAGAGCCTGCTCGCGCTGCGGAGCGCGGCGAGCAGGCACCGGATGCTGCGCCAGCTCTACGCCGGTTCCGGCCTCGACCTGGACCTGCCGTTCTACGACGACCGCATCGCCGAGGCCGTGCTCGCGGTGCGACCGCAGGAGCGCGGTCCGGGCCAGGACGAGCGGCTGCTGTTCGAGGCGATGCGCGGGATCGTGCCCGCCGCCGTGCTGGAGCGGGTCTCCTCGGCGGGCCCGGAGGACGACGTCCGCGCCGGGATCCACCGGAACCGGTCCGCGCTGGTGGAGCTGTTCGCCGACTCCGAGCTGGCCGCCCGGGGGCTGATCGACGTGGATCGGCTCGGCGAGCGGCTCACCGCCCGCCCGGACACCGCGACCGCCACCGCCCTGGAGGACCTGCTCGGCGTCGAGACGTGGCTGCGCGGCACCACGGCCTCCCGTCCCGTTCCCCGGCGACCGGACCTGCGGGCGGGCACCGGCTGATCCGCCCGCGGCGTGGTCGCTCCCCCACCTCCCCGGAGGAGGTGTCGATCGACCGGGTTTAGCGCGGCGACGCGCGGCATACCCCACGAGGAGAGCGACCACGCCGTGAGGAGGAGCTGACGATGGCCGAAAAGGTGTCCGACTACCTGCTGCGCCGACTCCGGGAGTGGGACGTCGACAGGGTCTTCTCCTACGCGGGTGACGGGATCAACGGGCTGCTGTCCGCGTGGCAGCGGGCCGAGGACGAGCCCCGGTTCATCCAGGCGCGGCACGAGGAGCTCGCGGCGTTCGAAGCCGTCGGGTACGCGAAGTTCTCCGGGCGCGTGGGGGTCTGCGCGGCGACCGGCGGCCCGGGTGCGGTGCACCTGCTCAACGGCCTCTACGACGCCAAGCTCGACCACGTCCCGGTGGTGGCGATCGTGGGGCAGCAGGGCAGCACCTCGCTGGGCGGGGCCTACCAGCAGGAGGTGGACCTGCACTCGCTGTACAAGGACGTCGCGGGCGACTACGTGCAGACCGTGACGACGCCGGAGCAGCTGCCGAACGTGCTCGACCGCGCGATGCGGACCGCGATCGCCCGGCGCACGGTCACCGCGCTGATCATCCCCGGCGACGTGCAGGAGATGGAGTACACCGCGCCCTCGCACGCCTTCAAGATGGTGCCCTCCAGCCTCGGGATGTCCGCGTCCACGGTGGTGCCCGAGGCCGACGAGCTGCGGCACGCCGCCGAGGTGCTCAACGCCGGGAGCAAGGTCGCGATCATGATCGGCCAGGGGGCGCGCGGTGCCGTGCCCGAGGTCACCGAGATCGCCGAGGTGCTCGGCGCGGGCGTCGCGAAGGCGCTGCTGGGCAAGGACGTGCTCAGCGACGACCTGCCCTACGTCACCGGGGTGTCCGGCCTGATGGGCACCCGGCCGTCGTGGGAGATGATGCGGGACTGCGACACGCTGCTCATGATCGGCGCGAACTTCCCGTACAGCCAGTTCCTGCCCGAGTTCGGCAAGGCACGGGCCGTGCAGATCGACATCGACCCGACCTTGATCGGCATGCGCTACCCGTTCGAGGTGAACCTCGTCGGGGACGCGCGGGCGACGTTGCGCGAGCTGCTGCCGATGCTGCGGCGCAAGGACGACCGGTCCTGGCGGGCCTCCATCGAGGCGGGCGTCCGCCAGTGGTGGGACACCATGGAGCAGCGGGCGCAGGTGGAAGCCGACCCGGTGAACCCGGAACGGGTGTTCCACGAGCTGTCCCCGCTGCTGCCCGACGACGCGATCATGACCACCGACGCGGGCTCGGTCGCCAACTGGTACGGCAGGCACCTGCGGATCCGGGGCACGATGCGCTGCTCGCTGTCGGGCACGCTGGCCACCATGGGGCCGGGGATGCCCTACGCGACCGGGGCGAAGTGGGCGCATCCGGACCGACCGGTGTTCGCGCTGGTCGGTGACGGTGCGATGCAGATGAACGGGATCAGCGAGCTGATCACCATCGCGCACTACTGGCGGGAGTGGGCGGACCCCAGGCTGGTGATCGGGGTGCTCAACAACGGCGATCTCAACCAGGTCACCTGGGAGCTGCGCGCCATGGCGGGCTCGCCGCAGTTCATCCCGTCGCAGCGGTTGCCCGACTTCGACTACGCCGGGTACGCCGAACTGCTCGGGCTGCGCGGGATGAAGGTGGACGCCCCCGGCGACATCACCTCGACGTGGCAGCGCGCGATCGAGTCGGACCGGCCCTGCCTGGTGGAGTTCGTGACCGATCCCGCGGTGCCGCCGATCCCGCCGGAGGCCAACTGGGAGCAGATCCAGAACGTCAGCCAGGCGTTGCTGCGCGGTGACCCGGAGGCGTGGTCGGTGGTCAAGGAAGGCGTCAAGTCCAAGGCGCAGGAGTACCTGCCGAAGCGATCCGACCGGCGATGAGCGCGGCGCGCCACCCGGTGCGCGACGTCGGGGCCCGGGCCTACCGGATCCCGACGGACGCGCCGGAGGCCGACGGCACGCTCGCGTGGTCGGCCACGACCGCGGTCGTGGTGACCGTCCACGCCGCCGACGTGGTCGGCGTGGGCTGGACCTACGGGCACCAGGCCTGCGTCGAGCTGGTGCGCGGCGAGCTGCGCGAGGCGGTGCTGGACCGCGAGGTCACCGACGTGCCCGCGGCCTGGCAGGCGATGCGGGCGGTGGAGCGCAACAACGGCAGGCCCGGCCTGGTGTCGTGCGCGCTGTCGGCGGTGGAGACGGCGCTGTGGGACGCCGCGGCGCGGGTCTGCGGGCTGGCGCTGAGCACGCTGCTGGGCCGGGCGCACGAGACCGTCCCGGTGTACGGCAGCGGCGGTTTCACCAGCTACGACGACGAGCGGCTGCGCGCCCAGCTCGCCTGGTGGGCCGACCGGCTCGGCACCCCCGCGGTGAAGCTCAAGATCGGCGAGGCGCGCGGCACCCGGGTCGATCGCGACCTGCGGCGGGTGCGGGTGGCCCGCGAGGCGGCCGGCCCCGCGGCGGTGTTCACCGATGCCAACGGCGCCTACTCGGCGGGCCAGGCGGTGCGGGTCGGTCGGGAGCTCGACGCGCTGGGGGTGACCTGGTACGAGGAGCCGGTGTCCAGCGACGACCGCGCCGGGCTGCGGCGGGTCCGCGACGCCACCGCCGCCGACGTCGCGGCCGGGGAGTACGGCTACGACCTGCCGTACTTCGCGACGATGCTGGCCGACGACGCGGTGGACTGCCTGCAGGTGGACGTGACCCGGTGCGGCGGGTTCGGCGAGTGGCTGCGGACGGCCGCGCTGGCCGCGGCCCGCAACCTCGACGTGTCCGGGCACTGCGCGCAGAACCTGGCCGCGCACGTCGCGGCGGCCACGCCCAACGTCCGGCACCTGGAGTGGTTCCACGACCACGAGCGGATCGAGTCGGCGCTGTTCGACGGGGCGCTCGAACCGGAGGACGGCGTGGTGCGGCCGGACGTCTCGGCACCCGGTCACGGCATGACCCTCAAGGAACCGGACGACGAACGCTACCGGGTGCGGTGAACGGAGGAGAGATGGCGACCCAGCACACCCGAGGACGGGGCGCGGCGGACCTCCGCGACGGGCAGACCTGGTCGGTCACCGCGCACCGGGTGGACACCGCGGCGCTGGAACGGGACCTGCGGCGGGAGGTGGACGGCGAGGTCCGGTTCGACGCCGGGTCCCAGGGCGCCTACGCGACCGATTCGTCGAACTACCGGCAGGTGCCGATCGGGGTCGTGCTGCCCCGCACCGTCGAGGACGGGGTCCGGGCGGTGCGGGTGTGCCGGGAGCACGGCGCCCCGGTGCTCTCCCGGGGCGGGGGCACCAGCCTGGCCGGGCAGGGCACCAACGCGGCCGTGGTGCTGGACTGGTCGAAGTACTGCCACGCGCTGATCTCGTGCGATCCGGAACGCCGGACCTGCGTGGTGGAACCGGGCATCGTCCTCGACCGGCTCAACGCGGAGCTGTCCCGGCACTCGCTGCGGTTCGGGCCGGCGCCGTCCACGCACAGCCACTGCACGCTCGGCGGGATGATCGGCAACAACTCCTGCGGAGCGAGCGCCCAGGCCTTCGGCAAGACCGTGGACAACGTGCGGCGGCTGGAGATCCTCACCTACGACGGGCTGCGCTGCTGGGTCGGGCCGCTGAGCGAGCAGGAGCTCACCTCGGTGATCGAGCGGGGCGGCGAGCGCGGCGAACTGCACCGGCGGTTGCGCGAGGTGCGCGACCGCTACCGCGAGCGGATCCGCGCGGGTTACCCGGACATCCCGCGCCGCGTCTCGGGCTACAACCTCGACTCGCTGGCGCTCGAGGACGGCATGGACGTGGCGGCGCTGCTGGTGGGCAGCGAGGGAACGCTCGCGACGGTGCTGCACGCCGAGCTGGACCTGGTGCCGACCATGCCGCACAAGGCGCTGGTGGTGATCGGCTACCCCGACGTCGCCGCGGCGGCCGACGCGGCGACGGAACTCCGGGCGCACTGCGATCCGCTGATGCTGGAGGCGGTCGGCGGCGAACTCGCGCACTTCATCCGGGAAGAGGGCATGTTCCCGGGCTCGCTGCGGCTGCTCCCGCGGGGATCGAGCTGGCTCTACGCCCAGTTCGGCGGGCAGACCCGGGAAGAGGCCGACGAGCAGGTCCGGCGGCTGCTGTCCGGCATCGGCAAGTCCGAGCAGGACGACGACGTGGCGATCTCCGACGACCCCGCTCGCGAGAAGCGGATGCTGCACGCGCGGGAGGCCGGCCTCGGGGCCACCGCCAACCCGCCGGACATGCCGGAGAGCTGGAGCGGCTGGGAGGACTCGGCCGTCCCGCCGGAACGGCTCGGCGACTACCTGCGGGACCTGCTCGCGCTGTTCGCCGAGTTCGGCTACGAACGACCGGCGCTCTACGGGCACTTCGGGCACGGTTGCGTGCACGTCCGCATCCCCTTCCGGCTCAAGACCGAGCCGGGGGTGCTGGCGTTCCGCCGGTTCCTGCGCCGCGCGGCCGACCTCGTGGTCTCCTACGGCGGGTCGCTGTCCGGCGAGCACGGCGACGGGCAGGCGCGCGGCGAGCTGCTGGTGCGGATGTTCGGCGGCGACCTGGTGCGGGCCTTCGGCGAGGTCAAGGACCTCTTCGACCCGTCCGACCGGATGAACCCCGGCAAGGTGGTGCGGCCCCGGCGGCTCGACTCGGACCTGCGGCTGGGGCCCGACTACCGGCCCCGCACCGACGCCACGTTCCTCGGCTACCCCGACGACGGCGGCAGCTTCCACCAGGGCGTGCTGCGCTGCGTCGGCATCGGCAACTGCCGCAGCTCCTCCGGCGGCGTGATGTGCCCGTCCTACCGGGCCACCGGCGAGGAGGAGCACTCCACCCGGGGCCGGGCGCGGCTGCTGTTCGAGATGCTCCAGGGGCACGCGGACTCCCCGATCTCCGACGGCTGGCGCTCCACCGCCGTGCACGACGCGCTGGACCTGTGCCTGGCGTGCAAGGGTTGCAAGTCGGATTGCCCGACCGGGGTGGACATGGCCTCCTACAAGGCCGAGTTCCTCGCCCAGCACTACCGGCACCGGCTGCGCCCGGTGGCGCACTACTCGCTGGGCTGGTTGCCCGCGCTGGCGCAGGTCGCCGGACTCGCCCCGCGGGCGGTCAACGCCGCGCTGCACACCCCGGGATTGGGCGAGCTGGCCAAGCGGGCCGCCGGGGTCGCGCCGGAGCGGGACGCACCCCGGTTCGCCCGCTGGGACTTCCAGCACCAGTGGCGGCGGCGCGGCAGCGCCCCACCGCGGCCCGGCGACCCGAACGCCGTGGTGCTGTGGCCGGACACCTTCACCAACCACTTCGACCCGCGGATCGGCCGGGCCGCGGTCGCCGTGCTGGAGCACGCCGGGTTCTCCGTCGCGGTGCCGGAGCAGCCGGTCTGCTGCGGGTTGACCTGGGTGTCCACCGGGCAGCTCGGCGTCGCGGCGCGCGTGCTGCGGCGCACGATGCGGGTGCTGCGCCCGTGGATCGAGGCGGGCACCCCGGTGGTCGGCCTGGAACCGTCCTGCACGGCGGTGTTCCGCTCCGACTCCCGCGAACTGCTGCCGCACGACGAGGACGCCGCGCGGCTGCGGGAGCAGTTCCACACGCTGGCCGAGCTGCTCACCGAGCGCTCCCCCGGCGGCTGGCGACCGCCCGAGCTGGGTGCCGACGCGGTGGTGCAGACCCACTGCCACCAGCACGCGGTGCTCGGCTTCGACGCGGACCGGCAGGCGATGCGGCGGGCCGGGATCGACGCGGACGTGCTCGACTCCGGGTGCTGCGGCCTGGCCGGCGACTTCGGCTTCCAGCGCGGGCACTACGACGTGTCCATGGCCTGCGCCGAGCACGCCCTGCTGCCCGCGCTGCGCCGCACCGACCCGGGAACCCTGGTGCTGGCCGACGGTTTCAGCTGCCGGACGCAGATCGCGCACGGCAGCGACCGCCGCGCCCGGCACCTCGCCGAAGTGCTGGCCGCGGAGGTGCACCGATGAGCGGACGTGTCGTGGTCGTCACCGGCGCCAGCGGTGGTGTCGGTCGCGCCATCGCCCGCCGCTGCGGGCAGCGCGGGGACCGGGTCGCGCTGCTGGCGCGCGGGATCTCGGGACTGCGCGGCGCGGCGGAGGAGGTCCGCCGCTACGGCGGCGAGGCGCTGCCGATCGTGGTCGACGTCGCCGACCCGGACCAGGTCGACGCCGCCGCCGAGCGGGCCGAACGGGAGCTGGGCCCGATCGAGGTCTGGATCAACAACGCCTTCACCACGGTCTTCGCCCCGGCGACCGAGATCACCCCGGACGAGTACCGGCGGATGATCGAGGTGACGTTCCTGGGTTACGTGCACGGCACCCTCGCGGCGCTGCGGCGGATGCGCCCCCGCGACCGGGGCGCGGTGGTGCAGGTCGGTTCGGCGCTGGCGTACCGGGGCGTGCCGCTGCAGGCCGGCTACTGCGCGGCCAAGCACGCGATCCAGGGCTACACCGAGTCGGTGCGCAGCGAGCTGCTGCACGAGCGCAGCCAGGTGCGCACCACGATGGTGCAGCTCCCGGCGGTGAACACCCCGCAGTTCTCCTGGGTGCTGTCGCGGCTGCCCGGCCACCCGCAACCGCTGCCGCCGATCTACCAGCCCGAGGTGGCGGCCCGCGCGGTGCTGCACGCCGCCGAGCACCCGGGGCGCCGGGAGTACTGGGTCGGCGGGAGCACCGCGGGCACGCTGCTGGCCAACGCGGTGGTCCCCGGGCTGCTGGACCGCTACCTCGCCCGCAACGGCTACGACTCGCAGCAGAACCGCTCGGTGCGGGACCCGCACCGAGCGGCGAACCTCTGGCAGCCCGCCGACGGCCCCGGCAAGCGCGACTACGGCGCCCACGGGGTCTTCACCAGCACCGCGCGGTCGCGCAGCCTCCAGATGTGGTTGTCGCAGCGGCGCGGCCGGCTGCTGGCGGCCGCGACCGCCTCCGCCGTGGCCGCCGGGGTCGCGGTCGGCCTCGGGGGCCGCCGATGACCCGCTTCCCGCCGCAGGTGCTCCGGGAGTACGCCCTGCTGGCCGACGGGCAGCGCGGTGCGCTGTGCGGCCCGCAGGGCGCGATCGTCTGGATGTGCGCGCCGCGCTGGCACGACGACGCGGTGTTCACCGCGCTGCTCGGCGGCGACGGCGGCTACTCGATCACGCCGGTGGAGCGCTACGTCTGGGGCGGCAGCTACGAGGACCGCTCGCTGATCTGGCGGCACCGCTGGGTCACCACGTCCACCGCCGTGGAGTGCCGCGACGCCTTGGCCTACCCGGGCGACCCGCGCCGGGTGGTGCTGCTGCGCCGGATCGAGGCGGTCGAGGGCGAGGTGCGGTTGCGGGTGCGGCTGGATCCGCGCGCCCGGTTCGGCGCGGTGCCGATGAGCGCACCGCACCGCGACGCCGCCGGCCGGTGGCACGCCACCACCGGCGACCTGCGGGTGCGCTGGTCCGGTGCGCCGGAGGCGGTCGTGGCCGAGGACGGTGCGCTGGTCGCCGAGCTGACCGTGCCCGCGGGCGGGCAGCACGACCTCGTGCTGGAACTCGGCGACGGCGCGCCCGGTCCGGCGGTGGACGCCGATTCGGCGTGGCGGGCCACCGCCGCGAGCTGGCGGGACGCCGTGCCGAGCATGGCGGGGACCCTGGCCCCCCGGGACGCCCAGCAGGCGTCGGCGGTGCTGCGGGGTCTGACCGCGCCGGGCGGTGGCATGGTCGCCGCACCCACCATGTCGCTCCCGGAGCGCCCGGAGCAGGGCCGCAACTTCGACTACCGGTACACCTGGGTCCGCGACCAGTGCTACGCCGGGATCGGGGTCGCCGCGCACGGCCCGGGCTCGGTGCTCGCGGACAGCACGTCGTTCCTCACCGGGCTGCTGCTGCGCGAGGGCACCTCGCTCAGCCCCGCCTGCACCGTCGACGGCGCGCCCGTGCCGCCGGAGGAGGCGCTGGACCTGCCCGGGTATCCCGGCGGTCAGGACGTGGTCAAGGGCAACTGGGTGCGCGGGCAGCTCCAGCTCGACACCTTCGGGGAACTGCTGCAACTGCTGGCCGCCGCGGCGCGGCACGACGTGCTCGACGGCGACGGGTGGCGCGCGATCGGCGTCGCCGCCGACGCCGTCGCCGAGCACTGGCGCAGCCCGGAGGCGGGCATCTGGGAGCTCGGCGAGGACTGGTGGACGCACTCCCGCCTGTCCTGCACCGCCGGGTTGCGCGCCGCGGCCGAGGTCAGCCCGACCGCCCACGAGGCGAACGAGATGCTCGCCCTCGCCGACGCGATCCTGGCCGAGACCTCGCGGCGCTGCCTGCACCCGCGCGGGCACTGGCAGCGCACCCCGCACGACACCGGTCCGGACGCCGCGCTGCTGCTGCCCCCGGTGCGGGGCGCGCTGCGCGCCGACGACCCGCGCACCCGGCGGACCGTCGCGGAGGTGCGGTCCCGGTTGTCCGTGGACCGCTACGTCTACCGGTTCCCGCAGGACCCGCACCCGCTCGGTTCGTTCGAAGGCGCCTTCCTGCTCTGCGGTTTCGTCATGGCGCTGGCCCAGTGGCAGCAGGGCGAACCGGCCGACGCGCTGCGCTGGTTCGAGCGCAACCGCGCGGCCTGCGGCCCGCCGGGCCTGTTCGCCGAGGAGTACGACGTCGAGCAGCGCCAGCTCCGGGGCAACCTCCCCCAGGCCTTCGTGCACGCCATGCTGCTCGAATGCGCCGGCCGGATGCGGTGAGCACGGGAACCCGCTGGTCGGGGTGCGAACCGGTTTCGCGTCAGCCCTTTGAGCCGCCTCCGCGAACCGATACGGTACGCAGCAACCCGCTACGACCTCGGGGAGCCACAGCGATGAGCGAGCACGCCACCCGCCACGCACCGCCCGCACCGGCCCGGCTCGACGTCAGCAAGCCCAACGCGGCGCGGATGTACAACGTATTCCTGGGCGACACCAACAACTACGCGGCCGATCGCGTCGCCGCGGAGAAGGCGATCGAAGCGGTGCCCGGAGCGCCGAAGCTGGCCCGGTCGAACCGGACGTTCCTGCTGCGCGCCGTGCGCGACGCCGCCCGCGCCGGGATCACCCAGTTCCTCGACCTGGGCGCCGGGATCCCCAGCGTGCGGACGGTGCACGAACAGGCCCTGGAGATCGTCGGCGACCGGACCCGGGTCGTGTACGTCGACTACGAGCACGTCGCCTGCGCGCACGGCACGATCACCATCGAGGAGCAGGGCGTCCAGCGGCACGCGGGCATGGTGCAGTCGGATTTCCGCGACGTGGAGGCGGTTTTCAACGCGCCCGAAACGCGCCGGTTGCTCGATCCGTCCCGGCCGGTCGCGCTGCTCACGGTGGCGCTGTGGCACTTCCTCGCCGACGGCGACGATCCGCACGCGACGATGCGCGAGCTCAGCAGCCGGCTCGCGCCGGGCAGCAGGCTGGTCCTGACCCACCTCACCCACGACGGGGCGAGCGCCGAGCAGCAGGCCGAACTCCGCAACGCGGAGGAGGTCTACGCCCGCACCGCCAACCCGATGTTCCCGCGCTCCCGCGCGGACATCGCCGCGCTGATCGAGGCGGGCGGCTGGTCGCTCCTGGAACCCGGCCTGGTGCAACCCGCGCAGTGGCGCCCGGAACCGACCGATCCGCCCGCCGAGCCCGTGGACGCGATCCTGGCCGCGGGCGTCGCCACCCGCTAGACCGCCCGCGCTGCGGCTCCGGCAGCACACCTTAGGCTCGTCCGCGTCGTCGTACGCGGAGGTGGAGGGACGATGCTGCTGATCACCGGGCCGTCCGGCAACGTCGGGGCCGAACTCGTGGACCTGCTCGCGCGGGACTCCGGCGGAGTGGCGTGGCGGGTGGCCTCCCGCCACCCGGAACGCCTGCGGGGCAGCGGCGCCGAGACCGTCGCGTTCGACTTCTTCGACCGGAGCACGTGGCAGGCCGCGCTGTCCGGGGTGGAGGCGCTGTTCCTGCTGTTCCCGCTGCCCGGCGGCAAGGCCGCGCGGGAGGCGATCGTCCCGTTCGTCGAGGCGGCGCAGCGCGCGGGCTGCCGCCACGTGGTCTACGTCTCGGTGGTCGGCGCGGACCGCTCGGCCGTCATCCCGCACCACCGGGTCGAAGCGGCGCTGCGCGCGAGCACGATGACCTGGACGGTGCTGCGCTGCGGGTTCTTCGCGCAGAACCTGCACCGCCGGATCTCCACCCACGGCGTCGACATCGCCGAGCGCGGTGAGCTGTTCATCCCGGCCGGCCGAGGACGCACGACGTTCCTCGACGCCCGCGACGCCGCGGCGGTCGCCGCCGACGCGCTGCGCCACCCCGGCCGCCACCGCGACGTCGTGCACCACCTGACCGGCGCGGAGCCCCTGACGATGGACCAGGTCGCCGAGGAGCTGACCGAGGCCCTGGGCCGTCCGGTGCGCTACACCCGCCCGAGCCCGCCGCGGTTCGCCGCCCGGCTCCGCCGCCGCGGCGTGGGCTGGGACAGCATCGGGTTCATGTCCATCGTCTACGCGCTCACCCGGCTGGGCCGCAACGCCCCGGTCACCGACGAGGTGACCCGGTTGCTCGGCCGCCCGCCCACCGGCCTGGCCGAGTACCTGCGGGACAGCGCGTGGCGGTTCCGCGACCGGGCGTGGACCTGATCCGGGCCCGCCGCGCCGATCGGACGGGTTCTAGGCTGGCGCCATGATGGCGTTGCGTGGGCATCGCGAGCGACGATGACCGAGCCCGGGAGCGAGCACGCCCTGCTGGCCGCCGCGGCCGACGGCGACGCGACGGCGTTCGACGCGCTGGTGCGGCGGCACACCGTGCGGTTGTACCGGGTGGCGCTGCGCATCGTCGGCGATCCGGTCGAGGCCGAGGACGTGGTGCAGGAGGCCTGGGTGCAGGCGTGGCGCGGCCTGTCCGGCTTCCGCGGCTCCGCCGCGGTGTCGACCTGGCTGTACCGGGTGGTGACCAACGCCGCGCTGGGCCACCTGCGCCGCCGCCGACCCGCGGTGCCGGTCGACCCGACCGAGCCCGGTGGTCCGGCGGCGCAGTGGGTCGATCCGCGCAGCGGTCCGGAGGCCATCGCGCTGCGCAACGAGCGGGCCGCGGCGGTCCACCGGGCGATCGCCACCCTCGAACCGTCCCAGCGGGTGCCCTTGGTCCTGCACGAACTGGAAGGCTTGAGCTACGCCGAGGTCGCCGAAGTGCTGCAGGTGAGCGTGCCCGCGTTGCAGTCCCGGCTGTCCCGCGCCAGAGTGACCCTGCTCGCCAGGCTGGAGGAGTTGCGATGAGCGGCCCTGCCGAACCACAGCGCGTGCTCCCCTGCGGGCGTCCGGCCGCGGCGCTCGTGGCGCTGCTCGGCGATCCCGCCGAAGCCGACCCGGAACTGCGCGAGCACGTCCGCGGCTGCCGGTTCTGCACCGACGAGTTCGCCGCGCTGGACCGCCAGTGGCAGGCGGTGCGGCAGGCCGCCGCGGCGCCGGTGGAGGTGCCCGAGGGCCTGGTGTCCCGGGCGCTGGAGACCGTGCGCGGACTGCGCGGCACCGCCGAACCGGTCGAGCTCGCCCAGCCCGGCGGGCGGTTGCGCATCCTGCCCCGGCCGCTGCTGCTGCTCGTCCGGCAGGTCGCCACCGACGTGCTCCGGGAGCGACCCGGCGTGCACCTGCGCGGGCTGCACGGCGGCGATCGGTGGGTCGAGCTGACCATCGCGGTCCGCTACGGGCTGGAGGCGGTCGTGCTCGCCGAATCGGTGCGGGAGCAGATCACCGAACGGCTGGAGGGCTCGCTCGGCGCGGCGACCCCGGTGCTGTCGGTCCGCGTCGGCGACGTGCTCGAACCGGAGTGATCCGCACCACACGGGCGTGAGGTTCCCGGACCGCCCCGCGTCCTACGGGAACCCGCGCACGAGAACCGCGAAAGGACACCTCATGGCGCACGACAGCGCGAACCACGACGCGGCCGAGGCCGCACCGGAGGGCACCGGATCGACCCCGGCCCGGCTCGCCGACCCCTCGTCGGTCGGCACCACGACGATCGCCGCCACCGTGGTGCAGAAGATCGCCGGGATCGCCGCGCGCGAGATCGACGGCGTCCGCACGATGGGCGGCGGCGTGTCGCGCACCTTCGGGGCGTTGCGCGAGCGCATCCCCGGCGGCAGCGGCACGTCGACGTCCTCCGGCGTCCAGGTGGAGGTCGGCGAGAAGCAGGCGGCGATCGACCTGGACATGGTCGTCGACTACGGCGCGTCCATCGTGGACCTGGCGCGAGCGGTGCGGCGCAACGTGATCACGGCCGTGGAGCGGATGACCGGCCTCGAGGTCATCGAGGTCAACATCGCGGTGAACGACATCCACCTGCCCACCGAAGAAGCCGAGCCCGGCACGTCCCGGGTCCAGTGACCCGGACCCGGTCCGCTGTGGACGGATGGGAGTCCGCCGTGGACGGACGGGATGCACGCACCGATTCCCGGTCACCGGGCGCGGCGACCGGGAATCGGCGATCGGGTCACTGCTGCGGCGGCATCAGCACCTGATCGACGACGAAGACGGTCGCGTTGGCCGTCGGGACGTTGCCGCAGAGCACGTTGGCGCCGTTGACCGCCAGGTCCTCGCCGGAACCCTCGATGGTCACCTGGCCACCCTGCACCGTGTCCAGCGTCCCGGCCTGGGCCAGCGCTTCGGCGTCCATCCGCTGCGGCACGACGTGGTAGGTCAGCACGTCGGTGAGCATGCCCCGCTGCGCCGGATCGGTGAGCATCGCGTCGAGCTGCTCCGGCGGCAGCGCGTCGAAGGCCGGATCGGCGGGCGCGAACACGGTGTACTGCGCGTTCGGGTCGTTGAGCGTGTCCACCAATCCGGCGGCCTGCACCGCACCGGTCAGCTTGGTGAGCAGCGGGTTGTTGCTCGCGGCGGTGCCGACCGGATCGTCGATCATGCCCTGCACGGAGCCTTCGTCGGCGGGATCGGTGGGCACCTGCGCGCAGCCGGGCCCGAACACGTCCTCGGCGGTGGTGACGCCCTGCCCCATGGCCGGTTCCGGCTCGCTCGGCGCGGGCGGGGGCGGCGGCTCCTCGGGCGCGCTCTGCATCCCGCCGCCGCACCCGGCCAGCAGGACGGCGGAGGTGGCGACGGCGCCCGCCAGCGCGGTGAGTCGACTGGTCCTCATGGCTATCGGTTCCTCCTCGGTGCGATCTTTCGTCCTCGGTGATTCGGCGCCCGGGGCCGGGCGGATTGGTCGGGATCGCCGGAACTTTCCGCCCCGGGCGGAGCCTCCTCCTTTCGGAGCCGGACTGGACCTGGATTGGTCGGTCGGGTAGTTTTTTCCCGAGCGGGCGGGTGAATCCGCGCGGTCCCGTGTTCCACCGCACACCGGTACCGCTCCGTCCTCAGCGGACCGAACCGCGAACCGGCCCGCGACCAGCGATTCTCCGCCCGGTCGGGCGGAATCCCCCTACGCTCCCCCCAATAGAGCCGCGCGGATTGCGGGATCTTCCCCGAGCCGTTCCGCGCCGGTGCGCCCCTACGGTGCCGGGCAGCGGCGAACGCGGCGGGATCCGTTCCGGCGTTCGCCCGCCCATCGAGTCCGGCATCGCGGGAGCGACCATGTCCACGCCGACCGTGCACGAGTTCTTGTACCGACTCGTGGTCGACGCGCAGACGCGTTCGGCGTTCACCGCCGATCCGCGGGGACTGCTCGACGCGGCCGGATTCGACGGGCTCGGCGATGCCGACGTGGCGCAGGCCGCGTCGCTGTCGCTGGACCACGTGCCGATCGACGTCGTCGACGAGTACGTCGCCGCCCTGCAACCGGGCCTGGACCGGCTCGTCGGCGGTCAGCACGTGGCCCTGACCTACCCGATGCCGTTCGTGCTGAACGGTGCTGACGATACGGAGCTTTCCGACATGCCCACCCCTGAACTCTTCTCCGCCCTCGGCGACGTCGACTCGGTGCTGCCCTCGGCGGGGACCGAGGCGTCCTCCAGCGAGGACACCACCGGTTCGAACAACCCCGTCGGCTCCGGTAACGACATCCAGGCCGAGGGCCTGGTCGGCGACATCAGCACCGGGGACGTCACCGGTGTCGCCGGTGACCTCAACCTCGGCAACGTCGCGGGCAACGGCGTCACCGACGTCGTCGGCGGCGTCGAGGACGTCGTGGCCGACACGGGCGTCACCGGCCAGGTCGGTGACATCGTGGGCGGCGGTGACATCACCGGTGGCCTCGAAGGCGTCGGCGACGTGGTGCCCGAGGTCGGCGACGTCACCGGCGCGCTGCCCACCGAGGTCGTCGGCGAGCTCGCCCCGCAGGGCGACCTGACCGCTCCGGTGACCGGCGCCGAGGGCCCGGTCGGTGCCGTCGGTTCCACCGTCGGCGACCTGGCGGGCGGCCTCGGCCTCTGACCCGCGCGACCAGGTGAGGGGCACCCTCATCCGACATGGCCGGATGAAGGTGCCCCTCACCCAGGTCCTCGGCCGGGACCGCATCGCACCGATGGGGGAAAGTCGCCGGAACGACCAAACCGGACCGCCCACCGCTTCGAACCGGTGGTATGCGGTCCTTCCCGGGCACACCCCCCGGACGGCCGGACCGGGCGCTGCCGGCCTCCCCCGCGCGCCACGCGCAGCTCGCGTCGGCGCTGGCCGCGCTGGCCCGCGGTGACGACCGGGGCGCGGTGCGGCTCTACGACCTGCTCTGGGACGAGGTGCTCGACGCGGCCGGGCAGGTGGTGGGCGACCCGGCGCAGGCCGAGGAGGTCGCCCAGGAGGTCTTCGTCGAGGTCTGGCTCACCGCCGACCGCTACCGGGAGGAACGCGGGAGCGTCCGGACCTGGGTGCTCACGGTGGCCCGCCGCCGATCGGTGGACCGGGTGCGCTCGGTGCGCGCCGCCGCCCGGCGCGAGCTCCGCTACGGCGCGCTGCACCCCGGCAGGCCGTTCGACGACGTGGTGGAGTCGGTGCTCGACGCCGCGGAACGCGCGGAGCTGCGGCGCCGCGTGGCGGCGCTCAGCGATCTCCAGCGCGAAGCCCTGCTGCTGACCTACGGCCGAGGCCGCACCACCGCGCAGGCCGCCGCGCTCCTGGGGATTCCCCGCGCCACCTTCAAGACCCGCGTGCGCGGAGCGCTGCACGCGCTGCGCCGCGACCTGCTCGAACCGCCACCGTGACGCCCCGCGACCGGCCGGGTGCGCCACGCGGTCGTCCGGCGGCGGTGACACCTCTCATGGCAACCGGCGCGGACGTTGAAGTTAGGGTAGGCACAGCTAAGCCTGAGACGATCTGCCCGGGGAGTGCCCATGCGTCCTGTTCGATCCCTGCCGCGGCGGAAGCGGGGTGCGCTGGTCGCCCTGCTCGGCGTGGCGGTGCTGCTGACCGGATGCGGCTCCACGCCCCCCGAACCCGCCGCCCCGCCGCCGGACCCCTCCGGCGCCTTCCCGGTGACCATCGAGACCGCGTTCGGCCCGGTCACCGTGCCGGAGCAGCCGCAGCGCGTGGTGGCGCTGGGGTGGAGCGACGCGGAGACGGCCCTCGCGCTGGGCGTCGAGCCGGTCGGCGCGGCGGATTGGCTGCCGGTGGGCGGTGACGGCCTCGGCCCGTGGGCCAAGGAGGCCGGCCTGTCGTACCGGAACCCGCCGAAGATGCTCGGCACCACCGAGCTCGACCTGGAGGAGGTCGCGGCCCTGGAACCGGACCTCATCCTGGACACGCGGTCCAGCGGCGACCCGGCGCGCCACGAACGGCTCAGCGCGCTCGGCGTCCCGGTCGTGGGGGTGCCGGCGGGCGCCGCCGCCTACATGACGCCGTGGCAGGACCAGCTCGCCATGATCGGCCAGGCGCTGGGCCGCACCGAGGAGGCCGACCGGCTGCACGCCGAGCTCGACGCCGAGTTCCGCCGGGCGGCCGAGGCCAACCCGGCCTTCCAGGACGCCACCGCGGTCGTCGCGGCGCGCAGCACCTCCGGCTACGGCGCCTACGTCAACGGGGACGTGCGGGTGGACTTCCTGCGCGCGCTCGGCTTCCGCAACTCCCCCGCCGTGCAGGACCTCGCCGCGGGTAACTTCTTCGTCCCGATCTCCAACGAGCGCCTCGGCCTGCTCGACGCCGACCTGACCGTGGCGACCGCGATCGGCGTGGAGCCCTCCGAGATCACGGCCGACCCGCTGTTCCAGGCGGTCCCCTCGGTGCGGGCGGGGCGCTCCGTGGTGCTCGACGACCCGACCGTGTCGCAGGCCTTCGCCAGCGCCTCGGTGCACGGCCTGTCCTACGCGCTGGACGCGGTGGTCCCGCGGCTCGCCGCGGCGATGGCCCCGTGATGCCGGGCGCGGAGACCGCACCCGGGTGGCCGCGCCGCGGCGGCCTCCGGCGATCATCGGAGGGCGGCGCGCGCACCGCTGTCCCCGGGGCGGTCCGGCCGCGGGGCATCCACCACGTGCGAGCGGAGACGAGATGAGCGGTTGGCACGACCTGCGCCCGGTGACCGACGAGACCCACCTGCGGGAGTTCGTCGAGACACCGCACCCGGCGATCGCCGACAAGGCCGCACCCCTGGTCGACGCGGAGTCGCGCCGGTTCATCGCGGCCTCACCGCTGGTGCTGGTGGCCACCACCGGTGACGACGGCACCATCGACGTCTCGCCGCGGGGCGACCCGCCCGGCAGCGTGCTGGTCTCCGACGACGGCCGCGACCTCGCGATCCCCGACCGCCGGGGCAACCGCCGCCTGGACACCATGCGCAACCTGCTCCGCGACCCCCGCGCGGCGCTGATCTTCCTCGTCCCGGGAGTGCAGGAGACGCTGCGCGTCAACGGCACGGCCACCGTCGTGCACGACGGCCCCTTCTTCGACCGGATGGCCGACGCGGGCACCCGCCCGCACCTGGCCGTCGTGGTCCACGTCCGGGAGGTGTTCGTCCACTGCGGCCAATCGCTGAACCGGTCCCGCTTCTGGCGCCCGGAGAGCTGGCCGGACACCGCCGAGGTCCCCAGCGTGGGAACCCTGTTCAGCAGCCAGGCCGCAGCCCGCGACACCGCCCGCACCTGAGGCGGGCTGCGGAGCCGGCGGCGGTGGTGGGGGTGCGTGGTAGCGTCCGCCGCGGTGGAAGGTGATCGACGACGGCGGGGTCCGGCCGGGCGTGCCGACCTCGCGGGGAGGTGGCCGCGCGGTGGCTGAGCGGAGTTCCTACCTCGAGGTGGACGGGTTGCGGGCGCACGTCACCGCGCCCGAGGGCCGGCCGACGGGAGCCGTGCTGCTGCTGCCGATGATCACCGGGATCGGCGAGCAGGTGCGGGAGTACGCCCGGCTGATCGTCGAGGAGACCGGTGCGGTCGCGCTGTGCTGGGATCCGTGGCACGGCAAGAGCTCCGACGACACCCCGGTCGAGGAGCTGCACGGGATGCTCGGACGGCTCGACGACGACGCCGCGCTGGCCGAGCAGCGCACCTTGGTCGACCACCTCGTCGCCGAGCACGGCGTCGAGCACGTCGGGGTCATCGGGTGGTGCCTCGGCGGCCGGTTCGCCCTGCTGCTGGCCGCGCACGACGACCGGGTCTCCAGCGTGGTGGCCTACCACCCCACCATCCCCGGTGAGACCCCGCCGAACCACACCCGCGACGCGATCGCGGCGGCGCGCACGCTCGACGTGCCGGTCATGGTGCACTACCCCGGCGAGGACTCCATCGTGCCGCACCACCGGTTCAGCGCCCTGCAGTCGGCGCTGCAGGAGCGCGCCACCAGCGCGGCGACCGTGGTGCACCTCTACCCCCGCGCCCAGCACGGGTTCAGCGACCGCGGCCGCCACGGCGAGCGCGCCAACGCCGACGCCTGGGCCCTGTCCTGGCCGCAGACCACCGCGTTCCTCGACGTCGCCGCCCGGCTCCGCGCTCCCGACGCGTGAGCGCCCCCGCCGGCCGCCCCCCACCGGGCATCACGGGGCCGCCCGGGCCGCGAGCGCGGTGAGCAGCGCGCGCACCTCCTCCGGTCGTTCGTCGGGGGCCAGGTGCCCGGCGCCGTCGAGCGCGGTCACCTCGGTACCCAGCGCCGCAGCACCCCGGGCGAGCCGCTCCGGCGGGAAGAACCGGTCGTGCGTCCCGGTGACCACCCCGACCGGGGTCCCGGCCCACCGGCGCAGCGCGTCGGTCGGTAGCGGACCGGGCGCGAGGGCGGTGCGGCACGCCGCGCCGACCAGCGCCAGCCACCTCGCCCGGGAGTCGGTGGGCCCGGGGTGGTGGCCGGGTCCGCTCATAAACCCCAACAGCCGCGCGGCGGTGCGCTCCCCCGGCGCCAGCAGCCACGGCGCCGTGACCGCGAGCAGGGCCGCGCTGATCCGGGCCCGCGCCAAACCGGCCGGGTTGACCAGGAGCATCCCCGCGACCAGAGGTCCTGGTGTGGCGGCCAGCGCGATGGCCGCGCCGAGCGAATGGCCCAGCACCAGCACCGGTCGATCGGTGAGCTGCGGCAGCAGCTCGTCCAGCCAGGCGCCGTAGGCGGCGGTCCGGTCCCCGGTGGGACGCCGACCCGCGCTGAGCCCCGGTTGTCCGGGCAGGTCGACGAGGTGCACGGTCCGGTCCGCGGCCAGCTCGCGGGCCAGCGGGAGCGCGGTGGCGGCGTTGAAGTTCGTTCCCGGCAGCAGCACGACGGGCGTGCCCGGCCCGCCGGGCGCGGAGCAGGTGGCCGTGGCGCCGAGACCGGTCCGCCGGACCGGCTGCACCCGCAGCTCGGGCCAGGTGTCCCAGGCCCCTCGGCACCAGTCGTGCACGGCGCGGCGGCGGCCCGGCGACCGGTAGATGCTCCCGGAGGTCACCGGGGCTCGCACGCTCACGACACCCTCCGGTGGCGGCCGGTGGTGCCCGCGGCGGGCGGCACCCCCGCGTGCTCCGAGGCTCTCGGCACACCGCCGCGCGGCGGCTCCGCGGGGCGGTGGAAGCGGGAAGCGGTCATGTGCACCCCCGGGGTCGATGGTTCACCGAACTCGCCGACCAGACTTCCCGGCACACCCGACGCACGCGGCGTCGCACACCTCATCCTGCCCTTCCGCCACACCCGTGTCAACGCCTCGGCGAACGACGATCCTTGGTGCGCAACGGAAAGATCCATAGACTTCGGCGGATCTTTCGCTGTGCGACCACATTCGCGTGAACACCTCGGCGGTACGGATCGCGCTCGATGCCGCGGACTTATGCTCGGGGCGCGCCGGCTGGAGGCGCACACCGCGATCCACGTGGCGGAGTGGAGGCGAAATCCTTGCCAACTCTGGAAGAGGTGCGGGCCGAACCGGCTTCACCGAACAGGCAGATCGAGCTGGCCTTGCGACTGGTCAGCGACAGGTCGTGCGCCGTGCTGTCGCTGGACGTGTTCGACACGGTCCTGTGGCGGCGGGTACCCCGCCCCACCGACGCGTTCGGGATGCTCGGCTCCCGGTTGCGCGAACGGGGCTGGTACCCGTCGTGGATCACCGACGCCACGTTCCGCCGGATGCGGATCGAGGCCGAGCACCGGGCGCGGCGGCGCAGCGCGACCCACGAGGTCTCGTTGTTCGACATCTGGCGGGAGATGCCGCTGTTCGGCGACGTGGCGCTCGGCGATCTCGTGCGGCAGGAGGTCGAGCTGGAGCGGGAGCTGACCATCGTCGACCTCGACATCGCCGACCTCGTCGCGGTCGCCGACAAGAACGGCGTGCCGATCGTGCTCGTCTCGGACACCTACTTCACCGAGGCCCAGCTCTCCCACCTGCTGGACCGCCCGGAGCTGGAACCGCTCGCCGAGGCCCGGATCTTCCGCTCCCACCAGCACGGGCTGGACAAGGCTTCGGGCCTCTGGAAGATCGTGCTGCAGGAGCTCGGCAAGCGCCCCGAGCAGGTCGTGCACCTCGGCGACAACGAGGAGGCCGACGGCGCGGTGCCCGCCGAGCTCGGCGTGCGCACGATCCACTACACCCGGATCGACCCGGGATTCGCCCGGATGCTGGAGCGCGAGCGCGAACCGCAGGACCACCCCGGGCCGCTGCCGGTGGACACCCGGCACGGCGATCACGGGCTGACCAGCCTGCGCGCGAAGGTGCTCCAGTCGGCACCGCGCGGGATGGGCACCTCGGCCCGGACGTCGTGGCGCTTCGGGGCGGCGGTGCTGGGCCCGCCGCTGACCGCGTTCGCCGAATGGGTGGCGCACCGGGCGCACATCGCGGGCCACCCGGTCGTGTGGTGCCCGATGCGCGAGGGCGAGCTGCTCTCCGAGCTGGTCAACAACGCCGCCCGGACCCGGGGCTGGGACGTCACCGCGAAACCGGTCTGGTTGTCCCGGCACGTCACGTCCATCGCCGCGCTGGACTGCTTCGACCACGACTCGGTGCGCGACCTGATCCGCCGCAGCTACCGGCTCACCGTCGCCCAGCTCCTCGACTCGCTGAAGCTGCGCCCGGGCGACGTGCCCTGCCTGGCCCACCAGCTCGACGCTTCGCTCAGCGACAGCACGACCGCCGACCAGGTGACCCTGGCGCTGACCGAGACCCCGCACCTGCGCAGCAGGCTCGCCGCCACGGTGACCGCCGCGCGGGAGCGGCTGCTGCGGTCGCTGCACGAAGCCGGGGCGCTGGCCCGCCCCGAACTCCCGCTGGTCGACCTCGGCTGGGGCGGGACGATCCAGTGGCAGCTCCACCAGGTGCTGCACCGCAGCCGCACCGGCGTCCGCCCGAGCGGCTTCTACCTGGCCACCGACGAGCGGGCCGCGAACCGGATCGCGCTGGCGGGGCTGCGGGCGGAGGGCTACCTCGGCCAGTCCGGCCACCCGCGCGACATCGTGGACGCGCTGTGCCGCAGTCCCGAGGTGGTCGAGCAGTGCGCCAGCGCCTTGTGCGGCTCGCTGGTCGACTTCGACGCCGACGGGGCCCCGGTGCTCGGCCCGTCCGGCAGCAGCCGGTCGCAGGCGCTGGAGCGGCAGGCCGTGCAGGAAGGCGTCGCGGCGTTCCAGGAGTGCTGGAACCGGTACGCGCTGGGCGCCGACGGCGAGTGGCCGCTGCTGGACGAATCGGCGGCGCCCCGGCTGGCCCGCATCCTCGGCTCGGCGCTGCGCGCGCCCACCGACGAGGAGGCCGCGGTCTTCGGCAACTGGAGCCACGAGGACAACTTCGGTTCCTCGGTGGTGACCCGCATCCTGCCCGAGGACCTGGTGTCCGCGGTGCCGTACCTGTCCCCGCACGACCTCGACGACCTGCACATGCGCGATGCGTTCTGGCCCGCGCTGCTGGCCGCCTCGGACCGGCACCTGAGCTCGGCGGTGCGCGCGCTGCACAACGGCACGATCAACCCGGACGCCTTCGAATCCTCCGGCCCCGCGCGGGAAACGCGGCTGCGGGTGCGCACCGCCGACGACGAGTGGTGGGACGGGCCCCGGCAGCGGGTGCGGATCAACCACAACGGGCTGTCCTTCGCCCGGCTGGGCTTCGAGTCCGACGGGGCGACGGACGTGTCCCTGGCCATCCCGGGTCAGGCCGCGATCGTGCGGGTGGACTGGATCGAGGCGAAGGTGTTCCACGGCGACGATCCGGCCCCGAGGGTGCTGCGCTGGGAAGCGGCCGAGGACTTCGCCGGGCTCACCTTCGCCGAGTGCACCTGGCTGGGCGGGACGATGGTCGAGTTCCACGCCCCGCACTCGGCGCTGTGGATCCCGCTGGCCGCCGGTGCGGACACGCCGGTCACCTCGGGCCAGATCACCATCGCCTTCGCGATGCTGCCCCAGTCGGCCTCCGGGCTGGCACCCAGGATGCCCACCGGTCCCCGCCTGGTCCGGCTCGCCGGTCGCGCCCACGCGGAGTACCGCAGCCGAGGGGTGACCGGGGTGGCCGCGGGAGCGGCCCGGATCGCCATCCGCCGATTGAGAGGACGTCCATGAGTCTGGTCGGTACCCCGAACGGGATCGGCACCCGTGCCGATCCGCACGCCCAGGCCCGCGAGGCCCGCCGACAACCCCTGCTGCTGCACTCCACCGGGCTGTTCCGCGAGGTGTTCGAGATCGTCTTCGCGCACCGCGAGATCCGCACCGTCGTCGAGGTCGGGGTGGAATCGGGGCAGGTCAGCGGGCTCTACGCCGAACTCGGCGCGACCGCCGTGCACTGCGTGGAGCCGCACCCGACCGAGGAGCTGCGCGCGACGCTCGCCGAGCACGATGCCCTGCACCTGGTGGAACGCCCCTCCCCCGCCGCGCTGGCCGAGCTCCCCGCCGCCGACCTGTACGTCCTCGACGGCGACCACAACTACGCGACGGTGCGCGCCGAACTCGACTGGATCCTGGCCCACGCGCCGGAGGCCGTCGTGGTGTTCCACGACCTGTTGTGGCCGTGGGGGCGGCGCGACCTGTACTACCAGCCCTCGCAGCTCGGTGAGGAGGACCAGCTACCCTCCACCGAGGACGGTCCTACCATCTGGCACGACGAGCTCACCCCGACGGGCTTCGTGGGCTGTGGTGCGTTCCGCTGCGCCGAGACCGCCGGCGGCGAGGGCAACGGCGTGCTCACCGCCGTGGAGGACGCGCTGGCCGATGACGACGAATCCTGGCACCTGGAACTGGTCCCGGCGGTGTTCGGCCTGGGCGTGCTGGTGCCCCGCCGCGGCACCGCCGCCGACGGGCTGGTCCGGGCGCTGCGGCCGTACAGCCGGTCGTCGCTGCTGGCGGCGATGGAGAACAACCGGCTGGCGCTCTACACCCAGGTGCTGCACCTGCAGTACGAGGCCGCCGCGCACGCCGACCGGCTGGCGGGCACGGTCAGCACCCAGCAGGCCGAGATCGCGGCGTTGCGCGACAAGCTCGACTGGGTCATCGCCGGGCACGCCGAGCAGGTCGCCCGGCTCCGCGAGACCAACCGGCGCCTGACCGAGCAGCTGGCCGAGGAGCAGCGGGTCGGCCAGCTGCTGCGCGCCCTCGCGAGCACCGCCGCCGCGACCGTGCAACGCCGCTTCCGCTCCTGACGGACTGGGTGAGGGGCACCATCATCCGGCATGGTCGGATGAAGGTGCCCCGCACTCAGCTCCCGAACGGGTGAGGAGCGGGGACTTCAGGGGTCGGCGGCCTTCCGGCCGTTCAGGACACCGGCACCGGGGTGGCGTCGTGCTCGCGGGGGCGCGGGCTCCGCCGCCGCCTGCGCTGGGCCCACGCCAGTCCCAGCGCGAGCGCGCACCCGAGGGCGGCCGAGGCCGCACCGAACGCCGAACCGGGTGGCGCCCAGGTGAGCCGCACCTCGCCGGCCGCCTGCCCCGGCGGGAGGTCGACGCGCAGCAACCCGGCCGGTCCCGCGCTCACCGGCAGCTCCACCCCGTCCGCGGTGGTGGCGCGGTACCCCGGCCAGGCCAGCCGGGCGAACAGCAGCCGCGCCGGGCCGCGCCCTTCCCGCGCGAACTCGACGACCTCGGAGGTGCCTTCGGCGACCGCCGAGCGGATCCGCGCACCGTCGACGTGGGTGAGCGTCCCGCGCGGCCACCGCGTCCGGAAGTCGCGGTGCAGCACGGTGACCTCGTCGGAGCGCTCGCTGGCGGACCAGCCCGCCGGGACGTCGGGCTCCGGGACGAGTTCCCGCTGCACCACGACGGTGTCCAGCCGGAGCAGGTCCGCCAGCGGGGTGCCGGTGCCCGCCGGTTCGCGCCACAACGCCGCGTAGGCGTCCGGGCAGGCCCCGCCGTCGTAGCTGAAGCAGAAGGTGTCGGAGAACCGCTGGAAACCGATGCCGGTGTAGGAGTTGATGCTGCGCACCCCGGCGACCGGGTACATGCTGCCCGGCAGCAGGTCGCGCCACACCCCGGCCCCGGGCTCGTCGCCGGGCCGCCAGTGCGGCACCGCGATCTGGAACGTGGTGCCCCGGTAGCGGTCCTCGAACCGCTCCCGCAGCTCGGCCACCGACGACGGCAGGTGGGCGGTGGTGGTCCCGGGCGGGCCGACGAACCACGTCACCTGCGCGGCGAACACCACGGCGGTGCCGAGCTGGAGCGCGGCGGCCAGCCACCGCGTCCCGCGCAGCCGGAACGCCAGCAGGGCCAGCGCGGTGAGCCCCGCGACCAACAGCACGGCGATCGCGCCGCGCGGCAGCCGCGCCGGTTCCAGCGCACCGGTGGCGCCGCACGCGGCGAGCAGCAGGACGACCGAGGCGACCGCCCGCACCGGCGCCCGGCCGGTCCGCAGCCCGCCGGACAGCAGCACCGCCAGCACCACCGCCAGCGCGAGGAACCCGTAGTGCAGCACCCGCAGCGGCCACCGGAACATCCACAGCTCCGACGGTCCGATCGCCAGCGCCAGGAAGCCGGCGGCCACCACCGCGCAGCCGCTGAGCTCCCGCCACCGGCGCCGCAGCACGCCCCAGTCCAGCCAGGGCAGCAGCGGCACCGCGAACCAGCAGGTGTACACCGCCGGAACGGCCAGCGCGGCCCCGCCGAGCCCGGTGATGTCCGGGACGTGGTGCGGCAGGCCCGAGCCGAGCAGGTCGAGCGGGGCGGGCGCCATCACGCCGCTGTCGCCGATCGCCGAACCGTCCGCGGCCCGCCAGGTCACCGACGAGCTCAGCAGCAGCGGCAGGTACACCAGGGGCACCACCGCCGCGACCGCCGCACCGAGCAGCACCAGGTCCCGCACCGCGCGCCAGCGCGCCCGCACCGCCGACTCCACCACCAGCGCCACCAGCACCAGGCTGATCGCCAGCATGCCGTAGGGATTGCCCGCGGCCACCCCGAGCCCGCCGAGCAGGAACGCCCACAGCGCGCTGGACCGACCGTGCGCCATCCGCCGGGCCGCCCACCAGACGTAGGGCACCCACGCGCAGGCCAGCAGCGCGGCCGGCCACAGGACCGTGTCGAGGAAGTACAGCGATCCGGCCAGCGGCACCGCCACCGCGGTCGCGGCGGCGACCGAACGCCGGGCGCCGTACTCCGCGCACAGCAGGTGGACGCCGAGCGCGAGCGCGACCATCCCGAGGGTGCGGACCAGCGCCCCGGCGACCGCGAGGTCCGGGGCCAGCGCGGTGCCGATCCACACCAGCGGGTAGACCGGGTTCCACACCCCGTGGAGGGATTCGACCGCGAAGTTGCCGCCCATCCAGCCGTCCACGTCCAGCAGCGGTGGCCAGCGGCCGGCCAGCACCAGTTCGCCCAGGCGGTGCCACACCGGCAGGATCTGGATCGCGGCGTCGTCGTAGAAGTAGATCCACGGGTTGCGCAGCAGCGGGAGCTGGGCCAGCGCGGCGACCAGCGCGCAGGCGATCAACGGCGGCAGCACCCCGCGCAGCCGGCCGGGACGTGCGCGCGCGGGCGTGCTGAGCATCGGCTTCCCCTCCTCCTTCTCCGCCACAGCAGATGAAAGCGCACTCGGTGGACCGCCACCGCGGGCATCATCTGTTCGGGTGGCCGGTGCGCTGCCCGGCTCGCCCCCCACCGCGACGAGCCCAACCATGACGACGCGGATCCGCGCGTGCCCGGTGAGCGCGGAGGGGTGAGAGGAGCGCGTCGTGACCGACCAGGTGATGCGGGCCGGGGCAGCTCCGGCCGCACCGGCCCGGAAGCGCACCACGTCGATCGCCGCGCTGGCCGCCTGCTGGGTGCTGGCGGCGACCTACCTCCAGCTCATCCGCGGGCCGGGGTACCGCGCGCCTGCCGTGCTGTGGGCCGAGGACGGTGCCGTGTTCCTCAACCAGGCGCTGCGGCATTCGTTGTGGCACAACCTGTTCGCACCGCACGCGGGGTACTTCCAGGTGATCGGCCGGATGCTGGCGCAGCCGGCGGCGCACCTGCCGCTGTCCTGGGCGGCGCTGTGGTTCGCCGCCGTCGCCGCCGTCGTGGTGTCGCTGATCTCGGTGCTGGTGTGGTTCGCCAGCGCCCGGGTGGTCCGGTCCCGGTGGGCGCGGGCGCTGCTGACCGCGCTGGTCCCGCTGCTGCCGCAGGCCGGTTACGAGGTGAACGCGGCGGTCAACGACCTGCACTGGTACCTGGCCTGCGCGGCGTTCTGGGTGTTGCTGGCGGCCCCGACGACGCTGCGCGGTCAGCTCGGCGCGGCGGCGGTCGTGGTGCTGGCGGCGCTGTCGGACCCGCTGACCGCGCTGGTGCTGCCCGCCGCGGTGTTCGGCTACCTGGCGGTGCGGCGGCGGATCGCGCTGCTGGCGCCGACGGCGATGGTGCTGGCGTTGGCGGTGCAGGGCTGGGTCCGGTGGGCGCACCCGGACATGTACCGGGTCAGCCCGACGGTGGTCGGCGAGCTGCCGCAGATCTACGCGCTGCGCGTGGTGCTCAGCGCGTTCACCGGCGACCGGATGCTCGGCGCGGTGTACCCGACGTGGGGGATGGCGGTGGTGGTCGTGGCCGTGCTGGCCTTCGCCGCCGGGTTCGCCGGGTTGCTCACCCGGGTGCCCCGCCGGACCGGCGTGCTCGCCGTGGTCACCGTGCTGATCTCGATCGCCTACCTCGTGGTGCCGGTCGGGTTGCGCGGCACCGAGGGATTCCTGGGACGGGACGGTTTCGGGCTCGGCGGCTCGCGCTACACGATCGTTCCGCTGCTCCTGCTGTGGGCGGCGGTGGTCGTGCTGCTGGACGCGGCGGTGCCCGCAGCACCGCGCACCGCCCGGCCACCGGTGGTCTGGGTGGCGCTGAGCTGCTTCCTGGGCGCGCAACTGCTGGGCGACTGGGCCGCACCGAGCGTGCGCACCGGCGGGCCCACCTGGGCCGAGGGCTTGCGGACCGCGGCGGCGGGCTGCGCGCTGCCACCGGCGCAGCGCGCCCCGCAACCCGTGTCACCGATCGGGGAGAACCACGGTGCGGGCTCGGTTCCGCTGGTGCCCGGACCGGACGAGCGCACCGTCGCCATCGCTCCGCTGAACCCGGCCGGACCACCGGAGTTCTCCGTGGTGGTGCCGTGCTCAGCGGTGCGCGGCTGACGGTCCGAACGCGTGTTCCGGCGGCGGCGCACGCCGAGCGGCACCCGCTGCGCGGTCCTACAGTCGGTGCGGTGCCATCCCGCCGCGACCCGGCTGCGCGCGGCAGGACGGAGGGGGGAAGCAGCATGGACTTGTCGATCGTGGTGCCCTGCTACAACGAGCAGGACAACCTCGAAGGGCTCCGGAACGCCTTGCAGCACGTGTTGCCCGAGGTGTCCGACGAGTACGAGGTGATCCTGGTCGACGACGGCAGTTCCGACGCGACGCTGGCCGAGGCGCACCGGCTCAGCGAGGAGGACCCCGCGTACCGGGTGCTCTCGCTGAGCCGCAACTTCGGCAAGGAAGCGGCGCTGATCGCCGGCCTCACGCACGCGCGGGGCGACCGGGTGGGCATCATCGACGCCGACCTGCAGCACCCGCCGGAGCTGTTCGCGCGGATGGTGCCGCTGCTGGATTCCGGTTACGACCAGGTGGTCGCGCGGCGCGACCGCAAGGGCGAGTCGGCGATCCGGTCGCTGGTGACGAAGCTGTACTACCGCGCGGTGAACCGGTTGGTGGACGTGCCGCTGCAGGACGGCGTCGGCGACTTCCGGCTGCTCTCGCGGCGAGCGGTGGACGCGCTGCTGTCCATGCCGGAGTGCAACCGGTTCTCCAAGGGCCTGTTCGCCTGGATCGGCTTCGACACCGCGACGATCAGCTACCGCAACGCCACCCGGGCGGCCGGGAAGTCCAAGTTCTCCTTCCCGAAGCTGCTCAACTACGGCATCGACGGCATCGTGTCGTTCAACAGCAAACCGCTGCGCGCGTCGATCTACCTCGGGCTGATCATCACCGCGCTCGCGTTCTGCTACGCGGGGTTCGTGGTGGCGCAGACCCTGCTGCACGGCGTCGGGGTGCCGGGGTACGCGACGATCATCGTCAGCGTGGTCGGGATCGGCGGCATCAACCTGCTGTTCCTCGGCGTGATCGGCGAGTACCTGGGCCGGATCTACTCGGAATCCAAGCGGCGACCGCTGTTCCTGGTCAAGGACAGCACCCCGGAACCCGAAGCGGTGCCCCGGCCCCGCACGTTCAGCACGGTCGCACCGCCGGACCAGCGGTGGCGCGGGGACGGCCAACTGCCGGTGAGCGGGGCGCTGTAGCGGTGTCGTTCCTCAAGTTCATCGTCGTCGGCGTGCCGAACACCGTCGTGCACTACGCCGTCTACCTGGTGATGTGGTTGTGGACGCCCTACCTGGTGGCGCACCTCATCGCGGCGACGGTGGCGATGTCGGTGTCCTACCTGCTCAACTGCCGCTACACCTTCGGGGTCCGGCCCACGTTGCGGAAGTTCCTGCTCTACCCGCTGTCCAACGTCACGAACCTGGCGCTGAGCACGGCGGCGGTGTGGGCGCTGGTCGAGGGCTTCGGAGTCGATTCCCGGATCGCCACCCTGGTCGGCGGGGTCGTCGCCGTGCCCGCGACCTTCCTGGTGTCCCGGGCGATCCTGGTCCGCCCGGCGCCGCGCGAGGCCGAACCCGCCCGCACGGCACCGGAATGATCAGCCCGCGGTGACCGTCCGCGCGTACGACTTGGCGCCCCATTGCGCCCATTCGCCGTCGATGACGCCCTGGTAGCCGGGACGTGCGGGCAGCACGCGCCACGCGTAGGTGTAGAAGAGGAACCGCTTGGACGACAGCACCACTCCGGAGAGGTTCGGCGGGAACCGGTTGTCGTCCCGGGTGCAGTAGGACTTCCACCAGGCGAAGTTGAACTCGTTCGGGCCGAGCGCGTCCCGGATCGCGTATCCGGTCGCGTAGTGGTCGGAGTGGTCGTCCGGGTTCTCGGCGGCGTTCCAGTCCGAGGCGTTGACCCACGGTGTGCCCGCTTCGCCCTGCCGTTCCTGGTCGACGATCAGCCGCAGCGATTCCAGGACGGCCGACCAGTCCGGGTACGTGGCGGCACCGTCGACCGTCGTCATGCCGCCCGGCAGTTGGCCCGCCCGCAGCTTCTGGAGGCTCTGGTTCCCGTGCGACGGGAAGCCCTGGCCCCCCAGATTCCCGTCCGGCAGCCGAAGGAAGTAGCACGTCCAGTTCTCCCCTCGGTAGCGCTGCACCGCGCGACCGGCGAACACGGGGGCGTCCTCGCTGATCCGGAGCGAGGGGCGCGCCGCGGCGCAGGCGTCGACGAGGCCGCGTTCCCTGGCCCGCCACCACGCGTCCCCGATCCCGTCGTCGCCCGCCGTCGTGTCGATCACGACGATCTTCGCGCCGGACCAGCGCATGTCGGTGAACGCGAAATCGCCCCGGAACAGCAGTGCGTCGTCCGGGTGCGCGGCGACGAAGAACGACACGGCCATGATCTCCCCCTCCGGACCCCGAGGTTCCCGGTGCTCGTGCCGGTGTTCGGGGAATCGGCACCGCCGCGATCCGGCGGCGACGCGGCCAGGATGGCAGTGGATCTCGCCGTGCGGGGCGGCGTTCCGGTTCGGGAATGCGCTCCCGCGCGCACCTGGGGGCGCGCGGCCGTCGGCCCGACCCGGTGCTGCGCCTCGCGAAACCCGTTCCGGGTTCGCCCGCGCGGGCGCGGCTTCAGCGCGGGTGTGCGTGGCTCGCCGCCGCGCCGCGTCGGAGATCCCGGAGCGGATCAGCCGGTCGGCTGATCGGTCAGCCGTTTCCCGGATGACCCCTTGCGCTCCTCGGCCGGATGCGCCCCGACCACCGCCGGGAGGGGCAGCACGGCGGCGGCACCCGGCGGAACCGCTTGCCGCGAACGCCTCGTGCACGCGAAGTTACTGTGAGTATCATTCGCGTTATGTCGACCTCCCTGTCCCGCCGGCGCTTCCTGGGCGCGAGCGCCCTCAGCACGGCGGCCGCACTCGGCCTGACGACGATCTCCACCGGCTCCGCCGCGGCGCGCTCCTCGGACTTCTCGCCCGCCGTGGTGGTCGGTACCGGCTACGGCGCGGCGGTGACCGCGCTGCGGCTCGGCGAGGCCGGGATTCCCACCGTCATGCTGGAGATGGGCCGGTTGTGGGACACGCCCGGCGCGGACGGCACGATCTTCCCCGGGATGATCCGGCCCGACGAGCGCTCCACCTGGTTCAAGACCCGCACCGAGGCACCGCTGTCCACCTTCCTGTGGCTCGACCTGGTGAACCGCGACATCGAGCCCTACGCGGGGGTCCTCGATCGCGTGCACCACGGCGACATGTCGGTCTACCTCGGGCGCGGCGTCGGTGGCGGATCCCTGGTGAACGGGGCGATGGCGGTGGTGCCGAAGCGCTCCTACTTCGAGGAGATCCTGCCCGAGGTCGACGCCGACGAGATGTACCGGACCTACTTCCCGCGCGCCAACGCCGCGCTCGGCACCAACCACGTGGACCGGCGGTGGTTCCGCACCGCCGAGAGCTACCGCTACGCGCGGGTCTCCGCGGCGCACGCCGAGCGCGCCGGTCTGTCCACCGCGTTCGTGCCCAGCGTCTACGACTTCGGTTACATGGAGCGGGAAGAGGCCGAGCTGGTACCGCGCTCGGCGCTGGCCTCCGAGGTCATCTACGGCAACAACCACGGCAAGCGCTCGCTGGACCAGACCTACCTGGCCGCCGCGCTGGGCACCGGCAACGTCACCATCCACGCGCTGCACGAGGTGCGCGACATCGTGCCGCAGTCGGACGGTTACCTGCTCACCGTCCGCGAGATCGACGAGCACGGCACCGTGCTGGCCACCAAGCGGATCGGCACCCGGCACCTGTTCCTCGGCGCGGGCAGCCTCGGCTCGACCGAACTCCTGGTGCGCGCCCGCGACACCGGTGCGCTGCCCGGCCTCGGCGAGGAGGTCGGGCAGGGCTGGGGGCCGAACGGCAACGTCATGCTGGGCCGCGCCAACCACATCTGGGATCCCACCGGAGCGCTCGCCTCGTGCATGCCCGCGATGGGCATCGACGCCTGGGACGATCCGCGGCACCCGGTGTTCGCCGAGATCGCCCCGGTGCCCGCCGGGCTGGAGACCTGGGCGAGCGTCTACCTCGCCATCACCCGCAACCCCGAACGCGGGCACTTCAGCTACGACCCGGACACCGACTCCGCCCGCCTGCACTGGGACAGCGCGCAGGGCCGGCCGTCCATCGACGCTGCCCGGCGGCTGTTCGACCGGGTCAACCACGCCAACGGCACCGTCTACCGGCACGACCTGTTCGGCGACACCCGGGCGTTCGAGGACCGGTTCACCTACCACCCGCTCGGCGGCCTGGTGCTCGGTCGCGCCACCGACGCCTACGGCCGGGTGCGGGGCCACCGCAACCTCTACGTCAACGACGGCGCGCTGATCCCCGGCTCGACCGGGGTGAACCCGTTCGTCACCATCACCGCCCTCGCCGAGCGCAACGTCGAGCGGATCCTCGCCGAGGACATCCGCTGAGCACCACTCGATCAGGAAACATGCCTTGACGAGCATATTCCTTCGCGGGCATACTTCGGGTCGTGCGAGACGTTTTCGATGCGTTGGCCGAACCGGCGCGCCGGGCGATCCTCGACGAGCTGCGCGTCCGCGACGGGCGCGTCGTGGGAGAACTGGTCGAACGCCTGGGCCTGTCCCAGACCTCGGTCTCCAAGCACCTCAAGGTGCTGCGGAACGCGGGGCTGGTCACCACGCTCGTCGAAGGCCAGCAGCGCCGCTACCTGCTGCGGCCGGGAGGGATGCGCGAAGTGGAGGACTGGCTGGCCCCGCACCGCGCGTTCTGGGAGCGCCGCTTCGACGATCTCGCCGCTCACCTGGACCGGACCTACCCCGAGGAGGGGCCATGACCGCGACGACCACCGCCTCCTTCGACCTCGCACCGGAACCGGTGCTGCGCCTGGAACGCCACTACCCGCACCGGCGGGACCGGGTGTGGGCCGCGCTGACCGACCCCGAGCAGCTCAGCCGGTGGTTCCCCTGCTCGGTGGAGGTGGACCTGCGGGAGGGCGGCACGCTCACCCTCCGCTTCCCCGGTGAACCCGAACCCGACGTCGCGGTGATCACCGAGCTGAGCCCGCCGTCGGCGCTGGCCTTCACCTGGTCCGGTGAACACCTGCGGTGGACCCTCGAGGAGGACGACCAGGGCTGCGTGCTGCGGCTGACCAACACCATCGCCGACACCGACTGGACGGCGAACACGGCAGCGGGCTGGACGACCTGCTTCGACGCGCTCGCCGAGGTCCTCGACGGGCGCAGCCCCGCCCCGCACACCGGCCCGGACGAGGAGCTCATCGCCCACTACCGGAGCACGCTCGGAGTCTGAGGACACCGGCGGGAGCCCGCTCGGGGGACCCGCTGCGCCGGCGTTCCCCGAGCGATCGGTCGGCGAGGTCCGGTCAGCGGGTGCGCAGGCGCGGCCACAACGCGGCCCAGTCGTCGAGCGGGTCCTCGTAGAGGGTCAGCGAGACGCCTTGGGCCATGTTGGCGTGCTCGCTGCGCACGGTGCCCAGCGACCGCCGCGCGGCGAAGTGCGGCCCGAGCCGGTCGTCGGTGCCCACGTGCAGCACGGTGTCGATCCGCTCCGGTGGCGCGCCGAAGTACCAGTAGCCCCGGTGCGGGCTGAACACCGGCGGCAGGTCGCGGCCGAGCACGTCGAGCGCACCGGTGAGGTAGTAGGTCTCGCCGATGATCGCGGTGCGCGCGCGCTGCTCGGCGGGCAGTGCGGCGACCTCCCCGGCGACCGCGTCCACCAGATCGTCCCACCCGGTCTCGTAGAGCCGGGACGGGTTCGGCCACGCCGGGTGCTCGGCCAGGAAGTCCAGCGGGTAGACCGGCAGCACCGCCAGCGGCAGCACCAGCGACACCGCGTAGGCCGGCCAGGCGAGCCACCGGCCGCGCGGGCGCGGGCTGCGTTCGCGGCGGTGCTGCAACCCGACCGCGGCGGCCGCGAACAGCGGTCCGCAGAGCCCGATGAGGTAGTTGGGGCGCCCGCTGGTCACCAGGAAGAACAGCACGACGCCCAGCACCGCCCAGCCGACGAACCGGTACGGCCGCAGCTCCGGTCCGCGCAGCAGGCGGACGATCCCGTAGCAGCACAGGAAGGCGCCGACCACGGCACCGGAGTAGACCAGCGCGGTCGGCAACAGCAACAACCTGCTGTTCTCCGCGTCGACGACAGCGCCCATCCGCACCGCCGGCCAGTCGTGGCTGGCCTGCCACAGCAGGGTCGGCACCGCGGCGAGCGCGGAGATCCCCGCGCCGAGCCACAGCAGCGGCCGCGCCAGCGCCCGACGCGGTCCGACCACCGCGCAGCTCACCAGCAGCGCCGCGCACAGCACCACGACCTGGAACTTGGTCTGCACCGACACCCCGGCCACCAGCGCCGCAGCGAGCAGCAGCCCGTCGTGGCGGGTGCGGACCCAGCGGATCACCAGCCACAGCAGCAGGACCCACAGCAGCAGCTCCACCGTGGCCGCGGCCAGCCAGTGCCCGCTGAGCAGCACCCACGGCGACAGCGGGTAGGCCGCCGCGGCCAGCACCTGCGCCCGCCGGTCGCCGCCGAACTCCCGCGCGATCAGCCCGGTGACCACCACCCCGAGCGCCGTGCACAGCGCCGCGGGCAACCGGAGCGCCAGCAGCGAACCGGGGAACGCCGCGTCCAGCCCGGCGGCCAGCAGCGGCACCAGCGGCTGCTGGTCCATGTACCCCCAGTCCAGGTGCAGCGCCCCCGCCGCCAGGAAGTACAGCTCGTCGGTCAGGTAGCCGTACCGACCGCTGAGCAGCACCAGCAGCAGGAACGTCGCGGCGGCGACGGCCCACACCGGGCCGCGGGCGAAAGGTCTCGGGAGCACGCGGGGACTGTAATGAGCCGACCCCCGCGCGGGGAGGGGCGATTCGCGAAGTCGGCGCACCGGTGTGACCCATTCCATAGGCCCCGCTCGGCCGGGGACTGCTCCGCTCGGGTGATCTCGGCGAGAGGGGGACAACCACCCCCGGTGGCGCACCGTGTTCAGGGCTGTCATCGATCGAGGGTCCTCCCGGACAGCGGCGAAGCCGCTCGCGACGCCTGGATCTTCCGCCGCGCACCGGCCCAGCGAGCCGTTCCGGGAGCAGTCCTGAAGGAGTCAGCGTGTTGGATGCATCTCGTTTCGGAGGGTGGGCCGCGCTGGGCGCCTCCGCCGCCCTCCTGCTCGGCGCCGCGGGGCCGGCGCTGGCCACGACGGAGGGACCCGTCGCCTACGCCTTCACCGGCGCCTACCACGTCCCCGCGTTCGAAGCGGAGCAGGAACGCTTCGCGGAGGTGTTCGGCTCCCCCGAGCAGCGCGGCGTCAACGGTGTCGTCCCGCCGTCCGCCGAGTCCGCTGAGGACTTCCTCCCGGTCGGCCCGATGTCCACCGGCACCGCCTGGTTCATCCACGTCAACGCCGATGCCGGGGTGTTCGGCGACACCCCGCCCAGCGGTGCGACGGCGGATGCGCACTTCGAGTCCAGCGCGGCGATGCGGGGCGACGGAACGCCGAGCGCGACGGTCTCGGCCGACTACCTGCTGGAAGCCCAGAACGCGCTCGGCGACTCCGCCGAGGACCACCGCTGGCTGTACCTCGACGACGTGCGCAGCGAGGCGGAATGCCGCTCCCCGCAACGGGTCTCGGCATCGACGGCGGCCTCCGGGATGTGGGTGCGGCAGCCCGACCGCGGGCTGGCGGCCGTCCCGGTGCCCGCCGCGGGCGAGAGCTACGAGGTGCGGGACGTTCCGCTGCGGCTGCCGCGGACCACGATGGAGCACCAGAACCTGCCGCAGTACGCGGACATCTCGGTGCGCCGGGTGACCGACGCGGCGGACCTGGTGCCCACCGACCAGTGGCGGACCGGGGACGTCAACGCCACCTCGGGATGGCGCGTGGAGGTCGCCAGCTACGTCCTGGTCGACGGCGTCCGCACCGACCTGGACACCTCGGTGCTCATCCTCGGCGGTACGACCTGCTCGGTCCCGGCGAGCTGATGGCCGGTCCTCGGCGGGCGGACCGCGCGCCCGCCGAGGACCGCTCAGAGCTCGCGCACGACCTTCGCCGGGTTGCCGACCGCCACGACGTCGGCGGGCAGGTCGCGGGTGACGACCGCCCCGGCCCCCACCACGGTGTTGTCGCCGATGGTCACGCCGGGGCAGACGATGACGCCGCCGCCGAGCCAGACGTTGTCGCCGAGCGTGATCGGACGGGCCGATTCCCACCCGGCGCGCCGCTGCTCGGCATCCAGCGGGTGCGTCGCGGTGAGGAGCTGGACCCGGGGGCCGAACTGGGCGTGGGCGCCGATCGAGATCCGCCCCACGTCCAGCAGCACCGCGCCGAAGTTGACGAACGAACCGGCGCCCAGGCTGATCTGGTAGCCGTAGTCCACGTGCAGCGGCGGCCGGACCTCGGCGCCCTCGCCCAGCTCGCCGAGCAGTTCGGCGAGCACCGCGCGCCGGGCGACGAGGTCGGACACCGACGAGTTGTTGAACCGCTCGCTGAGCTCGGCCGCCCGCCGGGCGTCGGCGGCGATCTCCGGATCGTCGGCCCGGTACAGCTCACCGGCCAGCATCCGCTCCTTCTGCCCGCTCATCCGGCACCTCCCGCGTCCGATCCTGCACCCCCGGCGACCACCCCGCGCTCCCGCGCTCCGGTCATTCCGCGGCGGGGTCGTCCCGGTCGGAGGTCTGCGGGGCGCGGGCGGGCAGCGTCACCGGGGTGGCCAGCGGTCCGGGCGACCAGAGGCCGTTGCGGGTCTCGGTGTGCACCTCCAGCGCCGCCTCGGCGGGCAGCGCCTCCGGGGCGAACGACTCCACCCGGTACAGCGAACCCCAGTCCCGGTCCAGGTCGCCGCGCAGGTACGTCGGCAGCTCCCGCACGCTGCTGGTGACGTTGAGCCAGCCGAACGGGCCGCCGGCGTCCGAGGAGGACCAGCCCTGCCCGATGTCGCGCACCGGTCCGCCGCCCGAGACCCGGTACTCCGGGATCTCGGCGATCCCGCCGCGCAGCTCCGAGATCCGCAGGCACGGGTGCACCAGCGCGGCCGGCCACTCCACGAACGTCGTCGACTCCCCGACCAGCTCGGTCATCGAGGTCAACTCGGGGACCCGGGGCGCGCTCACGGCCAGCCACGCCTGCTGGCCCACGGACCGGTCCTCGGCGACGAGGCGCACCTGGGTCGCGCCTTCGGCCTGCGCCCGGTGGTCCCGCCACCGGTCCGGCGAGTCCTCGTCGACCCGGGAGCGCTCGACGATCTCGAACCCGTCGGCCGTCTGCCGTCCCCACTCGACGGTGAGGCGGTTGGTCCCGCTGGCCGAGCCCGCGTAGGCCAGCACCACCGGCAGCTCACCGCTGGCCGCCCGTTCGGGCAGGTCGTACCACGGCGTGCGGAGCTCGCCGACACCGTCGCCGTGCCGGTAGGTCCCCCAAAGCGGCGCGTCGTCACCGCCGAACCCGGCCGGCGAATCCCAGTCGAGCTGCCCCGGCATGCTGCTGTCACCGGTGGGCAGGGCGTCGCGGGCGAAGCCCTGGGTGCGCGGCGCCAAGTACTCGTCGGCGGTCTCGGTGCGCGTCGGCCGCACCGAGGGCGCCGCGACGGTGGGCTGCCGGGCCGAGGGGGTCAGCACGCCCGCCCTCGGGTCCGCCTCGACCTCGACGTGGTCGGACAACCCGCAGCTGGCCCCGGCGATCTGCTCGACGCTGTCGGCACCGAGGCTGTAGCCGCCCCACTGCTTGTGGATGCCCTTGACGAACGTCGCGACCTCACCCGCGACCAGCAGCGAGCACACGATGGTCAGCGAGGCCGTGCCGCGCCGCAGCGCCCGGCCGCGTCCCTCGCCCGCGCCGTTGTCGTCCAGGCGCAGGTGCTCGACCAGCGCGACGATCCCGGCCACGGCCGCCACCGCGAGGAACGCCGTGCTCAGCGTGCGCCCGTCCAGCGATGGCGGCTTGTCGAACCACGGCACGCCCCAGCCCGACACGTACCACCAGGCGTTCGGCCCGGTCACCGCGAAGGCGCAGACCACCATCAGGCAAGCGAAGAACCCGGTGCGGTTGCGGCGGGAGCGCAGCACCGTCGAACTGGTGGCCAGCGCGGTCAGCGCCGCCATCGCACCGCACACCGCGGCGAGGATGCCGAAGTGGTGGGTGTGCTTGGTGGGGGTCAGCGCCAGCGCCACGAAGCACAGCGCGGCCATCGCCAGCAACCGCCGGCTCGGCCCCAGCGCGGCACCCCGGATCCGGTTGCGCCGCAGCAGCACCGCACCGGTGGTCACCACGCACAGGATCAGCAGCAGCACCGGCACCCGCCTGCTCAGCGAGCCGTCCTGGCCGCCGCTGAACAGCAGCGTGTAGCGGCTGAGCTCCTCGTACCACTTGCCGTTCGGGCCGAACATCTGCTTGAGCTCGACGGCCTCCAGCACGGAGCGGAAGGTCTGGTCGGCGAACACCGCCACCAGCAGGACCAGGCCGGACGCCGCGATCGGCGCCAGCACCGGCAGCACGCCGAACTGGCGGATCCGCTCCCGCACCATCGCCAGCAGCGGCTTGATCGCCACCACGAACGGCAGCACCGCGACCATGCCGTGCGGGTTCACGCCCAGCCCGAAGGCCGCCGCGACCAGTCCCAGCACCGCCGGCGTCAACCGCCGGGTGGCCACCGCGCGCTCCACCAGGCACAGCGACAGCAGCGTGAACAGCACCACCACCGGCTCCGGGCGGATGCCGTTGTTGTAGGGCAGCCAGGACGCCAGGAAGACCATGGCGGCGGCCCACACCGCCGCCCCGCTGCGCCGGACCTGGCGGCCGAGCCGGGGCAGCACGCCCCGGCTGATCAGCAGCCAGGAGCCGATGCCCATCAGCAGCGCGGGCAGGCGCACCCACGGCGTCGCGGTCGAGATCTGCACCCACAGCGCGAGCAGCTCGTAGTGCCAGCCGAACGGCGACTCCGGGTTGGCGAACCAGCGGAAGTAGTTGGTGACGTAGCCCGCGCTCTCGGCCGAGCGCGCCATCGTCAGGATGTAGCCGTCGTCGGCGGTCATCGCGCCGATCAGCCACCAGACCAGCAGCACGCCGACGACCACGGTGTCCTGCGCGGTCGGCCGCCACCAGCGGGACGGGGCCAGCCGGGGCGCCCGGCGGCCGCCGCGGTCGTCCAGCCGCCGCAGCGCGAACACCGAACCGAGGAAGCACAGCACCGCCAGCGCCATCACGGCGAGCTTGAGCCCGGTGGCGTAGCTGGCGAACCGGTCGTCGACGCGGGCTTCGACCGACATGCCCCGCACGTCGTCCACCGCGTCGTCGAAGTCGGAGAAGACGCCGGTGAGCTGCGGGCGCTGATCACCGGTGAGCGCGGCCAGCTGCTCCCCGCCGACCGCGGCCTCGGTGCCCTCGGCGTCGGCGTGGACGGTGAGCGAGCAGTTCCCGGCGGGCAGCGGGGCGGTCCCGGTGAGCTCCCCCTTGGAGAACAGCGAGACCTGCCCGCCGTCGATCGTGGCGCTGAGCCCGGACAGCGCGCCGTAGGGCGAGTCGGGGGCGTTGGTGCTGAGCAGCACGGCCGGGCCGGTGGTGCGCGCGTCGAGGTCCCGCGCGGCGGCGCACGGCACCTCGGCGTCCAGCCACAGCGGCGCGTAGGTCACCAGCGGCGCCTCGACCGACTCGGTGCCGTGCGAGGTCGGCCACCGCAGCGTCGTCACGTCGTGCTTGACCGGCAGGAAGGGCACCGCCACCGCGAGCAGCGCACCCGCCAGCCCGAGCAGTGCCGCCCACCACCGGGCCTTCCTCGTCCGCGGCGATACGTCCCGGTCGGCGACCGGGCGCGACCGAAGAGCCACGCGATCGAATCCCATCCGTGCGGTGAACTACGACCCGAAGAGCGTAGGGAAGGACGCGTCGAAACGTATAACCGGGGTCGGCAGCGCCAGAACCGGCCTGGTAGCACCCGCCGCGGCGGTGCGGACTACAGTGCGCTGCGCGGTGGCGGGAACCACCGCGTCACCGCGCTGGGGGTGTGTTGCCTTGGTCACCATGAAGGACGTGGCGCAGGTCGCACAGGTGTCCCAGGCAACGGTGTCCTACGCCTACACCCGGCCGGAGAAGATCTCCTCGGCCCTGCGCGACCGCGTGCTGCGCATCGCCGACGAGATCGGTTACGCCGGCCCGAATCCCGGCGGCCAGAACCTGCGCACCGGCCACTTCGGAGCGCTGGGCCTGATGATGACCGACTCGCTGGCGCTCGCCTTCGACGACCCGGCGACCACGTACCTGCTGCGCGGCATCGCCGAGGTCGGCGAGCTCGCCGAGGTCGCGCTGACGCTGCTGCCCTTCCCCGCCGCGGACATCGCCCGGTCCGCCGACGAGCGCGACGCCCACGCCGCGCGGGTGGCGCTGCGCAGCGCCGTGGACGGGTTCCTCGCCTACGCGATGCCCGACCGGCACCCGGCCCTGGACGCGGTCCGCAGGCGAGGCGCGCCGATGGTCGTGATCGACTCCCCGCTGCTGCCCGGCGTGCCGTCGGTGGGCATCCGCGACCGCCGGGGCGCCGAGCAGGCCGCCCGCCACCTGCTCGAGCTGGGGCACCGCCGGATCGGCGTCCTCGTCGACCGCCTCGCCCCCGACGGGCGGCGCGGCGTGGTCCCGCGCGGTCGGTTCCGGAGGATCCGCGACCGCGTGGCCCGGGAGCGCATCGGCGGCTACCGGTCCGCGTTCGCCGCGCACGGGTTGGACTTCGGCCGGACCACCGTCGTCGAGGCGGGCGGGTTCAACCGGGCGCTGTCGCTGCGCGCCGCCCGCACGCTGCTCGACGAGGGCGGGTTCACCGCCGTGCTCGCCAGCACCGACGTGCTCGCCCTCGCCGCGCTCGACGTGCTCGCCGAACGCGGGGCGCGGGTGCCCGAGGACATCTCGGTCACCGGCTTCGACGACCTGCCCGCCGCCGCGACGGCCGGGCTCACCACGGTCTCCCAGCCGCTGGTGGAGAAGGGGCGCCGCGCGGCCGACATGCTGGTCGAGGTGATGCGCGGGGGCACCGGCAAGCGACTGCTGCTGCCGACCGAACTGGTCTCCAGGGACAGCACCGCGCCCCCGCGCTGAGCCGGGGCGTGCGCGACGCGATCAGCTGCCTCGGCGGCTCGCTCGCGCACCTGCACGCTGCGCCCCGGAGGCGTGCTCAGCACCGACCGGCGCATGTTCCATTGTGGACGGTTCTTCCGGCGCCCGGGTCGGCACCGCACCGGGGCAGGGCGACGACGGGCTGACCGGTCGAGCCGCGTGCCCGCGCACACGTCGCACGGGCAGCGCCACAGGTGGTCGTCGTCCGGTGTGCGCCGGACGGGCGCGGCGACGTCCTCCTCATGGTGCCCGGACAGGGTGTGCCCGACCAGCAGTTCGCGCCCGCCGGGGAGGCCCACCGCCCCGGCCAGCGCGCCGAAGCTCAGCGCCCCGACCGGCGAGAGGTCGTCGGACAGCAGCAGCAACGGCACCTCCAGCCCCAGCAGACGCAGCAGCCCGCGCAGCAGCTGCCGGGCGGCCGCGGTGCCGCGCGGGGTTCCAGCACCAGGTGACCGGCTGCGGATGCCCGTCGAGCAGGCGTTCCAGCTCGGCGAGGCCGGTGGACAGCCCCGCCGGGCCAGCGGCAGGCACGCGATCACGTCCTCCCCCATGGCCACCGCCCGGGCGATGCCCGCTCGACGACGTGCGTCGGACACGCCGGGGGGTCGTCCTCCCGGCCAGGTGGGTGCCCGGGAACCCGGCCTGTCGGCCGAGGCGGGCGGGGGTTTCCCGGCCGTTCGGCCGATCCGGCGGGTGCTCGCCGGTGGGCACGCTGACCAGGTCGGAAGGAGCAGGTGATGGGTGGGTGGAAGACCGAGGTCGCGCGGTGGTCGCGGGCTGCGCTGCCGCTGCTGCGCCGAGCGCTGCGGGCGGCCGCGGCATGGGCATCGGGAGGCGCTCTGCTCGACGGCGAAGCGGGGGCCGCCGGGTCGCACGGCCGGGTCATCGCGGCAGCGCACCGCCGGGGCCCGCTCGCGTGTCGACCGGATCGGGGCACGCCCGCTCCCTATGCTGCACCGCGTGCCACCAAGTCGAAGCTGGGCAGACCTGCCACCGTCCCTCCGCGCCGCCGTCCACGAACGCACGGGCGCGGTCCGTGGCGCGGTGTCGACCCGTCACGGCTTCAACAGCCAGGTCGCCGCCACCCTGGACACCGCCAGCGGGCCGGTCTTCGTCAAGGGCCTGCGCCAGGACCACCCGCGGGCGTGGACGCAGGCGCGCGAGGCGGCGGTCAACCCGCGCGTGCGGCCGGTGAGCGCCGCCCTGCTCTGGCGGGTGACGAGCGCGGGCTGGGACCTGCTCGGGTTCGAACACCTCGCCGGCCGGGGCGCCGACTTCCGCCCCGGGTCGACGGACCTCCCGCTCGTGGTGGACCTGCTCACCGCGCTCGGCCGACTGCGCTGCCCGGAGGTCGAGCTCAAGGACGCGGCACGGCGGTGGGCCACCTACCTCGACGAGCCGGCCGATGCCGTGGCCTTCTCGGGGGAAGCGCTGCTGCACACCGACCTGAACCACACCAACGTGCTCATCGCCCGCACCGGGCACCGCGGGATCGCGCGGCTGGTCGACTGGGCCTGGGCCACCCGGGGAGCGGCGTGGATCGACCCGGCGTGCTGGGTGGTCTGGTTGATCTCCGCCGGCCACCACCCGCGCGAGGCCGAGCGGTGGGCCGCGGGGGTGCCCTCGTGGTCGAGCGCGTCGGCCGCGGACCTCAACCTGTTCTCGACCGCGCAGGCCGGGCTCTGGCGGGCCACGGCCGAGGAGCACCCGAGCGGCTGGACGCACCAGCTCCGGGACGCCGCCGCGCGGTGGGCCCACCACCGGCACGGCGGTGGCATCGCGGCCGCTCCCCGTTCCGCGGGCGCCCGGGCCTGACCGACCGCGCCGGTGCGGTGCCCCGTCCCCGTCGGGAGCGCCTCCGGACCGGCGTGCTCGCGGAGCGGTCGCTCGCGACCACCGCTCGCGGGCGACGTCCGCACCTCCGATCAGCGGGCGCGTTCCTTGCGCCCGTACATGTCCTGGTCGGCGCGGCGCATCAGGTCGGCGGGCGCCACGGCGGGGTCGTCGGTGTGGGCGATGCCGACGCTGGCCCGCAGCGCGATGGCCCGGCCCGACACGACCACGTCGGCGTTGACCTGCCGCACCACCCGCTCCCGGAGGTCGTCGGCGTGGGCGCGATCCCGGACCAGGGCGAGCACGACGAACTCGTCGCCGCCGACCCTGGCGACGGTGTCCGCGCAGCGCACCACGGTGACCAGCTTGTCGGCCACCACCCGGAGCAGGTCATCGCCGACGTGGTGCCCGTAGCGGTCGTTGACCGGCTTGAAGCCGTCGAGGTCGACGGTGAGCACCGCGAGCCCGCCCCCCTGCTCGCCCAGCGCCGCCACCTCCTGCTGGAACCGCTCGATCAGCAGCGCCCGGTTCGCCAGCCCGGTCAGCGGGTCGCGCAAGGCCATCCGAGTCAGCTCGGTGAGCCGCTCCGGGCTCATCGCGAGGTCATCGCCGAGGGGCTCGAACTGGGAGACGAGGTACGCCGGCCGGTCGTCGGCACCGGGCACCACGCCGTACCGGGTCAGCATCCAGAACGGGTGCCCGTCGCGGTGGCGCAGGCAGATCTCCATCGCCCCGGCGGTCCGCCTGCCCTCCCGCAGATCGTCCAGCACCCGCTCGGCATCGTGCCGATACCCGTCGTAGATGGTCTCGTGCGACGGGCGGCCGACCATGTCCTCGCGGCGGTAGCCCACCAGCGACGCCAACCGTTCGTTGACCTCGATCCACCGCCCGTCGAGATCCATCAGGGCCATCCCGATCGGCGCGTTGGCCAGCGTCTGGTGCCACAGCATCTCCGACTGCCGCCGAGCGGTGATGTCGTGGAACTGGGACACGATGAGCAGCGGATTCCCGACCTCGTCGCGCACCAGGGAGCTGTTGATCAGCACCCAGACCATCGTGCCGTCGGAGCGCACCAAGCGCTTCTCCACCGAGGAGAGGGTGCCGCCCTCGGCGATGAGCCTGGCGATCGACGCCTTGTCGAGCACCGGATCACCGGGGTGCGTGACGTCCGCCGGACGCAGCTCCATCAGCTCCGCCCGGTCGTAGCGGAGCATCCGGCACATGGACGGGTTCACGTCGAGGTGGCGCCCTTGCAGGTCGACGAACGCCATGGGCCCGGCGAGCTGCTCCCACAGCGTCTCCCAGGCCTTCGCGGCGATCCCGTCCACGTTCACGGCTTCGATCCCGCGGTCAACGCCGGCCCGGGCCCCGCGCCGCACCACCGCACGGGGGCGGCCCGCGTCGATCCCCGGACGACGCGGGCCGCCGACCGGCCGGGCACGACGGTCGCGATCTCAACCGGACATCCGTTCGTCGGGCACGCAGTGGGTCATCACCAGGTCGCCGACCTCGCGCGGACCGTTGCCGCCGAGATTGCCCAGCCGCCGCCGATCCGCCTCGGAGAGGTCCTGCTGCTGCAGCGGTTCCAGACCCGCGACGTCGGCCGGGGCGATGCCCAGGCCTTCACCGACCCGCAGGCCCAGGTCGTCCTCGCACAGCAGGAAGTGCCACACCATCCGTTCCTGGATGGGCCGCGCGCACTGCGACAGGTTCTCGACCAGGTTCCGCACCAGGTCGTCGCGCTCCCACTGCTCCATCAGCAGGTAGCGCTGACCGGCCTGCTCGTAGTCGTCGGGGCGTTCGATGCGGGCCCGGGTGATCCGGCCGCGGATCTCCGGGCCCTGCTCGTCGTGCGTCGGGTACTCGCCTTCGACCAGTCCCCCGTTGATCGAGGGCTCGTAGTTGACGTGCGGGTTGCGCCCGCCCTGGTCCTGGTCGTAGGCCATCTGGCCGTCCCGCTGGTTGGTGTGCACGGTCGCCTGCTTGGCCTGGTTGACCGGGAGTTGCAGGTAGTTCGGCCCCACCCGGTAGCGCTGCGTATCGCTGTAGGAGAAGGTGCGCCCCACCAGCATCTTGTCGTCGGAGAAGTCGAGCCCGTCCACGAGCACGCCGGTGCCGAACGAGATCTGCTCGTTCTCGGCGAAGTTGTTGTCCACGTTGCGGTTGAGCACCATGCGGCCGACCGGCTGCGCCGGGTACTCGTTCTCCGGCCACACCTTCGTGTCATCCAGCGGGTCCCAGTTGAGCTCCGGGTGCTCGTGGTCCTCCATCATCTGCACCCGCAGCTCCCACTCGGGGAAGTCACCGCGCTCGATCGCCTCGTACAGGTCCTTGCTGGCGTGACCGAGGTCGGTGGCCTGGATCTGCGCCGCATCCGCCTCGGTCATGCTCTTGACGCCCGCCGTGGGGATCCAGTGGTACTTCACCAACACCGTGTCACCGGCCTGGTTGACCCACTTGTAGGTGTTGACGCCGAAACCTTGCATGTGCCGGTAGTCCGCCGGGATGCCGCGCGGGCTGAACAGGTTGACCAGCATGTGCATGCTCTCCGGCGTCTGCGACATGAAGTCGAAGATCCGGTTCGGGTCCTGGCGGAAGGTGATCGGGTCCGGTTTCAGCGCGTGGATCACGTCCGGGAACTTGATGGCGTCGCGGATGAAGAACACCGCGAGGTTGTTGCCCACGAGGTCCCAGTTGCCGTCCTCGGTGTAGAACTTGACCGCGAAGCCGCGCGGGTCGCGGGCGGTCTCCGCCGAATCCCGGCCACCGATGACCGTGGAGAACCGGACCGCGACGTCGGTCCGCTTGCCGCGCTCGGCGAACAGCCTGGCCCGGGTGAACTCGCCGATCGGCCGATCGCCCCACGCGCCGTAGGACTCGAAGTACCCGAACGAGGTGAACCCCCGGGCGTGGACCACCCGCTCCGGGATCCGCTCCCGGTCGAAATGGCTGATCTTCTCCAGGAACTGGTAGTTCTCCAGGGTCGCCGGGCCGCGCTTGCCGACCGTTCGCTGGTTCTGGTTGTCGTAGACGGGGTGCCCCTGGCGGTTGGTCAGCACCCGAGGACGATCATGTTCCGAAGAGGACTCGCGCTCGCTCATGCCCCGGACGTACCCGGCAGTCCGGACGGAAAATCGCACCGATCGGGAGTTCGGCACGTCCGGGTGAACAGTCCATTGTGATCACCGCTCCGGTGGCGGCAGCGCCGAATCGGCGAGCAGCTCGCGGAACCGCTCGGCGGGCACCGCCGGGGAGAACGCCCAGCCCTGGTAGAACTCCACCCCGAGGGCGGACAAGATGCTCACCTGCGAGGCCGTCTCCACCCCTTCGGCCACGCACCACCGCCCCATCGCGCGCGCCATGTCCACGATCGCCCGGGTCACCGCGAAGTCCGCCGTGTCCTGCTCGACGGCCGCCACGAACCGGCGGTCGATCTTGATGATCTGGGCGGGCAGTTCCTTCAACCGGCCCAGCGAGGAATAGCCGGTGCCGAAGTCGTCGATGGCGAACCGCGCCCCCCGCTCGGCGAGCTCGCGCATCCCGCCCCGCGCCCTCGGTCGCAGGTCCACCAGGTCGGACTCGACGAGTTCGAGGATGATCCGGTGCCAGTCGATCCCGGCTTCGGTCACCACCGACTCCACCACGCCGACGAAGTCGGCATCGCCGGGCACCAGTTCGGCCAGGTTGAGCGCGATGAGCGGTCCGCCCCCGTCCGGCAGCCGCCACCCGGCGGCTTCCCGCAGGGCCGTGCGCAGCACCCACCGGTCGAGGTCCCGCAGCAGTCCGCCGCGCTCGGCGACCGGCAGGAACGTCGCCGGGCTCACCGGTCCGTGCTCCGGGTAGTGCCAGCGCACCAGCGCCTCGGCACCGAGGATGGTCCCGTCCGCGGCGACCAGGGGCTGGTAGTGCAGTTCGAGGCCGTCCTCGTGCAACGCCTCCCGCAGCCGCTCCTCCAGCGGGAGCTGCCAGTCCGCCGCCGCCATCGTCGCGGGACCGGCGAAGGCGACCTGCCCGGCACCGCCCTTGCCCTCGGCCTCGACCATCGCGGCGTTGGCGAAGCGCAGCAGGTCGGCGCCGCTGGTCGCGTTGGCACCGCGGACCGCGACCCCGATGGCCGCCGAGACCTGGATCAGGTGGCCGTGCACCGGAACGGTGGTGCGCAGCAACCCGGACACCCGGCCGGTCAGCTCCCCCAGCCCACCGACCGCGGCGACGTCCGGGCAGAAGATCACGAACTCGTCCTCGCCCGATCCGCGCACCACCGCGCAGCCGTCGGGCACGCCGTCCTGCAACCGGCGGGCCAGCGCGGCGAGCAGCTCGTCCCCGGCCTCGTGCCCGCCGAGCGAGATGGTCACCCGCTTGAAGTTGTCGATCCCGCAGCACAGCACGGCGGCGTCGGCGCGCGGATCGGCGTCGAGGCGGGCGATCTCTCCGAGCGCGGCGGTGCGGTCGAGCAGCCCGGTGACCTCGTCCCGCGTCGGCTGCTCCTCCTCGCCCTGCTCGGGCCTGCGCTGCTCGGTCACGTCCTGGGCGGTGCCGACCAGCGCGAACGGCTCTCCGGACAGCCGCATCGCCGTACCGTGCACCCGGAACACGCGTTCCTGCGGGAGCAGCATCCGGAACTCGACGACGAGGTTGTGGTCGCGTTCGATGAGGCCGGTCAGCGCCGTCCGGACCCGTTCCCGGTCCTCAGGGTGGATCCCGCGGAGGAAGTCGTCGAGGTTGAACGGCTCCCCGGTGGGAACCCCGATGAGCTCGCGCAGCAGCTCCGACAGCCACATCGCGCCGGTGGTGGGATCCCACTCCCAGGTGCCGATCTTGGCCTGGCGCTGCGCGTCCCGCAGCGGGTAGGCACCGACCCGGGCGAAGCGCTGGAGCTCCAGCGGCCACCCGCGCAGCTCGGCGGGCAGTTCCCCGAGCGGGCTGACCAGGTCCGAAACCTCGACCAGCAGGGTGACGAGCAGCCGGGGCTCCACGACGTGCGGCCAGCTCACCGGTCGGACCACGGCACCGCCGGGCACCCGGCACACCGCATCCTCCTGGGACAGCAGTTCGCCCAGGTCCAGTCCGATCAGCTCGGCCGCCGAATCGACCCCGACCAGGTCCACGGCGGCATCGGTCACCCGCACGATGACGCCGCCCGGGGCGCTCAGCACGGCCGGTGCGCCGGGCAGCGGCAGGTCCGCGGCCCGGCGCACCCACAGGTCACCGACCACCACGCCACCTCCGAGGCACGACGGACCGGACAGCCTCCGGTGCCGTCCTCGGCATAGCCCCGGGCGGGACCGCCCAAACCCGGGCCCGCCCCACCGGCCACCCGTCCCGCCGAAGGGGTGAGGTGCTCGCCCCGAATTCGCCGGGCGACCGTGCAGCGGAGCCGCCCCGGGCGCGCGGAGCTGGACGTTCGGGGGAGCCGCCCCGCGGTGGCCCGCACCGGCCGCCTTCGCCGACGCCGTGGCCGCCCGCTCGCCACGCCCGCCGCCACGGGCGGGGCGCGGGTGCTCAGCCGCGCGGCGACTCGTCCACGTCGACGCCGGTGGCACCGCTGACCGCGTCGGCCACCTCGGTCCCGCACAACGCCTCGAGGGCGATCAACCCCTGTTCCAGGGCGTCCGAGCAGGCCTGGCCGCTGAGCCGGGACAGCTCGGCGGCCAGCCCCTCCGGGCCGAGCGCCAGCGCCCGCTCGTCCAGCTCCAGGTCGACCAGCATCCCCTGCAGGTCCACCGCCATGCTGATGCCCTCGCCGCGCGCGAGGCCGCGGATGGCGTCCATGCCCGCCGCCAGACCGCGCGAGGCGGGGAGCTCCTCGGCGAGCGCGATGAGGTCGTCGATGCTGCGCGGGTCGTCGCTCACTGCCGCCACCCCTCGGTTCCGGGCTCCTCGTCGTCCTCGATCAGCGGGTCGTCCTGGGCCAGCCCCAACGCGGCCAGGTCGGCGTCGGTCAGGCCGCCGAGCCGGTCGCGCATCGCTTCTTCGGCGGCCCGGTTGGCGTTCCTGGTCGCCTCCCGGACCAGGGCGGTGATGGTCGCGGCCAGCGCCGCCGGACCGAGCCGGAGCGCCTCCGGTTCCAGCTCGACCGACCGCAGCGCGCCGCCGGGCGCCACGCCGATCGAGACGCCGCCGCGCTCGGCATTCCCGGTGATGATCACTTCGGGTGCACCCCTCCGTAGAACTCGCCGGCGTCCTGCGGGAACGTGTAGGTCCGCCGCCGCACCTGGTCGCCGGAATTGCCCTCGATGGTCGTGATCGTGTTGCCCTCGACCTTCTCGACGATGCCGATGTGGGTGCTGTTGCCGTAGGACGGCCCGGTGCCGAACAGCAACGCGTCCCCGGGCTTGGCCTGCTCCGCGATGTCGCCCTGGCCGTAGGCGGTGCCCTGCTCCTGGCCCCACTTGTAGACGTCGCCGGTGAAGCCCAGCTTGTCGATGTCGACCCCGGCCTCCCGCCACATGGAGGTGGCGAAGTAGGAGCACCACGGCTGCCCGGTGGGTCCCCACTTGTTCTGGTTGTTCGGGCCTTCCTGGAAGCCGAGGTGCTGGCGGGCGTTGTCCAGGATCTCCTCGGCCGTACCCGACCCGGCGCCGTCCTGCTCGCCGCCGTCACCTCCGCCGCCGTCACCGCCGCCGTCCGGGCCTTTGCCGCCCGGGCCTTTGCCGCCGCCCTGGCCCTCCCGGTCCGGCTTGCCGTCGCCGGGCTGCTTCGGGTCGGCGATGCCGTCGGTGTCGACCTCGCGCAGCAGCGCCCGCAGTTTGCGCGCGGCCTCCTCCATCTCGTCCCGGGCGTCCTTGAGCTGCCCGCCGGATTCCTTGAGGTAGCTCTGCGCCAGGTCGCTGATGCCCGCGATCGCCTTCATCAGCCCGGCGGGGGCGGCGACCCCGGCCAGCGCCAGCCCGGCCTGGATGAACTGCCCGGCCTTGCCGGCGAAGTCGTCGATCAGGTTGCCGACGGCGCTGTGCCTGCCGTCGAGCGCCTTGCTCACCTCGGCGACGATCCGGGCGCCTCGCAGGCTGGCCTCGGCGGTCGCGTCGAGGTCCGCGTCGAACCGGGCGACCTTCTTCTCGAAACCCGGCGTCGCCTCGCTGTCCCAGTGCGCGAGCAGGGTGTCCGCCGCCTTGCGCTGGGCGTCGCGCTGGTCCTGGATCGCCTTGGCGGCCGACTCCAGGGCTTCCTGCGCCGTGCGCGCCTCGTTCTGCTTGCCTTCGAGCTTGCCCTGGTGGGCCTTGAGCTCACCGGCGAACCGATCCGCCAGTCCTTGCACGTCCACTGCGGGCTCCCCCGATCACTTGGTCAGCCGGCCGAGCAGGCTGGTGAGTTCCTTGGCCGCCGATTCGTCGGTCTCCCGGTAGGTCTTGGCGGCCTCCGAGGTCGCCGCGCCGAGTTTGCGGGCGTTCGACCCGACGGCTTTGACCTGGTTCTCCAGGCTCTTGCCGAAATCGCCGAGCGCGGCCGAGAACCCGGTCTCCTCGCCGACCTTGCCGAAGCTGTCCGCGGCGATCCCGCGCACCGAGTTCAGCGTCTTCTTCCCGACGTTCTCCAGGTTGTCGGCGAACCGCTCGGCCTCCCGGGTGTAGGTCGTGAGGCGATCGGGGGCCACGGAGAAGCCACCACCGCCTCCGCCGCCACCACCGGAGCCGCCGCCCGAGCCGCCGCTGCCCCCGCCGCCGCTCGACACCGCCCGCGCCGCCTTCTCCGCCTCGTCCATGTACTTCTCGTGCTTGCCGTCCGCGTAGGTGGTCCACGGACCGAAGTCCTTGCCGTCACCGGAGATCTCGAACGCGGCGGCGGCGTTCTCCGCCGGGTCCAGCAGCTCGTCGTCGGAGCCGAGCCCGTACTGCTCCCGCCGGGCCGTCCCCAGGTCCCCGAGCATGTTGATCTGCCACAGGCCGTAGGAGTCGTCCGGCGGCTGGTCGTTGTGCGCATCGGTGTTGCCGCCCGACTCCGCGAGCGCCACGGCCACCGAGGTGGCCAGGGCATCGCCGCGGAAGCCGGCATCGTAGGCGTGCTGGGCGATCTGCTCCGGTGAGAGTGTGGTCACGTCGAGGAGTATGCCCCCGGGACACGCGCGGAATGGGCGGTTTCGCACAGCTCGTCCGCCGATTCCGCCGGGTGGCCGCGCCCGGTGCTCAACCGCTCGCGGCGGGCGGGGTGAACAGGCAGCCGCCGAACAGGGTCGCGGTGACGGGTTCGACCGGGTACGGGTGGCCGCGCAGGAAGGCGTTGAACGACGTCAGCGGCAGGAAGGCCAGCGATTCGGTCCCCGCGGTGGCCAGCCCCTCGCCGGTCACCGACGCGGTCCGGTAGAGCCGGGCCGGATCGAGCCCGGCGGCGCCGAGCAGGTTGAGCTCCTCCCACAGCCCGGCGCCGGGCAGCACGCCGGGATTCGGGGTGTCGCTGCCGACCACCAACCGGACGCCCGATTCGACCAGCCGCCGCACCACCGCGCCCATCTCCTTCTCCGCGCGTTCGGCCGCGCGCAGCTCGGCGGTCGTCCACGGCCGGGACGCCACCGCCATCCGCCGCCAGAACGCGGCCAGCCCCGGTTCGATGCCGGTGAAGGCCCACTGCTCGGCCGCGTGCACGACCAGCCGCCGCTGGACGACCAGGGTCGGGCACAGCACCGTTCCCGGCGGCAGCACCGGCCAGGTGTCCTCCGGTGACCGCGCCGCCCACACGCGGTTGGCGTGGTGGGTGCCCCGCGGCCCGCCGAGCTCACCCGGGACCAGGCAGCCGAGGTGCTCGATCTCGTCCACCCCGGCGCGCAGCGCCGGTTCCACCGTCCCGGGCGCCGGGTGCAGCGCGACCCGCAGGCCGCGCTCGTGGGCGAGCGGCACGACGACGCCGTAGAGCTCCGGTGGGAACCCGGCGTAGAGCTTGAGCCAGGAGCCGTCCCGCCGGACCGCGGCGTCGAGCACGCCGGGCAGGTCGTCGGCGTTGCGCCACGGCGTCGCGAGCCAGAACCGGGGCGGGCCGGGGCTGTCCAGCAGAGCTCCGCAGCGGACCACCTCGGGAACCGGCACGGCACAACCCCGCAGCGGGGGCACGGCGTCCGGCAGCGAGCCCAGATCCCGGATGCGGGCGATCCCGTAGCGGAGGAACGCGCCGAAGTCCATGCCGGGATGGGGGTGCACGTGCGCGTCGGTCAGCGCCGGGGCGACGACGGCGTCCGGGAGCGAGACCGCCACCGGCGGACCGGAGTGCTCGGCGGGCCCCGCGCGGCGCAGCGTCCACCGGCCGTCGCGCAGCACCGTCAGCACGTGCGGACCGCGCTCGACGCCGTCCCGGGAGAACACCGCGCCGACCTCGACCCGGTACGGCGCGCGCACCCGGCACGCGCGGTGGGCCAGGTTCATCGGAATCCTGCGGCAGCGGGAGCCCGGCTCGGATCGGCGGCGGCCCCACCGCCGTCTCCCGGCCTCGCCGAGGTTCGCGGTCCCGGCACCGGTCCGGGGTCGTCCCGGCGGCGGAGCACCACGCCGCACCCCGGCACCGGGTCGGTTCCGGGCTTCGACATCGACGCACCTCCTCCGGTCCGCGGACCGGGAGCCCCGGGCCGCGGAACCCTGCTTCCCACCTCCGAGAATGCCGCGAACGCACGACCGCGCTCAATTCCACCTTCGTGGCCGCCGCGCCCCGGACGGAGCAACGGGCGCACCACCGGAGCCGCGCCCCCTACCGGGTTCCCGAGGCGATTCCGCCGGACGGCGCGGGAAACCCGCCCGCGTCGGGCCGCACCGACCCGGCGGCAGGCGCGACGTCCACCGGCAGCCCGATCGGCCCCCGCGCGAGGAACCCGTCCAGCCACGGCAGTTCCGCCGGTCCGGCGGTCCCGCGCAGCCGGTCGCTCCTTGCCAGGAACGCGCCGACCCCGACGTGCAGGAGGGTCCGCGCCAGCACCGCACCGAGGCAGGAGTGCTTGCCGTGGCCGAAGGTCAGCGACACCGGGGCGGTGCGGTCCAGCCGGATCCGGTGCGGCTCCGGGCAACCGCGCTCGTCGTGGTTGGCCGAAGCGATCGCGGCGAAGACGGTGTCGCCGCGCCCCAGGTCCACCCCGGCGAGCCGCATCGGCCCGGTCGCGTAGCGCGAGTGCGTCACCTGGGGCACCGGCGCGAACCGCAGCACCTCCTCCACCGCCTCCGGCACCAACGCGGGTTCGGCCCGCAACCGGGCGAGCAGCTCGGGGCGACGCAGCAGCACCAGCAGCGCCGACGCGAGCTGCACCGCCGTCTTGACGTGCCCGCTGACGTGCAGGGAGGCCACCAGCACGGACAGGTCGGCCTCCGGCACGTCCGGGCGGGCCAGCAACGCGCTGACCAGGTCGTCACCGGGGCAGCGGCGCTTGGCGTCCACGACGGCGGCGACGAGCTGCGCCTGCGCCGCGGCGGAGGACGCGCAGGCCGCCGGGGTGAACTCGGTCATCCCCAGGTAGCCGTAGGTCCACCGCACGTTGTCCTTCTGGAACTCCTCGGGGAGACCGGTGATCCGCCAGGTGGCGCGGGTCGCCAGCGGCAGGCAGAACTCCGCGTAGAGGTCGGCGGGGCCGCCCCGGTCGAGGAGCCCGTCCAGCAGCCGGGCGGCGTCCGCCTCGATCCCCGGGCGGCGCTGCTCCACGGCACCGGCCGAGAAGGCCGCCGCGACCGCGCGGCGCAGCGCGGTGTGCCGGGGTGCGTCGATGCCGGAGAGCATCTCCACCGCGTGCGCGGGATAGGCGCTGGCCACCGGCGCGACGCGGCTGAGCCGGGGGTCGCGCAGCATCGCGGCGGCGTCCTCGCGACGGGTCAGCAGCCACGTCCGCGGCCCCGTCCCGCCGTCGACGCGGACGGCCGGGCGTTCCCGCCGGAGCCGGTCGAGCTCGTCCGGGGTCCCCAGGTGGCGGCCCGCGAACGCGGTGCGCAGTTCGTCCAGCACTCGGTCCTCCCCGGCCGGTCGGTGCTGCCAGTCTCCGACCGGCCGCGACCCGTCGACAAGAGACACGAACCGGTGATCGCGCGCCACCGTCCTCAGTGGACGGACCGATCGGACCCGGCCGCGGGCGCCTGTTGCCGCAACACCACCCCGGCGCGGGAACTCCGACTCAGGAGGCGGCGTTCGCGGTGCGGCCCGGCACCGCCACGCACGCCACGGGCGGGAGCGGCCCTAGAAGCCCACGGTGGCGTCGGTGGTGACCGTCGGAGTGATCAGCACGCCGTCGAAGGCCTCGGCCACCGCGGTGCGCACGTGAGCGCCCTGCGCGCGGATGCGATCGGGCAGCACCTCGGCGGGCAGCTCCTGGCGGGCCTGGCGCAGGTCGGCGATGGTGCAGGCGGCGCCGAACCCGGCATCGACCACCCCGGCCTCGACGCTGCCCGGCTCCGGCGGGCCGAACGATGCTTCGGCGATGGTGTATCCGAGCTCACCGACTCCGTCCGGATGCATCTCGGGCACGTGGTCGGCGGTGTGCGTCACCGCCAGCGGCCGGTAGTCCTCGCCGAACATCCGGTGCAGGTGCAGCCCCATCGGCAGGGCCAGCAGCTCGCCGTCGAAGCTGATCGGGGTGCGCTGGAGGTGGTTGTTGTGCGCGGCGAGGACCACCCGGTCGGCCGGTTCGAGGCGGTCGAGGTGCCAGCGCACCGACTCGGCCATGTAGCGCTCCCGGACCGTGGTGTCGCCCGGCATCCCGCCACCGGCGAAGAGGTCCCGCATCGCGCCGAACATGTAGTCGGTGTGCCACGCCGCCTCCAGCCTGCGCCGCGCCACGTCGTAGCGGTCCTGGTCGCTGCGCTCGACGTAGCGCGGTTCCAGCGAGCGCAGCCGCAGCAGCAGCCGGGACAGCGACGCGGTGAGCGCGTCCTGCTCGGCGGTGCCGAGCTCCGCCCACAGCGGTGCGGCGGCGGCCACGGAGTCCGCCGAGCACCGGTCGCCGAGCTCGAGAGCCCGCCGCGCCAGCGGCACCAGGTCCGGGTCGACGTCCCGCAGGTAGTCGACGACCGGCTCCAGCGCCGGGCGCAGCGATCCGGCCGCGGTCGGGACGTCGACACCGGCGAAGCGCAGCGGGTGCCCGCTGGTGGCGTTGTGGCGGCGCAGCCAGCGCGCGAAGCCCTGGTTCGCACCGGCCGCGGTGGTCCCGCTCAGCCCGCTGAGGTCCGCGTCCGCCCCGGCGCCGCGCAGCCAGCGGTCCAGGGCGTAGCCCTCGCTGAAGCCGAATTCGAAGGCCAGCACGGTGAAACCGCACCGCTCGGCGAGGAAGCGCAGCACCCGCTGGCGCAGCCGGGTGAACTCGTCGACGAAGTGGGCGCCTTCGCCGATCCCGACGATCCGCGCGTCCCCGATGAGGTCGCGCAGCGGTTCCAGGTCGTCCAGCGGTGCGTCCGGGTCGAGGCCGCCGAAGGTGCCGGCGTGCTCGCGCAGCCACGCGGCGAAGGGGTCGAGGTGCGGGGCAGTCATGGTCGATCGCTCCAGGTTCGCGGGGTGGGTGTCAGCGGCCCGGCGAGCGCGCGCGAAGCCCCCGGCGTCGCCGGGGTGTCGTGCGGCTCGACGCGGAGCGATTCAGAGGAAGAGGCTGCCCACTGCCATGCCGCCCAGCCTACCCGGAGCGCCGAGCTCGCCCGGGGCGGCTCAGGACGCCGGGATCTCCGCGCCGCAGCGCGCGCAGCGGGTCGGCGGCTCCGCCTCGGCGAAGGCGCCGCACTCCGGGCAGACCCGCGCGGCCCAGCACACCGGGTCGCCACCGGGTTCGTCGTCGGGCTCCACGTCCGCAGCCTACGGGCGGGAACCGGGGTGCTGAAACCATCCACCCTAGTGTTCGCGCCAAACGTGGTTCACGCCGGGTGCCGAGCCGGCCGGCGGCGACGATTCGTCCGCTGCGCCCGATTCCGCGGCGCGCCACCCCCACGGAATCGCCGCGGCGACGCCGGAGCGATCCCGCGCCGAGGCGAAATCAGTTCGCGAATTCCGACGCGTTACGACTCATTTTGCACACCTTCGTGTTCGCGCAAATACACCCGATAGCGATTTGATCGGGACCCGCACCGTTCATTAGGGTATCGAGCCGAGAGCCGCGCCTCATGCTCGTGCGGAATCAATTACGGCCGCCCGCAATGCCGCGAAGCGGTCCGTTCCCGCCGAATCCGGTTCTCATCGAAGAAGCACACCCCCGCACTGCCCCCATTGGGAGAAGCTTTGAAGCACGGGACCGCACTGCGCGACGAAATCCTGTCCCCGCAGATCACCCCCCTCATCGGTGTTTACGACATGTTCTCCGCGTCGATCACCGCGAAGCACTATTCGGGAATGTTCATTTCGGGCTTCGGCTTCGCGGCGTCGCACTACGGATTGCCCGACATCGGGTTCATCGCCTGGCCGGACATCGTCGCCTTCGTGCAGCGGTTGCGGCTCGCCTTCCCGCGGCAACACCTGCTGGTCGACATCGACGACGGTTACGTCGACCCGGAAGTCGCCTGCCACGTCGTCGAACAGCTGGAACTGGTCGGCGCCTCCGGCGTCATCCTGGAGGACCAGAAGCGCCCGCGCCGCTGCGGGCACGTGGACGGCAAGCAGGTCCTGCCGCTGGACGAGTACCTCGACAAGCTCGAACTGGTCCTGGCCACCCGGCGCGATCTCGTGGTCGTCGCCCGCACCGACGCCACCGAGGAATCCGAGATCCTCCGGCGCGCCGAGGCGTTGGCGGCCACCGACGCCGACGTGCTGCTGGTCGACGGCGTGCGCAGCATCGACTGGATCCGCAAGGTGCGCTCGGTGATCGGGGACAAGCCGCTGCTGTTCAACCAGATCGCGGGCGGCAAGTCGCCGCGCGTGTCGTTGCCGGAGCTGCAGGACCTCGACGTGAACGTGGCGATCTACAGCACCCCGTGCCTGTTCGCGGCGCACACCGCCATCGACACCGCGCTGAGCGAGCTGCGGCTGGCCGACGGCAGGTTGCCCGAGGTGATCGACGGTCGGGGCGGCATCGCCGACGCGCTCGAACTGCTGGAGCGCAACATCAGCCGCAACCACCCGCGGTCCGTCTCCGCGCACGCGTGAGCCCGAGCGGAAGCAGCGACGTGCTCTCCCCCTCCCGGCTCCTCGCGCGACTGCGCCTGGACCCCTACGTGGTGGCGCTGCTGTGCGCCGCGGGCGTCGCCGCGCTGCTGCCCGTCCGAGGCGCACCGGCGGAAGTCCTCGGCGTGGCGGTGAAGGTCGCCATCGGGCTGCTGTTCTTCCTGTACGGCACCCGGCTTTCGCCCTCGGCCGCCTGGGACGGCGTGCGGCAGTGGCGATTGCACGGCCTGGTCCTGCTCATCACCTACGCGGTGTTCCCGATGCTGGGCCTGGCGCTGGGGGTGCTGGTGCCCTCGGTGCTGGCACCGGAACTGCACCTGGGCGTGCTGTTCCTCTGCGTGCTGCCGTCGACCGTCCAGTCCGCGATCACCTTCACCTCGGTGGCCCGCGGCAACGTGGCCGCGGCGATCTGCCAGGCCTCGTTCTCCAACGTGCTCGGGGTCTTCCTGACCCCGCTGCTGGCCGGACTGCTGGTGCTGTCCTCCGGTGGCGGCATCACGCCGGGGGCGCTGCGCGACGTCGTGGTGCTGCTGCTCGCGCCGTTCGCCGCCGGGCTGCTGCTGCGGCCGGTCGTCGGTCCCCGGCTGCGCAAGCACGCCGGCGTCCTCGGCCTGCTGGACCGGGGCGTCATCCTGGTCGTGGTGTACCTGGCGTTCAGCCGGGGTACCGCGGCCGGGATCTGGGACCGGCTGTCGCCGCGCGACATCGGTGTGCTGCTCGCCGTGTGCGCGGTGCTGCTGACCGCGGTGCTGCTCGGCACCGGGCTGCTCGGCAGGTGGTGCGGGTTCGCCCGGCAGGACCGGGTCGTGCTGGTGCTCTGCGGGTCGAACAAGAGCCTGGCCAGCGGGTTGCCGATGGCCACCGTGCTGTTCGCCGGCAGCGCGAACGCGGGCCTGATCGTGCTGCCGCTGATGCTCTACCACCAGATGCAACTCATCACCTGCGCCTGGATGGCGCGCCGGTTCGCCCGGTCGGCGGAGCCGGCGGCCGAGGCGGTCGCTCCGGTCGCCGCGGCACAACTCGAACGAGGAGGACGTTGACATGTGGGCAATCCGCGCCGCGGCGGGGGTCGCCGCCTTCCTGGCCGCTTCCGCCGCGACGAGCGCCCCGGCGCACGCCGGGGCCAGCGATGAGGGCAGCAGCGCCTTGCGCGGCCTGGCCCTGATCCAGTTCAGCAACAACGGCGACAGCCTGATCGAGTTCGACCGGGTGCTGAACTTCGACTCGGGCGAGGGCAGCGCCGGGGCCGACCACGACGGCGGCTGAGCGCAGGCTCAGCCCTCCGCGGCGAGCAGCGGGATCTGCCCGCCGTGGAGCACGGCCCGGACCTGGCGCGGCGACAGCGAATGCCGCACCGGGTACTCCTCGTCGCGGGAGGCGTTGCGCGCGGTGATCCGGTCACCGCTTTCCAGCGCCTCCCGCACGCCGTCGAGGACCAGCACGTCACCGGTGCCGATCCGGTCGTAGTCGCCGGGTTCGGCGAACTCCAGCGGCAGGATGCCGAAGTTGGCCAGGTTCTGCCAGTGGATCCGGGCGTAGGACCGCGCGAGGACGGCGCGCAGCCCGAGGTAGCGGGGCGTGATCGCCGCGTGCTCCCGCGAGGAGCCCTGGCCGTAGTTCTCCCCGCCGACCACGAGGTGCCCGCTGCCGTCGCGGACCTCGCGGGCCCGCTCGGGGTATCCCGGGTCGATCCGGGTGAAGGTGAAGTCGGCCAGCTTCGGCACGTTCGACCGGTACGGCAGGGCTTGCGCCCCGGCGGGCGAGATCTCGTCGGTGGAGACGTTGTCGCCCGCTTTGAGCAGCACCGGCGCCTCGATCCGGTCCGGCAGCGGCGGGAAGTCCGGCAGCGCCGAGATGTTCGGCCCGCGCGCCAGCTCCACCTCCCGGGCCTGCTCGACGGGGAGCGGCGGCACCAGCATGGCCGTGTTCACCGACGCCTGCTCGGGCAGCGCCAACCGGGGCGCCGGGATGTCGTGCTCGGCCGCGACGTCGCGCGGGTCGCCGATGCGCCCGGTCAGCGCCGCCGCGGCGGCGGTCTCCGGCGAGCACAACCACACCGAGTCCTCCTCGGTCCCGGACCGGCCGGGGAAGTTCCGGGGGAAGGTGCGCAGCGAGTTCTGCCCCACCGCGGGCGCCTGCCCCATCCCGATGCAGCCCATGCACCCGGCCTGGTGGATGCGAGCGCCGGCGGCGATCAGGTCGAAGGTGGCGCCCATCCGGGTCAGGTCCTCCAGGATCTCCCGGGAGGTCGGGTTCACGTCGAAGCTGACCGCGGCGTCGGTCTGGCGACCGCGCACCATCGCGGCGGTGACCGCGAAGTCCCGCAGTCCCGGGTTCGCCGAGGAACCCACGACGACCTGGCTGACCGGTTCCCCGGCGACCTCGCGGACCGGCACCACGTCGTCGGGCGCCGAGGGCCGCGCGATCAGCGGTTCGAGGGCGGACAGGTCGATCTCGTCGTGCACGTCGTACCGGGCGCCGTCCTCGGCGCGCAGCTCGGTGAAGTCGTCCTCCCGGCCTTCCGCGCGCAGGAAGTCGCGGACCGCGTCGTCGGCCGGGAACACGGTGGTGGTGGCGCCCAGCTCGGCGCCCATGTTGGCGATCACGTGCCGGTCCATCGCGGTCAGCCCGGCCAGTCCCGGGCCGTGGTACTCGATGATCCGCCCGACGCCGCCGCGCACGGTGTGCCTGCGCAGCATCTCCAGCACGACGTCCTTGGCCGAAACCCACGGCGGCAGCTCCCCGGTGAGCCGCACCCCCCAGATCTCCGGCATCCGAATGCGCAGCGGGCGCCCGGCGATGGCCATCGCCACCTCCAGGCCGCCGACGCCGATCGCCAGCATCCCCAGCGATCCGGCGGCGCAGGTGTGCGAGTCCGAACCCACCATCGTCGTGCCGGGACGGCCGAAGCGCTGCATGTGCGTCGGGTGCGAGACGCCGTTGCCGGGCTTGGAGAACCAGATCCCGTAGCGCTGCGCCGCCGAGCGCAGGAAGGCGTGGTCCTCGGCGTTCTTCTCGTCGGTCTGCAGCAGGTTGTGGTCCACGTACTGCACGCTCACCTCGGCCTGGGTGCGGTCCAGCCCCAGCGCCTCGAGCTCCTGCATCACCAGCGTGCCGGTGGCGTCCTGGGTCAGGGTCTGGTCGACCGCGAGCGCGATCTCCTCCCCCGGGCTCAGCTCGCCGTCGACCAGGTGGGACGCGATGAGCTGGTGCGCGACGGTCCGCGGCATGTCGGCCCTCCACTACGGTCGGCGGCCACCTCGGATACCCCGCTCGGCGCCGGGCGAAACGGCGACGCCGAGCGGGGGTCCGGTCACACCGGCGTCCAGGAACCGGTGCGGGCGGCGGCGAGCACCGCCTCGACGAGGCGGGCCGAGCGCAGGCCGTCGGCGAAGGTGGGCAGCCCGTCGGGGGCCTCGCCGTCGACGGCGGCGTAGCTGTCGGCGACGAAGTTCTCGAAGCACTGGGCGTAGCCCTGCGGGTGCCCGGCGGGCAGGTGCGAGAGCCGCCGCTGCTCGGCCCCGCCGTGCTCGGGATCGCGGACCAGCACGCGGTTCCCGGCGACGCCGCCGAACCACGCGCGTTCCGGGTCCTCCTGGTCGAACACCGCGCTGCCCAGCGCCCCGTCGAGCTCGAACCACAACCGGTTCTTCCGCCCGGCCGCGACCTGCGACACGGTGGTCGACCCGAGCACGCCGCCGCCGGTGCGGAACAGCAGCGCCGCGGAATCCTCGGTGCGCACCGGCACCCGCTCGCCGCTGCCGGCCCCGGAGAAGGCCGGGCCGCCGGTGGCGGGGCGGTCCGGGACCGCGATGGAGGTGGCCGCGACGAGCTCCTCGATCCGGTGGCCGGACACCCACTCCACCAGGTCGCACCAGTGCGAGCCGATGTCGGCGAAGGCGCGCGACCGCCCGCCCAGCTCGGGATCGACCCGCCAGCCCGACGCGTCCGGGGACAGCATCCAGTCCTGCAGGTAGCTGCCGTGGACCAGGGCCAGCTCGCCCAGCTCCCCGGCGATCCTGCGCTCGCGGATCTCGCGGACCATCGGGTGGTAGCGGTAGACGAACGGCACCGCGGCCACCAGACCGCTGCGGTCGGCCGCGGCGGCCATCCGCTCGGCTTCGGCCACCGACACGCCCAGCGGTTTCTCGCAGATCACGTGCTTGCCCGCGGCCAGCGCCCGCTCCGCGAACGCGGCGTGGGTGGCGTTGGGCGTGCACACGTGCACCACGTCCACGCGGTCGTCGGCCAGCACCGCCTCGACGTCGGGGTAGCCGGTGGGCACGCCCCAGTCCCGCGCGACCTCCCGGGACCGCTGCGCGGTGGACGCCAGCACCCCCACCACCTCGGCCCCCGCGAGCAGGGCCGCCCGCCGGTGCACCGCGGCGATCATCCCGCCGCCGAGGATCGCCGCCCCGCGGCTCACGCGAACCAGTCCTGCGGTGCGTTGGCCACCCGCGGTTGCTCCCGCGGCACGCCCGGCCGCGCGGCCCAGCGCACCCCGTTGCCCAGCACCCGCCGCACCTCCGGGTGGTGGTAGACCGGGTAGCGCTCGTCGCCGGGGCTGAAGTAGAAGATCCGCCCCTTGCCGCGGTGGAAGGTCGCGCCGGAGCGGAACACCTCGCCACCGCTGAACCCGCTGATGAACACCAGCTCGTCGGGCGCCGGGATGTCGAAGTGCTCGCCGTAGGTCTCCTGCTCCGGGATGATGATCGGGTTGGGCACGCCCTCGGCGATCGGGTGCGTCGGGTCCACCGTCCACACCAGCTCCCGCTCGGCGTTGTTGCGCCAGAACAGCGAGCAGGTGGTGCCCATCAGCCGGGTGAAGACCTTCGAGAAGTGACCGGAGTGCAGCACCAGCAGTCCCATGCCGCCCAGCACGTGCCGCTGGACCCGGTCCACCACCTCGTCGGCCACCCGGTCGTGCGCCTTGTGCCCCCACCACAGCAGCACGTCGGTGGCGGCCAGCACCTCCTCGTCGAGCCCGTGGCCCGGGTCGTCGAGCAGCGCGGTGCGCACGGTAGCGCCGGGGAGCTGCTCGTGCAGCGCCTCCGCGAGCGCGCCGTGGATGCCGCGGGGGTAGTACTCGGCCATGCCCGGCGGGTCGTTCAGGGCCTCGTGGACGCCCTCGTTCCACACCGTGACCCGGAGTTGCTGCTGGTTCATCCGACTGCGATCTCCTTCTTCTCCGCCGCCGACTGGTAGCAGGCGTCGATCACCTTGGCCCGCTCCAGCGCCAGCGTTCCGTCGTTGGCCGACCACAGCTCCGGCGCGCGAAGCACGCGCACGAAGTTGCCGACCACCCCGGCGTGGTCGGTGCCGGGCCCGGCCGGCGGGGCGTAGTCGGCGATCTCGCCGTCCTCGTCGGTGTAGACGACCAGTTCGGCGACCTTGGCCTTGGTGGCGCCGACCGCCTTGAGCTCGGCGCCGCCCTCGGTGCCCATCACCCGGAAGTCGATCAGGTCGACCGGGTCCCGGAACGCCGCCCACGAGGTCTCCAGCACCAGCGTGCCGCCGGTGGACAACCGCATGAACGCCGAGGCGAAGTCCTCCACCTCGAAGGCGGAGCTGCTGCGGTCGGCGGTCACCCGCGGATCGCCGCCCAGGTCGCGCGGGCCGAGTTCGGCGTAGGTCACCGCGGTCACCGACGTCACCTTCGGCTCGCCGAGCAGGAACAGCGAGTAGTCCAGCACGTGCACGCCGATGTCGGCCAGCGGACCGCCGCCCGCCATCTCCTGGTTGGTGAACCAGCTCCCCAGCTTGGGGATGCCGCGGCGGCGCATCCAGGACGCCCGCGCGTAGTAGGGCCGCCCGAGGTCACCGCGCCCGATCACCTTCCCGAGCTCCTGGATGTCGCCGCGCAGCCGGTGGTTGAACACCACGTCGAGCACCCGGCCGGCGTCGCGGGCGGCGCCGACCATCTCGGCGCCCTCGACCGCGTTGCGCGCCAGGGGTTTCTCGGTGAGCACGTGCAGCCCGCGCTTGAGCGCGGCGATGGCGACCGGTGCGTGCAGGAAGGTGGGGACCGCGATGCTCACCGCGTCGAGGTCCGGTACCTCCAGGAGGTCCTCCCAGCGCTCCAGCAACCGCTCGGCGCCGTAGCGCTCGCCGAGCTCGGCCAGCAAGTCGGGTTCCTGCCCGGCGATGGCGGCGATCTCGACGCCGGGCAGCTCGTGGTAGGCGGCGAGGTGCTGCCTACCCGCCCAGCCGACGCCGACGACGCCGACCCGCAGCGGTGCGGTGGACTGCTCTGGTCCGGTCATGGACGGTCCTCCCTCGTTGTGTGGCGGGTCATCCCTTGATCGCCCCGGAGGTCAGGCCGGAGACGATCCGCTTCTGGAAGATGAGCACGACGACCACCAGCGGGATCGTGACGAGCACCGAGGCCGCGCTGATGGCGCCGATCGGCTTGTCGAACTCGCTCACGCCGGTGAAGAACGCGATGGCCATCGGCACGGTGCGCGCCGACGGGGTGGAGGTCAGCGTCACGGCGAGCAGGAACTCGTTCCACACCGAGATGAACACCAGGATCGCGGTGGTGGCGATGCCGGGCACCGCCAGCGGCAGGATCACCCGCCGGAACGCCTGGAACGGGCTCGCGCCGTCGATGTAGGCCGATTCCTCCAGTTCCGCCGGGATCTCGCGGAAGAACGAGGTGAGGGTGAAGATGGCCAGCGGCAGCGCGAAGGTCAGCTTCGGGATGATCAGCCCGATCAGCGTGTCGTAGAGCCCGATCTCGCTCCAGATGGTGAAGATCGGCGCGGCGATGGCGATCACCGGGAAGGTGGTCACCGACAGCACCAGGCTGAGGATCAACCCCTTGCGGCGCAACGTGAGCCGGGCCAGCGCGTAGGCGGCGAAGGAGGCGAACAGCAGCGCCAGCGCGGTGGTGCTCACCCCGACGACCACCGAGTTCAGCAGGGCGACCAGGAATTCGCCGTCGCGGAGCACGTCGGCGTAGTTGCGCAGGGTCGGGTTCGCCGGGACCAGCGATCCGCTGGACAGGTCGTCGCCGGTGCGCAGCGAGGTGCCGAGCAGCCACAGGAACGGCACCAGCGACACCAGCATCGCCAGCAGCACGAACACCCAGGTGACCGGGTGCAGCCGGGCCGGTTCGCCGCGGCGCGCGGCGGTGCCGCCGCGCGCCGGGCCGAGCGGGATCGTCGCCATCACTTCTCCTCGGCCACGTCGCGGATGTTGCCACCGGCGTAGCGGATGTAGAGCAGGGACACCGCCATCACGGTGAGGAACGTCAGGATCGACAGCGCCGAGCCCTGGCCGATCAGCCTGCCCTCGCGCAGTTCCTGGTAGGCCAGCATGGACATGGTCTCGGTGCCGTTGGCGCCCCGCGTCAGCACGAACGGCAGGTCGAACACCCGCAGCGCGTCGAGCAGCCGGAACAGCGTCGCGACGGCGATCGCCGGGCGCAGCAGCGGCAGCGTGACGCGCCGGAACGCCTGCCACCGGGAGGCACCGTCGAGCGCGGCGGCCTCGTAGGTGTCGCGCGGGATGACCTGGAGCCCGGCCAGCACCAGCAGCGCCACGAACGGCGTGGTCTTCCAGACGTCGGCGGCGATGATCACCGCCATCGCGTAGCCGGGTTCGCCCAGCCACACCAGGTCGCCGCCGGGCAGGCCGAGCGCGTTGAGCACCCCGGTGACCAGCCCGAAGTTGGGTTCGAACATGGTCTGCCAGGTGATCGCGCTGACCACGGTGAGCACCGCGTAGGGCAGCAGCACCGTCGAGCGCAGCAGCGCCCGGCCCCGGAACGCCCGGTCCAGCAGCAGCGCCAGCAGCACGCCGAGCACCACCTCCAGCCCCACCGAGACGACCGCGAAGAAGAAGGTCTGGCGGAACGCCTCCCACCACTCCGGGGACACCAGCGCGTTCAGGTAGTGGGTGAGGCCGACGAACACCGACAGGTCGGCCTGCCGGACGCTGTAGGCGTTGAGCGAGAGCCAGATCGCGTAGCCGATCGGCACCGCCGAGACGAGGAACATCAGCACCAGGGACGGTGCGAGCATCCAGCGCGCGGTGTGCCGCTGCTGCTCGCCGATCCCGCGTCGTGTCGCTGCCATGGTGATCAGAAGGTCTCCTGCGCCGCTTCGAGGTCCTCGACCATCCGGCGCACCGCCGATTCCACATCGGACTGTCCGGAGATCGCGTCGTGGACGTTGGTGTAGATCGCCCGGGAGAGCTGCGCGTACACCGGCGACCGGGGCCGCGGCCGGGCGTTGGCGACCGATTCGGCGAGCTGCGCGGCGAACGGCACCCGCGCCAGCACCTCGGGATCGCGGTAGGTCGCGGAGATCGCGGGCGCCTGGGAGTGCTCCAGCAGGATGCGCTTCTGGAACTCCGGGCCGGTCGCGTGGTCGATCAGCGCCACCGCCCCGCCGACGTTGGTGCTGCGGGCCGCGATGGCCATGTTCCAGCCGCCGAGCACCGAAGCGGGTTCGGCCCCGGCGTCGAACGCGGGCAGCGGGGCGACGGCGACCGAGTCGCCGACGTCGGTCTCCTCGATCAGCGCGTGGGCGCTGGGCCACTGCCGCAGGTAGCCCGCCGCCCCGGATTCGAAGGCCCGCCGGGAGTTGTCCTCCTCGTAGGTCAGCGAGGCCCGGTCGATCGCGCCGTCGCGCAGCGCGCCGGTCATGGTGCGCAGCACCTCGCGGGTCTGCGGCGAATCGACGGTCACCTCCCCGTCGTCGGAGAGCACCGAGCCGCCCGCGGAGTACAGCAGTTCGAGGAAGTTCACCGTCAGCCCCTCGTAGGGCTTGGCCTGCATCTCCAGCCGGTTGCCCGGTTCCCGGGCGGCTTCGGCGTAGACCTGCCGCCAGGTGGTCGGCGGCGGCACCCGGTCGCGGCGGTAGAACAGCAGACCGGCGTTGGTGTGGAACGGCGTCGCCCAGTAGCGCCCGTCGAAGAACGCGGTGTCCAGCGTGGTGGGGATCAGGCCGTGCCGGTTGGCCGCCACCAGCTCGCTCTGGTCGAGCACCCAGCCCTGGGAGGCCCACTCCCCGACCCAGGTCACGTCCATCACGTAGATGTCGCACTCGGCGGAGCCGCCTTCGAGGCGCTGGATGGCCTGCGTGCGGGTGTAGTCGGTGTCGGCGCCGAGTTCGACGTAGCGGGCCGACAACCCCGGTCGGCTCGCGGTGAACGACTCGACGAGCGTGGTGTAGACGCCGGTGTCGCGCGGTCCGCACACCGTCACCTCGCCGGTGGCGCCGACGGCCGCGGCCGGGTCGACGACGCGCACCTCGGGGGCGCCCACGTCGGCCGGTGCGGTCGGCAGCTCCACCGCGCATCCGGTCAGCACCAGCGCCAGCGCGGGCACCAGCGCGCGGGTCGGTCGGGTCGGCTCCATCGGCGATCCCTCCTGCTCGGGTCAGCCCGCCACCGGGTTCGGGGAGAACACGTCGTCGCTGATCATGCGCACCGCACCGAGCACCCCGGCGGCGTCGCCGAGCCCGGTCAGCACCACCGGCAGGTTGCGGGTGGCCAGCGGCAGGGAGCGGTGGTAGACCGTGCTGCGGACCTCGGCCAGCAGCAGGTCCCCCAGGTTCGCCAAGCCGCCACCGATGACGATCCGGGACGGGTTGAAGAAGCTGACCAGCTTGGCCACCACTTCGCCGACGTGCCTGCCGCCCTCCCGGATCAGCCCGGTGGCCACCGGATCGCCCGCCGCGGCGGCGTCGGCGACGTCCCGACCGGTCAGCACCCCGGTGGTGGTGAGCCGCTCGGCCAGGAACGGCGAGCGCCCGGCCTCGGCGGCGGTGGTGGCGTCGCGGCGCAGCGCCACACCGGAGAAGAACGCCTCCAGGCACCCGACGTTCCCGCACGCGCACACCGGTCCCTGGTCGTGCACCTGGATGTGCCCGATGTCGCCCGCCGAGCCGTCGACACCGCGGTGCACCCGGCCGTCGACGACGATCCCGGCGCCGACGCCGGTGCCGAGCTTGACGAACAGGAAGGTGCCGAGGCCCCGGGCCGCCCCGGCGTGGAACTCGCCGGCCGCCATCAGGTTCACGTCGTTGTCGAGCAGGGCCGGGCAGTCGAACTCGGCGGAGAGCCGCTGGCGCACCGGGTACTCGTCCCAGCCGGGCATGATCGGCGGGACCACCGCGACCCCGTCGGCGAAGCTGACCGGCCCGGGGACCCCGGCGCCGATCCCCGCCAGCGCGGTCGTCCCGGTGCTCCGGCACAGCTCCCGCAGCAGCGCGGTGGCGGTGCCCAGCACCTCCTCCGGGCCGGACCGCACGTCGATCCCGTGCTGCACCTTCCGCAGCACCCGCAGCGCCCCGTCGGTCACGGCCACGTCGACGGAGGTGGCGCCGATGTCGATCCCGGCGAAGCGCAGGTCGCTGCCTACCCGCACCAACGACGACGGACGACCGCCGCGCGAGGCGGCCCGACCCGCGTCCTCGACCAGTCCGGTGCCGCCCAGCCGTTCCAGCTCGACGGCGACCTTCGACTTCGACAGCGCCAGCCCGTCGGTCAGCTCGGCGCGGGACAGCGGACCGCGGTCGCGCAGCAGGCGCAGCAGTTCCGCCTGGTCCCGGTTCCGCACCCTGGTCCCCACCGCACCCACCTCGTCGTGATCGAGCTCACGCGTCGATCGGGGACAGTAGGCGACTTCGGCCCGGTGCGGAAGGACTTCTGCGCACGAATTCACCGACTTCGACCACTCCCAGGTCGAAGTCGTCGCAACGCGCTCAGCCGAGCGGAAGCGCGCCGGGCCGCCCGAACGGCCGGGCGCGGGACGTTCCCCGAGCGCGGGCCGGGCCGAGTTCGGTCAGGGGTTCGGTCGGCCGGGGTTCCGTCGGGCGCGGTTCGGCCGGGCGGGTCAGCCGGGCAGCCGGTCGCGCAGCGCCCGGGCCACCGCCACGGCGGCGGGATCGACCGGTTCGACGCGCGCCGCCGACCGCAGCCACGCGGCGAGCGGTCCGGCCAGCGCGGGCGACATCGCCGCGATCCACCGCGCGCTCGCGGTGCGGGCCTCCGCGACGTGCTCGGTACCGCCGTCGGCGCGGTGCGCGATCACCTCGGGACGGCTCGCCAGCAGCCCGCCGAGCCGCCAGTCCCCGGCGGTCGACGACGCGGCGGCGCGCTCCAGCGCCTCGGCCGCGGCGACCACCTCGTCCCGTTCCACCACGCCCCCCTCCGCGCGCGACAGCGCCCGCGTCGACCTCGCCGCACCGTACGCCCGCACCCGGGTCGCGGGGATCAGTGGTGGTGGACGTCCTTGTTCTCGTGGGCGCCCCAGCCGTGCCAGCGCGCCACGTCGATCAGCGCGCTGACCCGGTGGCGCTCGCGCTCGTGGTAGGGCCCGCCGGTGTAGTGCCGGGCGAGGCGGTCGATGTCCACCAGGTCCGGGTCGTCGCGCAGCTCGGCCACCCGGCCCTGCAGGCTGACGTGGGTGTACCAGTCGGTCCCGTCGAGGACGGTGAGCGTGACGCGCGGCTCGGCGCGCAGGTACTCCAAGCGCTTGCGGCCCTCGTCCATGTTGACCAGGATCCGCCCGTCCTCCCACAGGTACCAGGTCGCCACCGAGACGGGTTGGCCGTCCGGGCGCACGGACGTGATCACCGCCGGGTTGGCCGCGCGCAGGAACGCGTCGACCTCCGCCGGGACAGGTGCCTTGGGCATCCCGCAACCTCCTCAAGCTCGGACGTGGTCTCCACCCCGCCGTACCCGGCTCCTGCTTACCTCACGCCTGCGAGGCCGCCGCGCGGGGGTCGAGCTGTTCCGGGGTGAGCCGGTGCCGAGGCGCACCGGAGAGCACGTCGCGGCTGCGCACCCGCAGCCGTTCGTCGACGTGCAGCAGCTCGCCGGGCCGCAGCGCCCGCCAGCCCGGGTCCTCGTCCATCCGCTCGCTGGCCACCACCACCGCCGGGTGCCGGGCCAGCTCACCGCAGCGGGTGCGGATCCGGCCCGCCGGACTCGCGTGGTCCAAGTGGCGATCGCCGTGCGGCCCGCCCCGGGTGCGCGCCAGCACGTGCAGCCCGTGCGTCTCGGGGTAGCGCAGCGCCCACAGCTCGGTGGCCGTGGTGAGCACCAGGTTCAGCGCCAGCACCGGCACCGCGTCGGCGAGCCAGCGCACCGCGTCGGCGATGCCCGCGGCCACGTCACCGCCCCGCGACTCGACCCGCCGGGTGATCAGGGCGAAGAACCGCTCCGAATCGGTGTCGCCGACCACCAGGTCGCGGTGCTCGCCGAGCTCGGCGTCCAGCGCGGCCAGGTCACCGATCACGCCGTTGTGCGCGAACAGCCGCCCCCGCTGCTGGAACGGGTGGGTGTCGCGGGGCACGGCCGCGCCCGCGGAGGCGTAGCGGACGTGCGCGAGGAACGTGGTGGACGCCCGCTGCCGGGCGTCCTCGACGAACGCGCGGTCCTGGTAGGCGGCCACCGGGTGCTTGTCGACCTCGGGGGCGCCCGCGGCGGTGAAGGTGCCCAGCCCGGTGCCGTCCGGTTCCCGCCTGCTCTGCCGCGCGAGGCTGTCCGGCGCTTCCAGCAACCAGAAGGTGGCGCGCACCCGGCGCGGGGCGGCGGACATCCCGAACAACCGGCACATGCCGGTGGGATACCCGGTCCGGGCCGCACCCAAAGGCGCCGCCGCGGGGAACTCCCGAGCGGTGCGGAACTATCCCGCGTACGCCGCCACCGGCATCCCGAGCCCCGCACCGGGGACCCGGAACAGCGCTCCGGACTCCGGATGGCGTCGCCGGTCGGCATCCACCGCGGAGGTCGTGATGTAGAGGTCGCGCAGCGCGGGACCGCCGAACGTGCAGGCGGTCACCTGCGAGGCCGGGACCTCGATCCGGTCCAGCAGCTCGCCCGCCGGGGAGTACCGGTGCACGGCTCCGCCGCCCCACAGCGCCACCCACAGGTGCCCCTCGGCGTCGACGGTGAGCCCGTCGGGCGCCCCGAGGTCCGCGTCGATGCGCACCGCGGGCCGCCGGGCGCGCAGCGCCGCGCCCCCGTGGTCGAAGGCGTCGATCCGGCGCGTGGCGGTGTCGACGTAGTAGGCGGTGGCGCCGTCCGGGCTCCAGGCGAGACCGTTGGAGATCGTGACCCGGTCGAGGGCGGTCCGCACCCGGCCGTCGGGTTCCAGCACGTGCAGCGCTCCGCGCCCCGCCTCCTCGGCGTAGGACATCGACCCGCAGTAGAAGCGGCCCTCGGGATCGCAACCGCCGTCGTTCATCCGCACGGTCGGGTCGTCCCAGAGGTCGCCGAGCGGGCGGACGTCGGTGAGGTCGTCGTCGGCCAGCGCGAAGCCGCGTTCCAGCGCCAGCACCGCGCCACCGGACCGCCGGGGCCGCAGCGCCGCGACCACCCGGCCGACGTGCGCGCGGTGGACCTCGCCGGTCCCCCGGTCCAGGGTGAGGACGTCGCCGGCGAGCAGGTCGACCCAGCGCAGCCCGGGCCACGCCGGGTGCCACACCGGGCCCTCGCCGTGGTGCGCGCACGGATCGGTGACCTGCTCGACCTCCACCGGACCTCCTCCGCGCCGCCCGACCCGCCGGTCCGTCCACTTCGGACCACGCGGGGGGCGGGCCCGCGGGCAGCCAGTGTTGGCGATGGCGGGGCGCGCGTCAAGAACGGAGCCGGCCGGCGCCCGGTCAGCTCCGCCCGGCGGCGTCCCGCGCGGCGCGTTCGACCTCGGCGTGGTGGTCCCGCCACCACGCCGCGTCCCCGGGCGCCATGTTGTCGTTGTCCCGCCGCAACCCGACCTGCCCGTCGATCAGCTCGCGGACCACGTCGGCATGTCCGGCGTGCCGGTGGGTCTCGGCGATCACGTGCACCAGGATGTGGTGCAGCGTCACGTCGGCCTTGCCCTCGTGCCACCAGGGCACCCGACCGGGCGAGTCCAGGTCCAGCGCCTCGATGGTGGCGTCGGAATGCGCCGCGGCCCGGCGGTACAGCGCCACCAGGTCCTCCCGCGACTCCTCCGCGGTGGCCCACATGTCGGCGTTCAGCGGGGCGTCCTCGGCCAGCCAGGGCATCGGCTCCTCGGGCGGGCGCCCGAAGGAGAAGCCGAAGTAGCCCAGCTCGACGCTGGCCACGTGCTTGATCAGGCCCAGCAGGTTGGTGCCCGTCGGCGTCAGCGGACGCCGGAGGTCGTACTCGGAGAGGCCCTCCAGCTTCCACAGCAGCACGTCACGGGCCTGTTGCAGGTAGCGGTGCAGGTCCGCCTTCGGTTCGGTCATGCCGACATCCTGCCGACGGGCACCGACAGCCGGGCGGGAACGGCGGTTTCCGCCACCGGCCCCGCCCGCAGTCGTTCAGCTCGTCGAGAAGCGCCTGCTGGAGGGGACCAGCGCGGCCAGCGCCGGGGCGAGGAAGCAGAGCACCGCGCAGCCGCCGAGCACGGCGACCGGGCCGAGCACGTCCACCGCGGGGGCGATCAGCGCCAGCCCGAGCGGCGCGAGCCCGTAGGACAGCAGGAAGTCCAGGGAGGACACCCGGGCCAGCTTGTCCGGGGCCACTTCGCGCTGCGCGGCGGTGAACCACGGCACGTTGAACAGCTCGATGCCGATCCCCGCGATCACGTAGGCCGCCACCACCAGCACCGGGTGCACCGGCAGCAGCAGGCTCAGCGGGGCGAACCCGTACGCGGCGAGCCCGGCCAGCGCCGCCCAGCCCCGGTTCCGCGGCCGCCACCGGGCCACGACCAGCGCGCCGAGCAGGGCTCCGGCGGTGTAGGCGGTGAGCGCGGCGGCCAGCACGGCCTCGGTGCCGAAGGTGTCGCGGCTGATCAGCGGCAGCAGCACCCCGGTGGCGGAGTAGCCGGTGGCGATGACGGCGGTGAGCGCGCCGAGCCCGGCGAGGAACCACGGGTGCCGCCGCGCTTCGCGGACGCCCTCGGCGAACTCGACGTGGAACGGCACCCGGTGGTGCGGTCCGGCGGGGCCGGGTCGCCCGGCGGGCGGCAGCAGGGCGGTGACCAGCCAGAGCGCGGCGGTGAGCAGCAGCAGCGCCGTGGTGCTCAGCGCGGTCGCCAGCAGCGCGGTCAGCCCGGGGGCGACCAGGGTGGTGACCCGCACCGCGAAGGTCATCGCGGCGTTGGCCCGCTGGCGCCGGGATTCGTCGACGACCTCGGCGGTGAGCGCCTGGAACGCGGGGCGGCAGGCGCCCTGCCCGGCTCCGACCACCGCGGCGGCCACCGCCATCAGCGCCACCGACCGGCCGAGCCCCAGCGCCACCAGCGGGGTCGCCACCGCCGCGGCGAGACCGGCCCACAGCACGGCGGCGCGACGCGAGTAGCGATCGGCCAGCACCCCGCTGATCGGCACCGCGACCAGGAATCCGGCGGTGCGCGCGGCCAGCACCAGGCCGAGCCCGGCGGCGCCGAGGTCGCGGTCGAGCACGGCGAGCCCGAGCACGAAGGGCAGCGCCCAGGTGGCCAGGCCCGATGCGGTGCTGCCCGACCACAAGCGCAGGAACGACGGGTCGCGCAGGACGTGCCGGGCGGGTGCGCGGGCGGGCGGTGCGGTCACGGGCTCGCTCTCCTCTGCTGGTCCGGGCATGATCTCCACCACGCTAGACGATAATGGTTTTCATTTGTAGTATCGCTCCCGCCGGGCGGTCGGTCGGCACCGCCCCCCTCGAACGTCCCCCTGACCATCCACTGTGGAGGTAGCTGTGGTTTCGGTTGGCACGGCGCCACCCCCGACCCGCACCACGACGCGGACCGGCCGCCTGCCCTGGGCGGTGGCCGGGTTGTCGGTCGTGCTCGCCGGGTCGGCCATCGCGGGCATCTCGCTGGGTCCCGCGACGGTGCCGCTGCCGGAGGTGCTGCGCTACCTCGGCGCCGCGCTCACCGGCGGCACCATCGGGGCCGAGGAGGTCACCGGGTACTCGATCGTCTGGCAGGTCCGCACGCCCCGGGTGCTGCTCGCCGCCGTGGTCGGCGCCGGGCTCAGCGCGATCGGGGTCGCCGTGCAGGCGATGGTGCGCAACGCGCTGGCCGACCCGTTCGTCCTCGGCGTGTCCTCCGGCGCATCCGTCGGCGCCAGCGCGGTGGTGTCCTTCGGCCTGTTCGCGGGCCTGGGCATCTACGCGCTGTCGGCCGCGGCGTTCCTCGGCGCGCTGCTGGCCTCCGCGCTGGTCTACCTCGCCGCCCGGGGCGGTGCCGGGCTCACCCCGCTGCGGCTGGTGCTCATCGGGGTCGCCCTGGCCTACGGGTTCCAGGCGCTGATGAGCGTCATCGTGTTCTTCGCCCCGTTCGGCGAGGCGGCCCGGTCGGTGCTGTTCTGGCTGCTGGGCAGCCTCGGCGGTGCGGCGTGGGGCTCGTTGCCGATCGCGGCCGCCGCCGTGGCCGGCGCGATCGCCCTGCTGCTGCGGCACAGCCGCTCGCTGGACGTGCTGGCGATGGGCGACGAGACCGCGGCGAGCCTCGGCCTGGACGCCGCCGCGCTGCGCCGGGGCCTGTTCCTGCTCACCGCGGTGGTCACCGGCGCGCTGGTCGCGGTCAGCGGTGCCGTCGGGTTCGTCGGGCTGGTGATGCCGCACCTGGTGCGGATCCTGGTCGGCGCCGACCACCGGCGGGTGCTCTCGCTCGCCCCGCTGATCGGCGCGATCTTCCTGGTCTGGGTCGACCTCGCCTCCCGGACCCTGTTCGCGCCCCGGGAGCTGCCGCTGGGGGTGATCACCGCGCTGATCGGGGTGCCGGTGTTCGTCTTCCTGCTGCGCCGCCGCGGCTACCTGTTCGGAGGTCGCTGACATGCGGGTGGAGCTCGACCAGGTCTCGGTGCACATCGCCGGGACGACGCTGGTCCGCGACCTGGTGCTGACCGCGGGGCCCGGCGAGGTGGTCGGCTTGGTCGGACCCAACGGCAGCGGCAAGTCCACGGCGCTGCGCTGCGCCTACCGCGCGCTGCGCCCCAGCACCGGCGCGGTCCTGCTGGACGGCACCGAGCTCGCCGCGATGTCCCCGCGCGACGGGGCGCGCGCGGTGGCCGCCGTGACCCAGGAGCAGCACACCGAGCTGGACTTCACCGTCGCCGAGGTGGTCGCGCTCGGCCGCTACCCGCACCAGCGCGGCGGCCACCGGCTCGGCGAGCGGGAACGCGCGGTGTGCGCGGAGGCGATGCGGCGCACCGACGTCGAGCACCTGGCCGAGCGCGGGGTGCTGTCGCTGTCCGGCGGCGAGCGGCAGCGGGTGCTCATCGCCCGCGCGCTGGCCCAGGAGTCCCGGGTGCTGGTGCTCGACGAACCGACCAACCACCTCGACGTCCGCCACCAGGTCGCGCTGCTGGCGCTGCTGCGCGACTGCGGGCTGACCGTCCTGGTGGCGCTGCACGACCTCAACCTCGCCGCCGCCACCTGCGACCGGATCGCCGTGCTCCGCGACGGCCGGCTGGTCGGCACCGGCGCGCCCGCCGACGTGCTCACCCCCGAGCTCGTCGAGGACGTGTTCGGCGTGCGGCCGACCGTGGTGCGCCACCCGCACACCGGTGCCCCCCAACTGCTCTACGCACTTCCCGGAGGAGACCGACCGTGACACACCGCCGCGCGGCCCTGGCCGCCGCGCTCACCTGCTGCCTGCTCGCCACCGCCTGCGGCGCCACCGTCGCACCGCGGACCGATCGCGGCCCCGAACCGGTGACCGTGGACAACTGCGGCCAGCGGATCACCTACCCGCTGCCGGAGCGGGCCGTGGCCTACGACATGAGCAGCACCGAGAAGATGTTCGCGCTCGGGCTGGCCGACCGGATGCGCGGGATCGTGATGCCCAGCACCGCCGACCCGGCCGTCGAACGTTCCCCGTACCTGGACGACTACCGCTCGGTCGAGACGCTGTCCACCGACGTCCTCGGGCTGGAGACCGTGGTGGCCGCCGGGGCCGACTGGGTGCTGGCGGGGTGGAACTCCGGCTTCAGCGAGGACCGCGGCATCACCCCCGCCAAGCTGGCCGAGCTCGGGATCAAGAGCTTCCAGCACACCGAGAGCTGCTTCAACTACGGCGCGAACCCGGTGCGGGTGCCGCCGCTGGAAGCCCTCTACACCGACCTGGAGCAGCTCGGCCGGATCTTCCACGTCGAGGACCGGGCCGCCGCGCTGGTCGCCGACCTGCGGCAGCGGGCCGAGGCGCTGCGCGCTTCGCGACCGGCCGGGGAACCGGCGCGGGTGTTCATCTACGACTCCGGCACCACCGAACCGTTCACCTCCGGCCGCCAGGCCTCGCCCGACGCCATCGTCTCGCTGGCGGGCGGGCGCAACGTGATGGGCCACCTCGACGAGCGCTGGACCACCGTGGGCTGGGAGCCGGTCGTGGCCGCGCAGCCCGAGGTCATCACCGTCGTCGACTACGGCGACCAGCCGGTCGAGGACAAGATCGCGTTCCTGAAGTCCTTCCCGCCGCTGGCCTCGACCCCCGCGGTGCGCCACGACCGGTTCCACGTCATGGACTACGGCGAGGCCGTCAGCGGCCCGCGCAACATCGACGCCGCCGAGGACCTCGCCGCCTACCTGCGCTCGATCGGGCGCTGACCCACCCACCGGAAAGGAGCCCCCCGTGCCCGGCACGCCGCTCACCGAACTCCCGCCCCCGCTGCCCGCCGACCGGATCGTCGCGCTGAACCGGCCGAAGCAGGACCTGCGCACCACCCGGCACCACGAGTGGAACGGCTGGACCTTCGAGGTCCCGCCGGGGGTGTTCCTGCCCGGCGCGACCAGCCGGATGATCCACCAGCGCATCCTCGACGGCGACATCGAGGTCCGCGACCGGCGCTACGCCGCGATGGGCGTCGGCCTCGGCGTCGAGGCGGTCGCCGCCGGGGTGCGCGGAGCCCGCGAGATCCACGCGATCGACGTGCACGCCGAGAGCGTGGCCACCACGTCGCGGCACTACCGCGCGCTGGTCGGCGACCGCCCGCCGCTGGTCCCGGTCGTCGCCGACGTCTTCGACGGCGTCCCGGACGGCGCCGCCTTCGACGTCGTCACCTTCAACCCGCCCGCGGTGAGCCAACCGGTCAGCGACGACCCGGACGTGGTGCGCAACGTGTGCGCCGGTGCGCCGCTGCTGGCCGAGTTCTTCCGCCAGCTCGCCGGACGCGACCTGCTCGCCCCCGGCGGCGAGGTCTTCCTCGTCGCCTCCAACACCGCCGACCTGCGGCGGATCGTCGGGGACGCGGCCGAGCACGGGTTCACCGCCGAGGTCCACCACCGGCACGACTGGCAGGACGGCGTGCTGACCTACCTGTTCCGGCTGCACCGGGGAGGTGCCGCATGACCGGCGTGGCCGAACTGCTCGACGCGGCCCGGGACGAGGCGGGCGAGGTGGTGGCGACCAGCGCGTTCTGGCTGCACCACGGCACCCGGCTGGCCGGGTCCGGCACCACCTACCGGAACAGCTACGTGCTGGTCCGGGTCGGCGACTCCTTCGGCGCCTGCGCCTTCGAGACCGGCGAGCTCGATCCGGCGGTGTGCGCGGAGGCCTCCGGCGCACCGCTGGCCGAGCTGCTCGCCGACGCACCGCTGCCGCTGCGCATCGCCGCGCTCGACGCCCACCTGGCGCATCGCCGCCCGCACCGCGACTCCCCCGAGGCCGAACCGGTGACGCTGCCCGCGGGCACCCCGGAGGTGCGGGCGGCCGCGCGGGACGCGGCCGTCGCCGGGCTGCTGGACGTCGCGCCGGGCGCTGCGGTGGCGCTGATCGGCGTGGTGAACCCGCTGGTCGCGGCGATCCGGGAGCGCGGCGGGCGATGCCTGCCGTGCGATCTGAACCTGCGCGAGACCCGGTGGGGCGAGCCGGTGGCCCGCGAGTCCGCCGAGGTGCTGGCCGCGGCCGACGCGGTGGTCGCCACCGGCATGACGCTGGGCAACGGCACCTTCGACGCCATCCTGCGGACCTGCCGGGAACGGGGCCTGCCGCTGATCGTCTACGCCCAGTCCGCGGCGGCGGTGGCGCGGGCGTTCCTCGGCTCGGGGGTGACCGCGCTGTCCGCGGAACCGTTCCCGTTCTCCCAGTTCAGCGCCGACCCGACGGTGCTCTACCGGTACCGCTCGGCGGGTGCCGCATGACCGAGGGCATCGGCTGGGCGCCCTGCCACCACGGCGAGCTCCTCCAGGGCTTCTTCCGCGACGCGACCGGGGCCACCCGGCGCGGTCTGGTGACGCTGCCGATGACCGGGCCCGGCACCCGGGCCCACTTCACCCGCACCGAGGGCGGCCCGCTGCTCGCGGTGCCCGGCGAGCGCGCGAAGGCGCGGCGGGCCGCCGAGCTGGCGCTCTGGGAATGCGCCCGGCGGCGCCGCTGCCCGCCCGGTGGCGGGCGGCTCCAGCTCGGCGCGGGCGTGCCGGTCGGGTTGGGCATGGGGTCGTCGACCAGCGACGTGATCGCCGCGGTGCGCGCGGTGTTCGCCGCCTTCGGGCTGGTCGCGGACCCCGGCACCACGGCGCGGATCGCGGTGCGCGCCGAGCGCGCGTGCGATCCGCTGATGCTCGGCGGCGGACCGCTGCTGTTCGCCCAGCGCGACGGCGAGGTGCTGGAGGAGCTGGGCGCGGCGCTGCCGCCGCTGGCCGTCGTCGGGTGCCTCACCGGCGGCGGGCGGCCGGTGGACACCCTGGCGCTGGCCGCGGACCGGGCCGCCGACGTGGCCGGCTACGAGCGGTTGCGCGGTGCGCTGCGGACGGCGGTCGCCGACGGCGACGCGGCGCTGCTCGGGCGGGTCAGCACCGCCAGCGCCCGGCTCAACCAGCGGGTGCTGGCCAAGGCCGAGCTGCCCGCGCTGGAGCGGCTGGCCGAGCACGTCGGCGCGGTCGGCGTGCAGGTGGCGCACAGCGGCAACGTGGCGGGCCTGCTGTTCGACGCCACCACCCCCGACTTCGACCGCAGGGTCCGCGCCGGGGTGCGCGGGCTGCGGCGCGAAGGCATCACCGCGACCCGGGTCTTCCGGGCCCAGCAACGCGCGAGCGGAGGACGAGCGTGGACGAGCACATCTCCGAAGCCATCGGCAGGCCGGACCTGGTGCGGACCGGTTCCGGCGTCGTCTGCCTCCGATTCGAGACGATGAAGGTGGTCTCGGCGCTCGCCGCGGTGCGCCGGCTGCTCGACGCGGGCACCGTGCGGCCCGGTGACACGCTGCTGGACAGCTCCAGCGGCATCTACGCCTACGCGCTGGCGCTGGCCTGCCACCGCTACGGGCTGCGCTGCCGCATCGTCGGGTCCACCACCATCGACCGCGCGCTGCGCACCCAGCTCGCGGTGCTCGGCGCGGACCTGGAGCAGATGGAGCCGTCCACCGACCTGCGGCTGGACCAGAGCAGGCGGGTCGCCCGCATCGAGGAGATCCTGCGGGAGCACCCGGACTACCACTGGATGCGGCAGTACCACGACGACGTGCACTACCTCGGCTACCGGGCGGTGGCCGACCGCATCGCCGCCGAGGTGCCCGGCCCGCTGCTGCTGGTCGGCGGGGTCGGGTCCGGGGCCTCCACCGGCGCGCTGGCCGGGTACCTGCGGCAGCGCTCGCGGGACGTGCGGCTGGTCGGCGTGCAGCCGTTCGGCAGCGTGACCTTCGGCAGCGAGCACGTGGCCGACCCGGACATCATCATCGCGGGCATCGGCAGCTCGATCCCGTTCGGCAACGTGGCGCACGAGCGCTACGACCTGCTGCACTGGGTCGGTTTCGAGGCCGCGCTGGCGGGCAGCGTCGCGCTGCTGCGCGAGCACGCGGTGTTCGCCGGGCTGTCCTCCGGTGCCGCCTACCTCGCCGCGCGCTGGGAACGCGAGCAGGACCCGGCCCGCACCGCGGTGTTCGTCGCCGCCGACACCGGCCACCGCTACGTCGACGGCGTGTTCGCGCGGCACGCCGAGGCCGCGGCGCCGGAGGACCTCGCGCCGAAGCGGATCGGCGACCTCACCGCGCTGGCGCGGCCGTGGTCGCGGATGGCGTGGAACCGCGCGCCCGCCCCTCCCGGGGCCGTCGAGCCGCTCCTGGCCGGATGACGCGCGGGGGCCGTGCGCCGCACGGCCCCCGCGACGTTCCCCTCCAGCGCGGTGTCGCCGCCCTCGGGTGACCATTCCCCTTCGGACAGCGGGAAAAATTGTCGATTGCGCTGGATTCTGCCTACTTTACAACCGGTTTCAGGCGAAGAGAATGGTCCGCGCACTCGGGCAACACGATCGGATTTAACTCATTGGCATGGAAACCCGGGGGTACCGGTGGCGTTCGAGTGACGCTGCGCGCGCGCCCGCACCGGCGGCGGCAGGACTGCTAGCTTGCGGTTCTGAATCGACCCAGCGGCCGTCGCCGCGGAACTCCCGACGGGCTGAAACACCAGGAGAACCCATGCCCGAGATGTCCACCGCGCTCGACGACGTCGACACCGCGTTCCTCCGCGCCTGGACCGACCAGCGCGCCACGACGAGCTGCGGCCTGTGGCAGGACGCCACCGACCTCGGCGCCGCGCACACCGCCAAGTTCGCCCGGCTCGCCGACCTCGCCGGGGTCCGCTCCGGCGCGCGGGTGCTCGACGTGGGGTGCGGCTCCGGCGGACTGCTGGAATACCTCGCGGTCCGGCGCGACGCCGTGGCGGTCGGCGTCGACCGGTCCGCGCGCTACTGCCGGGACGCGGCGTCCCGGTCCGGCGTGATCGACGTGGAGTGCGCGGACTACCGGGACTACGCGCCCGCCGAGCGGTTCGACGCGGTGGTCTGCGCCCAGCTCCTCGAGCACACCACCCGCTACTCCGAGGCGCGCGCGGGCCGGCACCTGGAGCGCTACCGGGACTTCTTCCAGCGACTGCACGACTGGACCCGGCGCGGCGCCAAGCTCGCGCTGGAAGTGCTGGCGATGCCCGACGTCCGGTGGTCCACCCCGTCCCCGGCCCAGCAGCGGCTGATCGAGGGCGTCGGCGGGCACCGCTGCTTCGTGCGGCCGAGCGACCTGGGCGCGAGCTGCCTCGGGCTCTGGCAGCCCACCCACTCGGTGCTGCTGCGCGACGACGCGGTGCGCACCCACCGGGAGTGGCTGCGACGGCTCACCGGGCAGCGCGAGGAGCTGCACCGGCGCTGGGGCCACGACCTGGTGACCGGGTACGAGCGGGTGCTGCGCCACGAGCTCGACGCCCTGCACTCCGGCACCGCCGCCGTCGCGCTGCTGGGATTCCGCCGGATCGACCCCCGCTGACCACATCGGACGCGCCGTGGGGCTCAGGCGGTCCGCTGCGGCCGGCGCCTGCCGAACCGCTCGGCCAGCGCGGTGTCGACCTCGTCGAACTCCCGCCCCCCGGTCTCCGGGACGTAGCGGGCGACGAACCAGAGGGCGAACGCGCACACCACCGCGAACAGCCAGAACGTCTGACCGGTGCCGACCGAGTTCACCACGGTCAGGAACGTCAGGCTGACCACGAAGTTGGCCAGCCAGTTGACCGTGGTGGACGCGGCGGAGCCCACCGCCCGCGCGTGCGGCGGGAACACCTCGCCGATCAGCACCCAGAACACCGGGCCGAGCCCGGCCGAGTACGCCGCGATGTAGAGCACCATGAACACCAGCGACAGCGCGGGGTCCAGGACGAGCACGAAGGACAGCCCCAGCAGCACCAGCGAGACCGTCATCCCGGCCAGCGACACCAGCAGCAGCCGGCGCCTGCCCCGGGTGTCGATGAACCGGATCGCCACCAGCGTCATCACCAGGTTGATGACGCCGATGAACACCGAGCAGAAGATCGAGTTGCCCGCGCTGATCCCGGTGCCCTCGATGACCGTCGGCGCGTAGTAGATGATCGTGTTGATCCCGCCGAACTGCTGCACGGCGGCCAGCAGCAGCCCCACCACCAGCGCCGGGCGGACCGACGCGGCGAGCAGCACCCGCCAGCCGGAGCGCCCGGGATCGGCGTCCGGCCCGGGCCGACCCCCGGACCGGTACCGGTGGACGAGGTCGTCGACCTCCTCGGGGTGGGCGATCGACCGGAGCACCGCGCGGGCCTTGTCCACCCGGCCGCGCGCGATCAGCCAGGCGGGCGCCTCCGGGAGCCAGAACGCGGCCCCGGCGAGCAGCACCAGCGCGGGCAGGGCGCCGACCCCGATCATCTCCCGCCACCGCCCGCCCGCCGAGAACGCCAGGTTCACCAGGTAGGCGGCCAGGATCCCGGAGGTGATCATGAGCTGGTTCAGGGTCAGCAGCCTGCCCCGGATCCGCTTCGGGGCGATCTCGGAGAGGTAGGCGGGCACGGTCGCCGAGGCGGCCCCCACCGCCACGCCGAGCACCACCCGGCCCAGCACCAGCGTCCAGTACCCGGTGGCGGTGACCGCGAGAGCGGTGCCGAGGAGGAACACGAGCCCCTCGACGCCCAGCGCCGCGCGCCGTCCCAACCGGTCGGCGAGCCAGCCCGCGGCCAGCGCACCGGCCATCGCGCCCAGCAGCAGCACGCTCACCACGCTGCCCTGCTCGAAGGCGGTCAGGCCGAACTCGCGCTTGATGAACAGCAGCGCACCGGAGATGACGCCGGTGTCGAAGCCGAAGAGGAACCCGCCGACCGCGATCGTCGACGCCCAGATCCAGACCGTGCGCGTCGCGGGGCCCGGGACCGCTCGCAGCGGGCCCTCCGTTCCTGGTTCGCTGGAGAACGCCTGCATCCCACACCCCTTCGTGCCGACGCGGCCCGGACCTGCTGGTCCGCAACGGGTTCAGCTTGCGGTCCGCCGCCCCGGCGGGCAAACCGGCGTCAGTCCAGCGAGTTCTTCCAGATCCGACCGCCTTTGACCACGAGCGCGAGGTTGGCCGCGGGATCGGCGAGCACACCGAGGTCGCGGGTCGGGTCCCCCTCGACGACGAGCAGGTCCGCCAAGGCGCCCGGTCGGATGACCCCCAACGGAGCCGTCGGGTGACCGTCGATCACCTGCTGGTACGGATCCCGCTCCCCGGCCATCCGGAACAGCGCGGCGTTGCCGGACGTGGCGATGCGCAGCGCCTCGACCGGGCTCAGCCAGCGGGACAGCCGGGCCAGCATCGCGCCCTGCCGGTGCGCCTCGGCGGGAGCGAGCAGGTCGGTGCCGAAGGCCAGCCGCACCCCGTGCTCCCGCGCCCGGTGCAGGGTGCGCTCCACGCCGTCGCACACCATCGTGTTCTTCGCGGCGAGCTCCGGCGTCGGGTAGTGGTGGTCGTCGACGTCGAAGGGCTGGGTGCTGAGCCAGGCGTCGTGCTCGGCGAGCATCCCGATCGTGCGCTCGTCGGCGAGCTGCCCGTGCTCGATGCAGCGCACGCCCGCCTCCAGGGCTCGCCGGACGCCCGCCGAGCCGTAGACGTGGGCCGCGACGTAGGTGCCGAAGTCCTCGGCGGCGCGCACCGCCGCCCGCAGCTCCTCCGGGGTGAACTGCAGCGTGCCGAGCGGGTCGTAGCGGGAGGCCACCCCGCCGCCGGCCATCACCTTGAGCTGGCTCGCGCCCTTCTTCAACTGCTCCCGGGCCCCGGCCAGCACCCGGTCGGGACCGTCGACGACCCGCATGAACCCGATCTCCTCGGCCCGCGAGGGCGCCCCGCCCAGCGCCACCGGCGGCTCGTGCACGGCGCCGAAGTCGCCGTGCCCGGAGGTCTGGGACAGCGCGGCCTGGCTGGGGTAGAGCCGCGGGCCCGGGAACAGCCCCTCGTCGATCACCTGCTTGACCGCCGCGACGTCCCCGCCCATGTCGCGGACCGCGGTGAAGCCCCGCAGCAGCATCCGGCGCGCGGCCTCCAGCGCCCGCAGGTGCGGCAGCCCCGCGCTCGCCGTCGCGAGCCCGGCGGGCTCGGTGCCCAGCGCGACCAGGTGCACGTGCGCGTCGGTGAGACCGGGCAGCAGCACCCGGCCGCCGCCGTCGAGCACCTCGGCCCGTTCCGGCGCCCGCTCCCGCGCCTCCGCCCCGGTGGCGGCGATCCGGTCGCCCTCGACCAGCACCGCCCCCGGCTCCGCGGCGTCGCCGAGGCCGTCGAACACCCGCACCCCGGTGATCAGGAGCGATTCCGGCCGCTGGTCCATGCCGCCTCCTCCGCGCAACGCCGCCCGCGCCGGAGCCTGCGCCCGCGCTCGCCGGACCGCATCCGCACCGCCACGCGAACGGGTCAGCGGTGCAGCGCGCCGTGCAGCCCGCGCACGACCGCGCCGTAGACCTCGCCGAGGACGCCGTCGCGGGCCAGCGCGGCGCGGGCGGCGTTGGCCCCGGGGCCGCCGTGCACCGCGCCGCCCGGGTGCGCCGAGGCACCCGCCAGGTACAGCCGGTCGACCGGGGTGTCGGCGCGACCGAGCCCGGGGACCGGCCGGAAGACGAGCTGCTGGTGCAGCGCGGCGCTGCCGCCGTTGAGCGCGCCCTCCACCAGCGCCGGATCGCGCCGCTCGAAGTCCGCCGGCCCCTGCACGTGCCGACCGCGCACCAGCGCGCCGAACCCGGGAGCGTGCCGCTCGACGGTCCGCTCGACGCGGTCGGCGACCCGGCGCAGGTCGTCGGCGGTCCACCGGACGCCGCGCGGCAGGTGGGTGTAGGCCCACGCGGTCTCGGTGCCCGCCGGCGAGCGATCGGGGTCCGAGGTGCTCATCTGGCCGAGCACCAGGAACGGTTCCTCCGGGACGCGTCCGGTGGCCAGCCGGGTGGCGAAGTCGGCCAGCCCGGTCAGGTCCGCGCCGAGGTGGACGGTGCCCGCGCGGCCGGCCGCCGGGTTGCGCCACGGGATCGGGCCGTCGAGGTTCCAGTCCACCTTCAGCGTGGCGTCGTCCCAGTGGAAGGCGTCCAGGTCGTCGAGCAGCCGGGCGGGCAGCGCGTCCGGGCCGACCAGCCGCCGGTAGAGCGTCGGCGCGGGCACGTCGGCCAGCACCGCGCGGCGGGCGCGCACCAGCCCGCCCGCGCCGTCGGCGACCCCGACGGCCCGGCCGCGCGCGGTGAGCACCCGCGCCACCGGTCGTCCGCAGTCGATCCGGCCGCCCCGGTGCAGCAGCCGCCGGACCAGCGCCCCGGAGAGCTCGCCCGCACCGCCCGCCGGCACCGGGAAGCCGACGTCCTGGGCCGCCATGCACAGCAGCCAGCCGAACAGCCCGCTGCCCGCCTGCAGCGGACCGAGGTCGGTGTGCAGCGCGTTGCCCGCCAGCAGCAGCCGGGCACCCTCCCCCGCGAACCGCTCCGCGCCGAGGGCCGCGGCGGGGGTGGTGGCCAGCCGCGCGAACCGCAGCGCGTCGGCCGCGCCGAGCGAGCGCAGCAGCTTGGCCCCGGACCGCACCGGGGGGAACGGGTCGAACAGCGCACCGACCAGGTCGTCGCGGATCCGCCGCCAGGTGGCGAACTCCGCGCGCCAGGCCCGCGCGTCGGATCCGGCGAACCCGGCGAGGGAGGACGTCGTCTCGGCGAGGTCGCGGGACAGCACGGCGCACCGGTCGTCGGGCAGCACGTGCGCCAGCGCGGCCGGGGCGTGCCGCCAGCGCAACCCGTGCTCGGCGAGCCCCATCCCGGCCACCCACGGCGACAGCGCGCCCATCGGGTAGAAGGCGCTGAACACGTCGTTGCGGAACCCGGGTTCGATCAGCTCGGCGCTGCGCACGGCGCCGCCCGGGGTCGGGAGGGCTTCCAGCACGAGGACGTCCCAGCCGGCGTCGACCAGCAGGTTCGCCGCGACCAAGCCGTTGGGACCGCCTCCGACCACCACGGCGTCCACCGAGTCCTCCACGCCGATCGGCCTACCCGGACGCCTCGCCCGCTACACCGCCGCCCTCACCCGGACGGGACCTCCGCGGCCGCGTCAGCGGATCGGTTCACCGGGCCGGGCCTTCGGTGGAGGCGCCGAACCCGCTCGCCAGGGCCCGCACCGCGGTGTCCAGCAGCGCGACGAGTTCGGCGTCGTCCCGGTCCAGCCACTGCTCGTAGGCGGCCAGCGCGACGCCGAGGACGGCGTAGGCGATGGCCTGCGGGGCCAGCGCGTCGACCGGTTCGCCGAGGCGCCGCCCGACGAACTCGGCGATCACCTGGCGCCAGGCCTGGTACCGCAGCGTGGAGTGCGCTTGCAGGGCGGGCACCCGCAGCAGCAGTTCCATCCGCCTGCGGTGCCACGGCGCCTCCTCCGGCGGCACCCGGTTGAAGTCGACGAGCACCCGCCGGATCACCTCCATCAGCGGGACGTCCGGGCCGTAGCGGTCCAGCTCCTCGCGCAGCCACCGCAACTGCTCGTCGAAAGCGCCCCACGGCACGTCGTTCTTGGACGCGAAGTAGTGGAAGAAGGTGCGGCGGGCGATCGAGGCGGCGCGGGCGATGTCGTCGATCGTGGTGCGCTCGAAGCCCTGCTCGGCGAACAGCTCGAAGGCGACGTGCTCCAGCTCGGCGCGCGAGGTGGCGCGGCGGCGGCCCGGGCGCCCGGTTGGGCCGGACGTGTCACGCGGCAACGGAATCCTTCCCTTCCTGCACTGGGTGCACATACTCTCCCCCACGACGGCCGCGGCACCGCCCCCAGGTGAGAGGAAGCCCGCCATGAGCGAGGACAGCACCGCCCGCACGTCCGACACCGAACCGACCGTCGACGAGGAGCTGCTGGTCGAGGAGGTCTCCATCGACGGCATGTGCGGCGTCTACTGAACCGCCCGATGACCGCCTTCGACACCGGCTCCGGCTACCGGCTGAGCCCGGACGTGGCGCTGCGCCCCGAGCCGTTCGGGGCGCTCGCCTACCACTTCGGCAACCGGCGGCTGTCCTTCCTCAAGGTCCCCGAACTGGTGGACCTGGTGCGCGGGCTCGGCGAGCACCCGAGCGTCGACGCCGCGCTGGAGACCGTGCCGCCGGAGCGGCGCGGCGCGTTCCGGCGGGCGCTGGCCTCCCTCGCCGACTCCGGGCTGATCGTTCCCGTCCGCGACGGACCGAAGGAGTCCCGATGACCGCCACCGCGCAACGCGTGCCCTCCCTCGTCGAGCACTTCACCTCCGGCCTCGACGCACCGATCTGCCTGACCTGGGAGTGGACCTACGCCTGCAACCTCGCCTGCGAGCACTGCCTGTCCTCCTCCGGCCGCCGCGATCCCGACGAGCTGGGCACCGAGGAGATGAAGGCCGTCATCGACGAGCTCCAGCGGATGCAGGTCTTCTACGTCAACGTCGGCGGCGGCGAACCGACCGTGCGCCCGGACTTCTGGGAACTGCTGGACTACGCCGTCGCCCACCAGGTCGGCGTCAAGTTCTCCACCAACGGCCTGCGCCTGGACCGCGACCGCGCCGCCCGGCTGGCGGCCACCGACTACGTGGACGTGCAGGTCTCGCTGGACGGGGCGACCCGCGAGGTCAACGACGCGGTGCGCGGACCGGGTTCCTACGACATGGCGATGCGCGCGCTGGAGAACCTGGCCGAGGCCGGGATGCCCGGGGCGAAGATCTCGGTGGTGATGACCCGGCACAACGTCGGCCAGCTCGACGAGTTCAAGGCCATCGCCGACGACCTCGGGGCGCAGCTGCGGATCACCCGGCTGCGGCCCTCCGGGCGCGGCGCCGACGTCTGGCACGAGCTGCACCCGACCGCCGAGCAGCAGCACGTCCTGCACCGCTGGCTGACCGAGCACGGCGATTCGGTGCTCACCGGCGACTCCTTCTTCCACCTCAACGCGCTGGGCTCGTCCCCGCTGCCCGGGCTGAACCTGTGCGGGGCGGGCCGGGTGGTCTGCCTGATCGATCCGGTCGGCGACGTCTACGCCTGCCCGTTCGCCATCCACGACGCGTTCCGCGCGGGATCGGTGCGCGACGCGGGCGGGTTCGCCCGGGTGTGGCGGGAATCGGAGCTGTTCACCGAGCTCCGCGGGCCCTCGTCGGCCGGTGCCTGCGCGTCCTGCTCGGCCTACGACGCGTGCCGGGGCGGCTGCATGGCGGCGAAGTTCTTCACCGGCCTGCCGCTGGACGGCCCCGATCCCGAGTGCGTCCGGGGCGGTGCCGATCCGTCCGCCGTGGACCCCGCGGTGCTGCCCCGCCCGACGCAGGACCACTCCCGGGGACGCCCCGTGCGGCTCGGGATGCCCTCGGTCCGGGTGCCCGCCAAGCCGTGCGACTCCAGCCCGCTGTCGGGGGCGACGTGGAGCTGACCGGTCCGGTCGGGCTGGGCCCGCGCACCGCCCCGTCCCGGGTGCTGTTCGGACCGCACGTGACGAACCTGGGTCGCGGGCGGGCGCTGTCGGACCGGCACGTCGCCTACTACGCCGAGCGGGCGGCGGGCGGGACGGGCGTGATCGTCACCGAGGTGGCCTCCGTCGACCCCTCCGACCACCCCTACGAGCGGGCCCCGCTGGCCGCCGACTGCGCGGCGGGCTGGGCGGCGGTGGCCGAGGCGTGCCGCCCGCACGGGGCGCTGGTGCTGGCCGGGCTCGGGCACACCGGCTCCCAGGGTTCCTCGGCGTACCACCAGCGCGCGCTGTGGGCGCCCTCGCGGGTGCCCGACGTGGCGTCCCGGGAACTGCCGGTGGAACTGGAAGCGGACGAGATCCGGCGGCTGGTCGCCGGTTTCGCCGAGGCCGCGGCCACCGCGTCGGCCGCCGGGCTGGACGGCGTGGAGATCGCCGCCGGGCAGCACTCGCTGCTGCGGCAGTTCCTGTCCGGGCTCACCAACCACCGCACCGACGCCCACGGGCAGGACCGGGCGCTGCTGCTGCGCGAGGTGCTGGGCGCGGTCCGGGAGCGGCTCGGCGACGGCGTCCTCGGCTTGCGGCTGTCCTGCGACGAACTCGCGCCGTGGGCCGGGATCACCCCCGAACGCGGCGCCGAGCTGGCCGCGGAGTTCGCCGCCGCCGTCGACTACCTGGTGGTGGTGCGCGGGTCGGCGATGGGCACCTCGGCCACCCGGCCCGACCTGCACACCCCGCCCGGGTTCAACACCGGGCTGTGCCGGGACGTCCGGACCGCGGTGGCCGGGCGGACGCCGGTCGTGCTCCAGGGCAGCGTGGTCTCCCCCGAGCAGGCGCAGCGCGCGCTCGACGACGGGGTCGCCGACCTGGTGGAGATGACCCGGGCGCAGATCGCCGATCCGCGCCTGGTGGCGCTGGTGCGCGACGGTCGTCCCGAGCGGGTGCGGCCCTGCGTGCTGTGCAACCAGAAGTGCCGGGTGCGCGACGCCCGCAACCCGGTCGTGTCCTGCGTGGGCGAGCCGCGCAGCGGCCACGAGACCGAGGACCCGCCGGTGTCGGGCACCGACCCCGCGCCGCGCGAGGTGTTGGTGGTCGGCGGCGGGCCGGCGGGGCTCGAGGCGGCGCGGGTGCTCGCGCTGCGCGGCCACGACGTGCTGCTCGCCGAGCGCGGCGGGCAGCTCGGCGGCGCCGCCCGGTGGGCGGCCCGGGTGCACGGCCGCGACCGGCTCGGGGCGCTGGTGGACTGGCTGGTCGCCGAGGTGCGGCGGCTCGGCGTGCGGATCGCGCTGCGCACCCCGGTCGCGGCGGCGGACCTCGGCGGCCGCGAGGTGGTGCTGGCCACCGGCTCGGTACCGGGGCCGCGCGGCTACCCGGTGCGGGGCGGGACCGCGCTGGACGCCGCGGCGCTGCTGGCCCACCTCGACCGCGGCGGCACCGCGGACGAGGTGCTGCCTGCGGGACCGGTCGCGGTGTTCGACCCGGTCGGCGACGCGGTGGGCGTCGGCGTCGCCGAGCTGCTCGCGGCGGCCGGGCGGGACACCGCGCTGCTCACCCCGGACCCGGTCGCGGGCACCCAGCTCGCGCTGACCGGCGACCTCGCCGACGCCAACGCCCGGTTGCAGCGCGCCGGGGTTCGGTTGCGCACCCGGTCGGTGCCGCGCGCGGTGACGGCCGGGGCGGTGCTCGCCGAGCACGTGCTCACCGGGGTGCGCGAGGAGCTGCCCGCGGCCGCGGTCGTCCACTGCGGACACCGGCTGCCCGACGAGGCGCTGGACGCACCGCTGCGGGCCGGGGACCGCACCGCGCCCCGGACGCTGCACGAAGCGGTGCTGGAGGGCAGGCGGGCGGCGCTGGCCGCCGGGGCCGCCGCGCCGGTGACCGCCGGGAAGGCGGCCGGATGAGCGCCGCGTACCGCCACCTGTTCACCCCGCTGCGGTTGGGCCCGGTCACCGCGCGGAACCGGATCGTGTTCTCCGCCCACCTGACCAACTACGCCGAGGACGGCCTGCCCAGCGCCCAGCACGCGGCGTACTACGGGGCCCGCGCCGCGGGCGGGGCCGGGCTGGTCATCACCGAGGAGCACTCGACGCATCCGACCGACTGGCCCTACGAGAAGCTGATCCACGGCTTCGACCGCGCCGCGATCCCCGGCTACCGGCGGATCACCGACGCGGTGCACGCGCACGGGGTACCGGTGTTCGCCCAGCTCAACCACAACGGCGGCCAGGCGTCCTCGATGTACTCGCGGCGGCCGGTGTGGGCGCCGTCGCCGGTGCCCGACCCGCTGTTCCGCGAGGTGCCCAAGGCCGTCGACCGCGCCGAGATCGCCGAGGTCGTCGCCGGGTACGCCACCGTCGCCGCGCACTGCGCCGAGGGCGGGTTCGACGGCGTGGAGCTGCAGTGCTCGCACTCCTCGATCGTGCGGGGCTTCCTGTCCCCCGCGACGAACCTGCGCACCGACGACTACGGCGGTCCGCTGGCCAACCGGGCGCGGCTGCTGCTGGAGATCATCGCGGCGGTGCGCGACGTGCTGGGTCCGGAGCGGGCGCTCGGCGTGCGGCTCTGCGGCGACGAGCTGATCGACGGCGGCACCACGCTCGACGAGGCGGTCCGGGTGGCGCGGCTGGTCGAGGCCACCGGAGCGGTGGACTACCTCAACACCTCGGTCGGCGTGGCGACCTCGACGCTGTACATGATCGAGGCGTCGATGGCGATCCCGCCCGGCTACGCGCTGCCCATCGCCAACGCGCTGCGCCGCGCGGTGCGGCTGCCGGTGGTCGGCGTGGGCCGCATCAAGGACCCGGCCCAGGCCGAACGCGCTCTCGCCGAGGGGCACTGCGACCTGGTCGGGGTGGTCCGCGGGCAGATCGCCGATCCCGACTTCGCCGCCAAGGCGCGCTCCGGCCACCCGGGGGACATCCGCACCTGCCTGTCGTGCAACCAGGAGTGCGTCGGCCGGATGGGGCTGAACCGGTGGCTGGGCTGCATCGAGAACCCGCGGGCGGGCCGGGAGGCGACCCCGCTGCCCGCGCCCCGGCGGCCGAAGCGGGTGCTGGTGGTCGGCGGCGGCCCGGCGGGGCTGCAGGCCGCCGCGACGGCGGCGCAGCGCGGCCACCGGGTCACCCTGTTCGAGCGCTCCGCCACCACCGGCGGTCAGGTCGCGGTCGCCGCCTCGGTGCCCAGCCGCGCGGAATTCCTCGACGTGACGCGGAATCTGCGGGCCGAGTGCCTGCGCCGCGGGGTCGAGCTCCGCACCGGCGTCGAGGTCGCGGCCGACGACCTGCGCGCCGCCGGACCCGACGCCGTGGTGCTGGCCACCGGCGCCCGGCCGCAGCGGCCGTGGTGGGCGGGCGAGCTGGCGCGCGTCGTCGACGTCCGCGACGTGCTGGAGGACCGGGCGCGCCCGGCGGGTGCCGTGCTGGTGGTCGACGAGCTGGGCTTCCACCAGGCCACCTCGGTCGCCGAACTGCTGGCCGACCGCGGCTGCGCGGTGCGGATCAGCACCCCGGGCATGGTGGTCGGGCAGGACCTCGGCGTGACGCTGGACCTGGAGACCTTCGCGCTGCGCGCGCACGACAAGGGCATCACCGGCGGCACCGACGAGGTGGTCCTGGGCGCGGCGGCCGACGGCGACGCGGTCGTGCTCGACGTGCTCACCCACACCACCGGGGCCATGCGGCAGGTCCGGTCCGACTGGGTGGTCTGCGCGACGCACCAGGAACCGGAGGACGCGCTGTGGCGGGAGCTCGCCGACGCGCCGTTCGCCGTCCACCGCGTCGGCGACTGCCTCACGCCGCGCCGCGCGCACGCCGCGGTGGTCGAGGGCGAGCGGATCGGGGCGGCGCTGTGATCGGGGCGGAGGTCGTGGCGCTGGTGGTCGTGCGCGACGGCGAGCTGCCCGCCGGGGCCGACGAGACCACCGCCGAGTGCGCCGGCGCGGTGCTGCTCACCGGCACCGGGACCGGCGAGGCCGCCCGGTCGCTGACCGCCGCGCGGCAGGTGTGGTGCCTCGAACTCGGCGGCACCGGCCCGCACGCGGTGGCCGCGGCGGTCCGGCCGCTGCTCGCCGAGGTCCCGGTGGTGGTGCTGCCCGCCTCGCCCGACGGGCGGGATCTGGCCCCGCACCTGGCGCTGGCGTGGGACCGGCCGCTGCTGGCCGGGGCGGTGCGCTGCACCCGCGAGGAGGCCGTGCTGACCCGGCTGGACGACCGGGTGGAGCTGCGCGCCGAGTTCACCGGTCCGGTCGTGGTGACCCTGCGCCCCGGGGTCCGGGGCACCCCGCCGCCGGTGCCACCCCCGCACCCCACCGACCTCACCCGATCAGGTGCTGTCGACCCAGGTGAGGGGCACCTTCATCCGAGCAAGCCGGATGAAGGTGCCCCGCACTCACCACCCGTCCGGGGGGTGGACGCGGAGGTGGTGGCGGTGCTCGGCCCGGAGCCGGGGAGCACCGAGCTCGCCGAGTCGCGGCGGATCCTGGCCGCCGGGGCCGGGGCGGTGCCGACCGGTGCGGACGGCCGGGCGGTGATGGCGCGGCTGACCGCCGTCGCCGCCGCCTTGGGCGGCTCCGCCGGTGCCACCCGGGTGGTCACCGACGCCGGCTGGGCCGAGCACGACCGGCAGATCGGCACCACGGGCGTGGTGGTCAATCCCGAGCTGTACCTCGCCTTCGGCATCTCCGGTGCGGCCCAGCACGTCGGCGGACTGGGCCGGCCGCGCCACGTGATCAGCGTGAACACCGACCCGTCGTGCCCGATGACGGCCCTGGCGGACCTGGGCATCGTGGCCGACGCCCCCGCCGTGCTCGCTGAACTGGAGCACCGGCTCGGCCTGCCGGGAGGCGACCATGACCGCTGACGCCGTGGACGCCGTCGTCGTCGGGGCCGGGCCCGCCGGAGCCGCCGCCGCGCTGGAGCTGGCCCGGGCCGGGGCCGAGGTCGTGCTGCTGGAACGCGGACCGTTCCCCGGCTCGAAGAACGTCTACGGCGGCGTCGTCTACGGCCGGGTGCTCGACGAGGTGATCCCCCGCTGGTGGGAGGAAGTGCCGGTGCAGCGCTGGGTCACCCGCCGCAGCACCATGATGATGACGCCGACCGGCTCGGTCTCGGTCGACGTGCGCAGCACCGCGTGGGGCGAAGCACCGCACAACGGGATGACCGCCTACCGCGCGGACTTCGACGGCTGGCTGGCGGACAAGGCGGTGGCCGCCGGGGCGGAGCTGATCACCTCGACCACCGCCACCGGACTGCTGCGCGACGCCGGCGGCGCGATCACCGGCGTGCGCACCGATCGCGGCGAGCTGACCGCGCGCCTCGTGGTGGCCTGCGACGGGGTGAACTCGTTCCTGGCCAAGGAAGCCGGGCTGCTGCCGCGGACCGACCCCGAGCACCTCACCCTCGGGGTGAAGGAGACGCTGGCGCTGCCGCGCCCGGTGCTGGAGGAGCGGTTCGGGTTGCGCGGCGACGAGGGCGTGGACATCGAGATGATCGGCTGCACCGGCGACATCCCCGGCGGCGGATTCCTCTACACCAACCGGGAGACGGTCGGGCTCGGCGTGGTCCTGTCGCTGCCGGGCCTCACCGCCTCCGGCAAGCGCCCGGAGGAGGTCGTCGCCGACCTGCGCAGGCACCCGTCGATCGCGCCCTACGTGCGCGGAGCCGAGGTCGTCGAGCACTCGGCGCACCTGATCCCGGAGGGCGGCTACCGCACCATGCCGCCGCTGGCGGCCGACGGGCTGCTGATCGCCGGGGACGCCGCGTCGATGTGCCTGGCCGCCGGGCTCTGGCTGGAGGGGGTGAACTTCGCGATCGGCTCCGGGCTGGCGGCGGGCCGCGCGGCGGCCGAGGCGATCGGCGGCGGCGACACCTCGCGACGCGGCCTGGCCGGGTACCGCGCGCGGCTGGCCGACTCGTTCGTGCTCGCCGACCACCGGCGGTTGCGCGGCGCACCGGGTTTCGTGCTCTCCGACCGGGTGCAGCGCGCCTACCCCGGTCTGGTCTGCGACCTGGCCCAGGAGGTCTTCACGGTGCGCAACCCCGAGCCGAAACCCGGGCTGCTGCGGTCCTTGCGGCGCGGCGCCCGGCGGCGCGGCATCGGGCTGCCCCGGCTCGCCGCCGACGCCTGGCGGGCGTTGCGGATCTTCGGATAGGAGGAGAGATGGCTTCGCGGCACTACGACGACATCGCGTTCGCCGACCGGATGGCCTCGGTGGAGTTCCGCGTCGGGCGGCGCCCGCACATCACCGTCGACACCGAGGTCTGCCGGTCGTGCACCACCAAGGCGTGCGTGACGGCGTGCCCGGCGGACCTGTTCGTGCCGACCTCGGACGGCGGCGTGCTGTTCAACTACGAGCAGTGCTTCGAGTGCGGCACCTGCTACCAGGTGTGCAACCGGGAGGGCGCGCTGTCCTGGTCCTACCCCGACGGCGGCGACGGCGTCGTCTTCCGGCGGGGGTGAGGGAGCGTGGCCGCGCTGATCGTGGTGGCGCTGAGCTGGTCGTGGCGCCGCGTCGCGGTGGACCCGCTGACCGGGACGGCGACCGCCGACGAGCGGGACCGGGGTCCGGGCCCGGCCGAGGAGGCGGCGCTGGAGCACGGGCTGCGGCTGGCCGAGCGCTGCGGCGGACGGGTGCTGGCGGTGTCGGTGGGACCGCCGGGAGCGGCCGGGGCGCTGCTCGCGGCGCTGGCCGCGGTCGCCGACGGGGCGCTGCGGGTGCACCGCGCGGAAGCGGCCGCGCCGCGAC